>DATLIE010000168.1:0-3216 GCA_035539635.1 Burkholderiaceae bacterium
GGCCACGGGCGCGGGCCCCATGGCCGCTGAGCGGCGCTGCGACAGGCGCGGCGAGATCAGGAACATGCGTTCGGTGCGGCCACCGCCGTCACGCTGGGTCTTGAACAGGTGGCCGATCAGCGGGATGTCGCCGAGCAGCGGCACCTTCTCGACGCCGTTCTGCGACGACTCGCGCGTCAGCCCGCCGATCAGCAGGCTCTCGCCCTCGTAGATCAGCGCCTGGGTGTTGATCGACGAGCGCGCCACGATCGGCAGCGCGTCCACCTTCTCGTTCGACAGCGACCCGTCCTCCAGGTTCACGAGCAGCTTGATGCGCACGCCCTGGGTGTCCTTGAACACGTGGGGCGTCACGCGCAGCGACGTGCCGGCCGACACGTTGAAGAGGTCCACCTCCTCGCGGCCGGCCACGCGCACGTAGAAGGTCTGGCTGCTGTCGAAGACCGCCTCGACGTTGGAGAGTGTCACCACCTGCGGGCTCGACACCACCTTGGCCGCGCCCTCGGTCTGCAGCGCGCTGATGCGGGCCACGAACTGCTGCGCGTTGCCCAGCACCGCCGAGATCACGCCCCCCTGCGCGATGGGGGTGATGGCCGAGCCGATCACGGAACCGCCGGGCTGCAGCAGCAGGTCCGACGCATCGCCCTTGCCGAACAGCACCGAGCTCTTCTCGATGTTGCCGCGCCAGTTGATGCCCAGCTCGCGCATCTTGTCGGTGTTGATGTCGATGATCGTGGCCTCGATCTCGAGCGATTGCGGCTCGACGTCGAGCGACTGCACGAGCTGCTCGTAGTACGGCAGGCGTTCCGGCGCGTCGCGCACGATGATCGCGTTGAGGCGGGTGTCGGCCTCGATGCGCACCTGCTGCAGGTCGCCCAGCACGAGCGGGGTGCCGCCCGTGCCACCTCCGCCGGTGGCCGCGCCGCCGTAGGCGGCCATCAGCACGTCGGCGGTGCCGGGCTGGGCGTTGGCGTCCGGCAGGCCCAGCACCGGCTGGGCCGGGATGCGGCCGAGGCCCTGGCCCTTGAGCTTCGGCTGCGTGGGGCGCAGCAGCTGTTCCTGCTGGCCGAGCATCGCGGGGCTGCGCGGCGACGAGGTGACGAGCGCGCGCACGATGCTCGCGACACCCGGCACGAGGATCTGGCGGCCGGAGAAGCTCACCGCCACGTCGTGCGCCCACGCGTAGCGCAGGTAGAAGACCTTGAAGCCCATCGGCGGCTGAACCACCTGGCTCACCTGGCTCGCGCGGGTGAGTTCCTCCACCTGCTCGATGAAACGTTTCGTGCCGCTCGCGATCACCGCGCCGTCGCGCGTGGTGCGCAGCGTGTTGCGCGCGTCGGCCATGCGCATCTCGCCGGCCGCGCGGATCACCTTGTCGGCCACGGCCGGCGTGGTGGGCAGCGTGCGGGCGCCCATCTCGCCGGCGGTGTAGACGTGCATCACCGCGCCGTCGTAGTACATCACGAGGCCGAACGCCCGCGAGATGCTGCGCGCGATGCCTTCCGCTTCGCCATTGAACGTGCCGTTCACCGCGCCCTTGACGGCGGGCGACACCGACACCGGCACGTCGAGCAGCCCGAACAGATCCTGCAGGAACGCGGCGATGGGCTGCTCGCGCGCGGCCAGCTGCACCTTGCGTTCGGCGTACGGTGGCGGGGCGGCGAAGGCCGACGCGGCGAGGACGAAGGCCAGCAGCACGGCGGCCAGGCGGCGGATCGTCGGGAAGGCGGAGGTCAAGGAAGGCATCGCTGGGTCTCGTGGAGAACGTTGGGGGCGGACCCCGGTCAGGCGGCTTCGAGCAGGGCCGTGGCCGGCGCGCCGACACGGTCGGCGACGTCCAGCCGCAAGGACGGCATCAGCTCGTGGTACGACAGCACCGGCACGTCGAAGCAGTCGAGTTCGATCAGCTTGCGCACGTGGCGGCGCAGGTCGACGGTGGTCACGATGGCGGCCACGCCATGGGTCTCGACGCTCTGGCGGATCAGGTCGATCACCTGGCGTGCCACCTGCGGGTCGATGGCCAGCTGCTGCGCGCCGCCGTTGGTGCGCAGCGCCTGGCGCAGCAGCTCCTCCAGGTCGGGCAGCAGCAGCGTCGCGCGCAGCAGGCCGTCGGGCGCGTAGCGGTGGCTGATGTGGCGCTTGAGGGCGATGCGCGCGAACTCGGCGAGCGTGAACACGTCCTTCTCGCGCTGCCCGGCCTCGGCCAGCGCCTCGAGCATGTCGCGCGTGTGCCGCACCGACACCTCCTCCTCGACGAGACGCCGCAAGATGTCGGCCAGGCGCTGCATCGGGATCACGCGCAGCACTTCCTTCACGACCTCGGGGTAGTCGATCGACGCGCGGGTCAGCAGCGCGCTCGCCTCCTGGATGCCGAGGAACAGCACGGTGTGACGGCGCAGCGCCTCGCGCACCGCCCCGGCGAGGCCCGTGGCGATGTCACCCTCCGGCAGTTCGCCCCGGGCCACGGGCACCTCGAAGGCGTGCAGCTGCCAGCCGTCGCCCCCCGCCGCCCGCGCGTGGATGCTGATGCGCGGCAGCGCGAGGCCCAGCGACAGCTGGAAGTGTTCGAGCACCGCCTCGAGCGACCGCGTGAGGGCGGCGCCCTGGTCCGCGCCGAGCGCGCGCGGCGGCAGTTCGAGCAGCAGCGGCACGGCGGGGTGGGGCGCGGGCAGCGCCGTGGCGATCACGCCGGGCGCGGCTTCCTTGCGCTTGACCACGGCCTCGAAGGCCGGACCCGACGCCTTGGCCATCCGCTGGCGCAGCACGGGCGTGAGCAGCGCGCCGCCACCCGCCAGCACCACCGCCATCACGAGGAAGGTGACGGTGGGGAAACCGGGCACCAGCGCCATCAGGGCGCAGATGCCGCCGGCCACCAGCAGCACGCGGGGTTTCGCGGTGAACTGCTTGCGCATCGCGTCGCCGAGGTGCTTGTCCTCGGCGTCGGACGTGCGCGTGACGATCAGGCCGGCCGACATCGCGGCGAGCAGCGCGGGGATCTGCGAGACCATGCCGTCGCCGATCGTCAGCACCGAATACTTCGTCATCGCATGGCCCATGTCCATGCCCTGCTGCAGCACACCCACCGCGAGGCCGCCGAGCAGGTTGATCACGATGATGACGATGCCCGCGATGGCGTCGCCCTTGACGAACTTCATCGCGCCGTCGAGGTTGCCGTGCAGCTTGCTCTCCATCTCGAGCTCGCGGCGCTTGCGCTTGGCC
>DATLIE010000169.1:0-16579 GCA_035539635.1 Burkholderiaceae bacterium
GGCATCAACGGCCGCTCGGTCGAGCTGAAAAGTCTGGACGACGGCTACGAGCCCGACCGCTGCAAGGCCAACACCGAACTGCTGGTCAAGGAGGGCGTGTTCGCCCTCTTCGGCTACATCGGCACGCCGACCAGCCTGGCCGCGCTGCCGGTGGCCACCGCGGCGCGCATGCCCTTCATCGCGCCGTTCACCGGGGCCCAGGCGCTGCGCGAGCCCTTCAACCGCTACGCTTTCCACGTGCGCGCGTCGTACTTCGACGAGACGGGCGAGATCGTCAAGCAGGTCACCTCGGTGGGCATCAAGCGCATCGGCGTGTTCTATCAGAACGACTCGTACGGCAAGGCAGGCCTGGACGGCGTGGTGCGCGCGCTCAAGCCGCTGGGGCTGGAACCCGCCGGCATGGGCACGGTCGAGCGCAACACCGTGGACGTGGACGCGGCGGTCAAGTCGATCCTGGCCGGCAAGCCCGACGCGATCGTGCAGATCAGCGCCTACAAGTCCTGTGCCGCGTTCATCCGCGCGGCGCGCAAGGCCGGCTTCGGCGGCACCTTCTACAACGTCAGCTTCGTCGGCACCAAGGCCCTGGCCGACGAGCTGGCCAGCGACGCGCGCGGCGTGGTCGTGAGCCAGGTGATGCCCTACCCCTACTCGCCGGTCACGCTGATTTCGGGCGAGTACCTCGCCGCGGGCCAGGCCGGCGGCGCCAAGTTCGAACCCAACTACAGCAGCATCGAGGGCTACGTGGCGGCCAAGACGATGGCCGAGGCGCTGCGACGCGCCGGCAATGCGCCGACCCAGGACGCACTGATCGGCGCGATGGAGTCGTTGCGCGAGTTCAACCTCGGCGGCTTCTACGTCGACTTCGGCGCCAGCAAACATGCGGGCTCGCGCTTCGTCGACCTGACCATCCTGTCGGGCGACGGCAAAGTCCGGAGATAGCCCACCCCCGGAGCGGCTTCGCCGCTCCCCCTCGAGGGGGCAACACCAGCGGGCCGGCAAAGCCGGACCCGCGGTGTTTGCTTGGCTGGCTGCGTAAACTGCGGCCAGTCCTCGCGGGAGCCGCCATGAAAGTCATCGAATCGATCCTGGCCGATGCAGCCGCCATCGCAGGCCTTCGGCGCGACATCCACGCCCACCCCGAGTTGTGCTTCGAGGAGAAGCGCACCAGCGACCTGATCGCGCAGGCGCTCACCGACTGGGGCATCCCGGTCCACCGCGGGCTGGGCACCACCGGCGTGGTGGGCATCGTCAAGAACGGCACGTCCAGCCGCGCCGTGGGCCTGCGCGCCGACATCGACGCGCTGCCGATGACCGAGCACAACAAGTTCGCGCATGCCAGCACCCACGCCGGCAAGATGCACGCCTGCGGCCACGACGGCCACACCGCGATGCTGCTGGCCGCGGCCAAGCACCTGGCCAAGCACCGCAACTTCGACGGCACCGTCTACCTCGTGTTCCAGCCGGCCGAGGAAGGCGGCGGCGGCGCGCGCGAGATGATCAAGGACGGCCTGTTCGAGAAGTTCCCGATGGAGGCCATCTTCGGCGCGCACAACTGGCCGGGCATGAAGGTGGGCCAGTTCGCCGTGAAGCCCGGGCCCTGCTTCGCCTCGAGCAACGAGTTCAAGATCACGATCACCGGCAAGGGCGCGCATGGCGCGATGCCGCACCTGGGGCTGGACCCGGTGCCGGTGGCCTGCCAGATGGTGCAGGCCTTCCAGACCATCGTCACGCGCAACAAGCGGCCGATCGACGCCGCGGTGATTTCGGTGACGATGATCCACGCCGGCGAGGCGACCAACGTGGTGCCCGACAGCTGCGTGCTCGAAGGCACGGTGCGCACCTTCACGCTCGAGGTGCTGGACCTGATCGAGCGCCGCATGAAGGAAGTGGTCGACGGCACGGCGGCGGCCTTCGGCGTGACGTGCGCGTTCGAGTTCCACCGCAACTACCCGCCGACGATCAACCACGAGGCCGAGACCGCGTTCTTCCGCAAGGTGGCCGCCGACGTGGCCGGCGCGGCCAACGTGCTCGACTTCGAGCCGACGATGGGTGCCGAGGACTTCAGCTACTTCCTGCTCGACAAGCCCGGCTGCTACTTCCTGATCGGCAACGGCGACGGAAGCCACCGCCAGAGCGGCCACGGTATGGGCCCGTGCATGCTGCACAACCCGAGCTACGACTTCAACGACGACCTGATTCCGCTCGGCGCGACGATGTGGGTGCGCCTGGCCGAGACCTGGCTCGCGCGGCGATGAGGGGCTGGCTGGTCGCGGGCCTGCTGTGCGCGGCCAGCGCCGCGTTCGCTGCGCCCGGCGCGGCGATAACCGACGCGTCGTCGCCGCGGCCGACCCGGCCCGTGCACACCTACTCGATCGTGGCGCGCGATGCCGCGACGGGCGACATCGGCGTGGCGGTGCAGTCGCACTGGTTCGGCGTTGGGCCCATCGTGCCCTGGGCCGAGTCCGGCGTCGGCGCGGTGGCGACGCAGTCCTTCGTCGACCCGGAGTACGGGCGGCGCGGGCTTGAGCTGATGCGCACAGGGCGCAGCGCGGCGGACACGCTGGCGGCGCTGCTGGCGGCCGACGAACAACGCGACGTGCGCCAGGTGGCGATGATCGACGTGCAAGGGCGTGTGGCCGCGCACACCGGCCGGATGAACATCCAGGCCGCCGGTCACCACGTGGGCAGCGGCTACTCGGTGCAGGCCAACCTGATGCGCAGCGATCGCGTCTGGCCCGCGATGGCCAAGGCGTTCGAGGGTGCGAAGGGCGACCTGGCCGAGCGCCTGCTGGCGGCGCTCGACGCGGCGCAGGCCGCCGGCGGAGACCTGCGCGGCAAGCAGTCGGCCGCGCTGGTCGTCGTGCGGGCCACGCCGTCGGGCAAGCCATGGGTCGATCGCCTGTTCGACCTGCGCGTCGACGACAGTGCGCGGCCGCTCGAGGAGTTGCGCCGTCTGGTCCGCGTGCAGCGCGCCTACAACCACATGAACGAAGGCGACCTGGCCGTCGAGCGCAAGGACCATGCGGCCGCCCTGCGTGCGTACGCGACGGCGGCCCGCCTGCTGCCTGGCAACCTCGAGATCGTCTACTGGCACGCCGTGGCGCTGGTCAACATGGGACGCACCGACGAGTCGCTGCCGCTGTTCCGTCGCGTCTTCGCGGCCGATCGCAACTGGGTCACGGTGACCACACGCCTGACCGGCGCCGGACTGCTGCCCGACGACAAGGCGCTGATCGCGCGCGTGCTGGCGACGGCGCCGCGCCGCTAGGCGACGCCGACCGCGGCGCGGCTCAGAGCCAGCCGCCCGCGCGCAGGTCCGCCTCGCACTGCGCCGCCGACGTGAACTGCAGCGCCTGCCAGCCGTAGCGGCGCGCCGCGGCGACGTTGCCGTGGTGGTCGTCGACGAACACCGCATGCGCCAGGTCGAGCCCGGCCGCGTCGCGGATGTGGTCGAAGATCTCGCGCTGCGGCTTCATCACGCCCAGGCGGCCGGACCAGGTGCGGTGCTCGAACCAGCCGAAGCACTCGTGCGCGCTTTCGAGGTGCGCGGCATAGGGCCGCGGCATGTTGGACAGCAGCGCCAGCCGATGCCCGGCCGCACGCACGCGCCGCAGCAGCGCAACGCTGTCCGGCATCGGCTGCAGGTGATCCGGAATCGCCGCGATCAGCGACGCGACCTGCGCGCGCGGATACCCGGTGCGCACGGCGATGCGCTCGGCCAGCACGTCGGGCTCGACATGGCCGCGGTCGAAGGCACCCCAATCGGCCTCGGGCGCAAAGGTCTGGAACACCTGGGCCATCACCGCCCGGGCACCGGCGTCGTCGCGCGCCCGGTCGCCGAAATGGACGCGCATCAGTTCGAGCGGCTGCCACTGCACGAGCACGCCGCCGACGTCGAAGACGACCGTGCGCCGGGTCACCACGAAGCCTCCGCGCCATGCGCTGCGGCGCGAGCCCCTTCGGGCGGCCGGGCGGGGCTCATGAGCGCAGGCGCGCGAGCAGCGCGGCGGTGGAGGCGTCGAGCCCGCTCGCATCGCCGCTCGCGAAGCGCGGCAGCAGCCGGTTCGCGAGCGCCTTGCCGAGTTCGACACCCCATTGGTCGAAGCTGTTGATGCCCCACAGCGCGCCGGTGGTGAACACCCGGTGCTCGTAGAGCGCGATCAGCGCGCCGAGTGAACGCGGCGTCAGCTCGTCGAGCACCAGCGTCGTGCTCGGCCGGTTGCCCGGGAAGCTGCGGTGCTGCGCCAGGCGCGCGCGGTCGTAGCCGGCGGCCGCGGTCGGCGCCGATTCGGCCAGCGCCTCGTCGGCGCTCTTGCCGAGCATCAGCGCCTGGCTCTGCGCCAGGCAGTTGGCGAGCAGCTTGGTGTGCGAGTCCACGAGGCCATGCTGCGCGCGCTTGACGGCGATGAACTCGACCGGCACGACATCGGTGCCCTGGTGCAGCATCTGGAAGTAGGCGTGCTGGCCATTGGTGCCGGGCTCGCCCCAGACCACCGGACTCGTGGCATAGGGCAGCGGCTCGCCGTGCATGTCCACACGCTTGCCGTTGCTCTCCATCTCGAGCTGCTGCAGGTAGGCCGGCAGCCGCGCGAGGCCCTGGTGGTAGGGCGCGACCGAGCGGCTCGTGAAGTGGTGGAAGTTGCGGTACCAGAGGTCGATCAGCGCCAGCAGCACCGGCAGGTTGCGTGCCAGCGGCGCCTCGGTGAAGTGGCGGTCCATCGCGTGCGCACCGTCGAGCAGCGCCCGGAAATTACTGCCGCCCACGGCCAGCGCGATCGGCAGGCCGATCGCACTCCACAGCGAGTAACGGCCGCCGACCCAGTCCCAGAAGCCGAACGTGGTGGTGATGCCGAACTCGGCCGCGGCGCGCACGTTGGTCGTGGTGGCGGCGAAGTGGCGCGCGATGTCGGCTTCGGTCATGCCCTCCTGCGCCAGGAACCACTGGCGTGCCGCCAGCGCATTGGTCATCGTCTCCTGCGTCGTGAAGGTCTTCGACGCGACGATGAACAGGGTCTCGCGCGCATTCAGGCGCCGCAGCACGCGGATCAGGTCGTGGCCGTCGACGTTGCTGACGAAGTGCATCTGCAGGCCGGTGGGCACCCAAGGCTCGAGCGCGGTGACGACCATCTGCGGCCCGAGGTCGCTGCCGCCGATGCCGATGTTGACGACGTGGCGGATGCCGCTCGTGGCACTGTCACGCTGCACGTCGGCATAGGCCAGCATCGCGTCGAGCACGCCGTGCACGTCGTCGGAGAAGGCCGCGGCACCGCGCGGCGCACGCAACGCGCTGTGCAGCACCGCGCGGCCCTCGGTGGCGTTGATCGGCTCGCCGGCGAACATCGCGTCGCGTCGCGGCTCGATGCCGCACTCATGCGCCAGGTCGAGCAGGAACTTCATCGTCGCGACGTCGACGAGGTTCTTCGACAGGTCGGCAAAGACCTCGGGGGCTTCGCAACTCAGCGTCGAGGCGCGCGCCGGGTCGCGCGCGAACGCGTCGCGCAGGTCGAAGTCGCGGCCATGCGCCTGGTAGTGGCCGGCCAGTGCGGCCCAGGCCTGGGTGCGGTCGCAGCGGGTCGTCATGGCAAGGCCTCGATCATCGCGTCGAGCTTGGCGGCATCGGCTGCGAACGCACGGATGCCCTCGGCCAGCTTCTCGCTGGCCATCGCGTCGTCGTTGAGCGCGCAGCGAAAGCCTGCCTCGTTGAACGTGTGCGCGTGCACCGTGGCCCGTTTCGCGGCCTCGGGATCGAGCGCGCGCACCAGCGGCGCCTCGCTGGCCTGCAACTGCGCCAGCAGCTCGGGGCTGATCGTCAGCAGGTCGCAGCCCGCGAGCGCCTGGATCTGGCCGAGGTTGCGAAAGCTCGCGCCCATGACCTCGGTGCCGATGCCGAAGTGCTTGTAGTAGGTGTAGATCTGCGCCACCGACTGCACACCGGGGTCGTTGGCGCCGGCGCGTGCCGCCTCGTCCCAGGCGGCGCCGGCGGCCTTCTTGTGCCAGTCGTAGATGCGGCCGACGAAGGGCGAGATCAGCGTGATGCCGGCCTCACCGCAAGCCACCGCCTGGCAGAACGCGAACAACAGCGTCAGGTTGCAATGGATGCCTTCGTGCTCGAGCGCCTTGGCCGCCTGGATGCCCTCCCAGGTCGACGCCACCTTGATCAGCACGCGCTCGCGCGCCACGCCGGCGCGCTCGTACAACTCGATCAGGCGGTGCGCGCGCGCGATCGTCGCCGCGGTGTCGAACGACAGGCGCGCATCGACCTCGGTACTGACACGGCCCGGCACCACCTTCAGGATCTCGAGGCCGAAGCGCACCAGCACCTGGTCGACGATGCGGTCGAGCGCCTTGCCCTTCACCGCAGTCACCGTTTCGGCCAGCAGCGGTGCGTACTCGGGCTGCTGCACAGCCTTCAGGATCAGTGACGGATTGGTCGTCGCGTCGCGCGGCGCGAACTGCGCGAGCTGCTTGAAGTTGCCGGTGTCGGCGACGACGGTGGTGAATTGCTTGAGCTGTTCGAGCTGGTTCATCACGGCGCGGCCCGGCGTTGACCGGGCCAAGAAACTCATGCATCATCCTAGCAGTAACAAAATTACATCACCAGTTCTTCCGACCACTCCACGATGTCTTTCGACCTGGTTCTCTTCGGCGGCACCGGCGACCTGACCTGGCGCAAGTTGATGCCCGCGCTGTTCCAGGCGTGGCGCCACGGCAAGCTGCCCGAGGGTGGGCGAATCCTCGCCGTGGCCCGCGACGAACGCAGCGACGACGAGTACCGCGGTTTCATCCGCGACCGCTTCTGCGAGGTCGAAAGCGCCAAGCGTCCGAGCGACGATGAATTCGCCCGTTTCGCCGCGTTGCTGCACTACCGCCGCATGGACCTTGCGCAGCCCGAGCACTACGCGGGCCTGAGGCAGTGGCTCGAGGCGCGCGGGGCGGACACCACCGTCTTCTTCCTCGCCACCAGCCCGCACCTGTTCACGCAGATCTGCGCCCAGCTCGGCGCCGCGGGCCTGAACGGCCCTCATGTGCGCGTGGTGCTCGAGAAACCGCTCGGCCACGACCTCGCGAGCGCGCAGGAGATCAATCGCGTCGTGCGCGCCTCGTTCACCGAGGCGCAGGCGATGCGCATCGATCACTACCTCGGCAAGCCCGCGGTGCAGAACCTCACCGCCCTGCGCTTCGGCAATGCCCTGTTCGAGCCGCTGTGGCGGCGCGAGAGCATCGCGAACATCCAGATCACGATCGCCGAGGCGCTCGGCGTGGGCACGCGCGGCGACTTCTACGACCGCACCGGCGCGCTGCGCGACATGGTGCAGAACCACGCGCTGCAACTGCTGACGATCATCGCGATGGAGCCGCCGGCCAACGGCGACGCCGACGCGATCCGCGACGAGAAGCTCAAGGTGCTGAAGTCGCTCAAGCCCTTCACGCCCGAGAGCGTGGCGCGCGACGTGGTGCGTGGCCAGTACCGCGCCGGCAACGTCGAGGGCCAGGCGGCGATGGGCTACCTCGACGAGGCGAAGGTGCCTGCGGGCAGCGCCACCGAGACCTTCGTCGCGCTCCGCACCGAGGTGCAGAACTGGCGCTGGGCCGGCGTGCCCTTCTACCTGCGCACAGGCAAGCGCCTGGCGGCACGCGACGCACAGATCGTCGTCAACTTCCGGCCGGTGCCGCACGCCATTTTCGCCGGCAGCGCGCGCGCCAACAAACTGGTGATCAAGCTGCAGCCCGAGGACGGACTCGAACTGCACCTGCTCGCCGCCAAGGGCACCGGCAACAACGACGTGCTGGCCCCGGTGAAGCTGGACCTCGACTTCGACAAGGCCTTCGCGACCGCGCGCGTGGGCGCCTACGAACGCCTGCTGCTCGACGCGGTGGCCGGACGCCTGAACCTGTTCGTGCGCAGCGACGAACAGGAGGAGGCCTGGCGCTGGGTCGAACCGGTGCTCGCGGCCTGGCGCAGCGACACGACCGGGCCGCGGCCCTACGCTGCGGGCTCCTGGGGCCCGCCGGCGGCCAGCGCGCTCATTGCGCGCGACGGCTTCGCCTGGGACGAAGAGGCATGAGCATGCTCGAGCGCGTCCACGCGGCGCTGCCGGCCCTGCCGCCGGCCGAACAGCGCGTGGCCAAGCTGGTGCTGGCCGACCCGCGCAGCTTCGCGTCGCTGCCGGTGAGTGAGTTGGCCGACCGCTCGCATGTCAGCAAGCCGACGGTGGTGCGCTTCTGCCGCAGCGTCGGCTATGACGGGCTGGCCGACTTCAAGTTGAAGCTCGCGGGCACGGTCAACGAGGGCGTGCCTTTCGTGCACCGCGCGGTCGACGAGGACGACAAGCCGGGCGACATCGTCGTCAAAGTGATCGACAACGCGGTCAGCGCGCTGCTCGCGTACCGCAACGACGCCGCTTCGCATGCCTTCGAGCGCGCGATCGAGGCACTGGCCAGTGCCTGCCGCAGCGGTCGGCGCATCGACTTCTACGGTGTCGGCAATTCCGGCATCGTGGCGATGGACGCGCAGCACAAGTTCTTCCGCCTCGGCGTCACCGCCACCGCGGTGGCCGACGGCCACGTGCAGGTGATGAGCGCGACGATGCTGCAGCCGGGCGACTGCGCGGTGGTCATCTCCAACTCGGGCCGCAGCCGCGACCTGCTCGACGCGGCCGAGATCGCGCGGCGCAAGGGGGCGACGACGATCGTGATCACCGCGACCGGCTCACCGCTGGCGCGCTCGGCCACCAGCGGGCAGCAGATCCTGCTCGCCGCCGACCACCCGGAGGACTACGACCGCTACAGCCCGATGGTGTCGCGCCTGCTGCACCTGGTGATCATCGACATCCTGACCACCGGCGTAGCGTTGAGGCTCGGCGGCGAGCTGCGACCGATGCTGGCCGAGATCAAGCGCAACCTGCGCGCGAAGCGCTACGCGCGCGCCGACGACTGATCGGCCGACTCGAAGCCGAGCAACTCGGACACGCCGTAGAGCCCGGCCAGTTCGACCATCGCCGGCGGCGCGCCGCGCACGCTGAGCGTGCGACCCACGGCCTGGGCCTGGCGACGCAACTCGAGCAACGCGGCGATCGCCGATGTGTCGAAGCTCTTCAGAGCGCCCGCATCGATCACGAGCGCGCCGCTGCCCTCGCCGACGGCCGGTTCGAGCGCGCGCACGGCGGCGCGCGCCTCCTTGATCGTCAACGTGGCGGGCAGCGCGCTCATCGGCAGCTCAGCTCTTGGCCGCGCCCTTGTTGCGCTCGGCCAGCTTGCCGATCAGGCCGTCGATGCCGCCGGCACCGATCTCCTGCGCGAAGCTGGACTTGTACTGCTCGACCAGCCAGACGCCGAGCACGTTGACGTCGTAGATCTTCCAGGCCGTGTCGGCCTTCTCGAGGCGGTAGTCGAGCTGGATCGGCTCGCCCTTGCCCTTGATCTCGGTGCGCACCACGACTTCGCCGTCGCCGGCTGCGGCACGGTAGGGCTTGAGCGCGACAGTCTGGTCGCGAACCTGGGTCAGCGCGCCGGCGTAGGTGCGCACGAGCAGGGTCTTGAACTCGGCCTGCAGCTTGGTCTTCTGCTCAGGCGTCGCTTCGCGCCAGTGGCGACCGACCGCCGACGCGGTCATGCGCTGGAAGTTCACGTGCGGCATCACCTTGGCATCGACCAGGGCAATGATCTTGTTCAGGTCACCGGCCTGGATCGCCTTGTCGGACTTGACCGTGTCGATCACCTCGGTGGACAACTGCTTGATCAGCGCGTCGGGGGCCGTCTGCGCTTGCGCGGCAGCGGCCACGGCGACCATCAGGCCGGCCAGGAGTTGCTTCAGGGACATGGGCTTCCTTTCTTGTGTGCAGCCGCGACGCGGGCACAGAGCCTCTAACGCGAGGCACGGTAAGGGGTTTACTTGGGAGCCGGTTCGGGGTCCGCAGGTTCCCCGGGCGGGTCCCCGTCGTACACCAGGCTGCGCCGTCGCGCAATGTAAGCGTCGCGAATGAAGGTGTACTTGTCCAGCGCGATGCCGTCGACAACGCGCGAGGCGCCGAGCAGGCCAGCGCGCGTGTCCAGCAGTTGCAGGCCGGAGATCGAGTAGCGTGTCAGTTCGTGGTCGGTCAGGCGCGTGGGCGACCACGCCAGGTCCAACGGACGGCCAGCGGTATCGCGGATCGTCGAGGGACCAAGCACCGGCCACACGAAGTACGCCCCGGCGGGCAGGCCCCAGCGGCCCAGCGTCTGCCCGAAGTCCTCGCTCTGGCGCTCCATGCCCAGGTCACTCGCCACGTCGAACAGGCCCCCGAGGCCGAACAGGGTGTTGGTCGCGACGCGCGCCGTCATCGTCGCGGCCGCCTCGCCCTTGCCCTGCAGCATCTGGTTGAACGCAGACCAGACGTCGCCGAAGTTGCCGAGCACGTTGGACACGCCGGTGCGCACGAGTTCGGGCACCACGTTGACGTAGCCGCGCGCGAGCGGCGCCAGCAGCGCCGAGTCGAGCGCCTCGTTGAAGCCGAACATCGCGCGGTTGTACGGCTCGAGCGGGTCGTTCGAACGCGGCGCGTCGCCGCCGCTGGCCTGCGCCTGCGCGAAGCCGGCGGCGCTGGCCAGCACCGCCATGCACAGCAGCCTCGTCTTCATGGCAATCACTTCTTGGGCGCCGCCGTGTCGGCGGGCGCTGCGTTGCCGCTGCCGGCATCGGCAGCCTTGTTGAAGATCAGCTGGCCGATCAGGTTCTCGAGCACGACAGCCGACTGGGTCTGCCGGATCACGTCACCCGCCGCCAGCTCCTTGTCGTCGGCACCGGGCTCGAGACCGACGTACTGGTCTCCGAGCAGGCCGGACGTGAGGATCTTGGCCGACGTGTCCTTCGGGAACTTGACGTGGTTGTCGATCTCCATGCGCACCACACCGAGGTAGGTCTTCGAATCGAGCGAGATGCTCTTGACCCGACCGACCGTGACGCCTGCACTGCGCACCGGGGCGCGCGGCTTCAGGCCGCCGATGTTGTCGAAGCGCGCGCTGATGGTGTAGCCCTTGTGCTCGCCGAAGCTCGCCAGGTTGGCGGCCTTCAGAGCGAGGAACAGCAGGGCGGCCATGCCCAGCAACACGAACAGGCCCACCAGGGTCTCGATGCTGCGTCGGCTCATTGCGTCATCCTCCTAGAACTCAGGGCGCCGAGAACATCAGCGCCGTCAACACGAAGTCCATGCCCAGCACGCCGAGCGAGGAAATCACCACCGTGCGTGTCGTCGCGTGAGCCACACCCTCGGGCGTGGCCTCGGTCTCGTGACCCTGGTACAGCGCCACCGCGGTGCACAGCACGCCGAACACGAAGCTCTTGATCACGCCGTTGCCAACGTCGCGCCACACATCGACGCGCGACTGCATCAGGCCCCAGAAGTTGCCAGCGTCCAGGCCGATCAGCAGCACGCCCACCACGTAGGCGCCCAGGATACCGATGGCCGAGAACAGCGCGGCCAGCAGCGGCATCGAGATCATGCCGCCCAGGAAGCGCGGCGCCAGCACGCGGGCGCGCGGGTCCACGGCCATCATCTCCATCGCCGCGAGCTGCTCGCCGGCCTTCATCAGGCCGATCTCGGCGGTGAGCGAGGTGCCGGCGCGGCCCGCGAACAGCAGCGCGGCCACCACCGGCCCGAGTTCGCGCACCAGCGACAGGTTGACGATCAGGCCCAGCGACTCGGTCGCGCCGTAGGTGACGAGCGCGTAGTACATCTGCAGTGCGAGAACGAAGCCCACCGCGAGCCCCGAGGCCAGGATGATGACCAGCGAGCGATTGCCCACCGCGTGGACCTGGTGCACGACGAGACCGAAACGGCCGAGGGCCATCGGCACATGCGCCAGCAGGTCGGCGAAGAAGATGGCGGCGCGGCCGAAGCCGTGCAGCCAGCGCAGCACCCGGGAGCCGATGAAGGCCAGCGCGTTCACGCGGCGACTCCGAAGTCCTCGGCCAGGGTCGGCGCGGGATAGTGGAACTTGACCGGCCCGTCGGGTTCGCCGCGCACGAACTGCCGCGTCTCGGGGTCGTCCGACGCCATCAGCTCGGCCGGCGTGCCCTGCGCGACGATGCGCCCGCCATTGGCCATCAGAATCACGTGGTCGCTGATCGCCATGCACTCGGGCACGTCGTGCGACACGACGAGCGAGGTGGCGCCGGTGGCGTCGTTGAGCTTGCGGATCAGGTTGGCCGCCACGCCCATCGAGATCAGGTCCAGGCCCGCGAAGGGTTCGTCGTACATGATCAGTTCGGGATCGAGCGCGATCGCGCGCGCCAGTGCGATGCGACGCGACATGCCGCCGGACACCTCGGAGATGCGCAACCCGGCCGCGCCGCGCAGGCCGACGGCATGCAGCTTCATCAGCACGATGTCGCGGATCATCGACACGCTCAGGTCGGTGTGCTCGCGCAACGGGAAGGCCACGTTGTCGAACACGCTGAGGTCGGTGAACAGCGCGCCGAACTGGAACAGCATGCCCATGCGGCGCCGGTGGCGCAGCATCGCGGCACGGTCGCGCGGATTGATGACCTCGCCGTCGAATACCACGCGCCCTGAGTTGGCGGCGGCCATGCCGCCGATCAGCCGCAGCAGCGTCGTCTTGCCGCAGCCCGAGCCACCGAGGATGGCCGTCACCTTGCCACGCTGGAACGTCAGGCTGATGTCGGCCAGGATCGTTCGGCTGGCGTCGTAGCCGAACGTGACGTGGTCGATCTCGATGAGAGCGTCTGGGTTCAACCGGCGAACGGGCCCTCCGGAGCCCGGAGCGCGACAGTGGTTTTCTTGGCGCGGCATTGTCTCACGCGAGTCGGGCCGCCTACGGGAATGCCCGTAGCCGACCCGGGGCCTGCAGCCTGCGCGCGCGACGTGGCCCGCTTCAGCGTGGCAGGTCGCTCGAACCCATCAGGTACTCGTCGACCGCGCGCGCCGCCTGACGGCCCTCGCGGATCGCCCACACCACCAGGCTCTGGCCGCGGCGCATGTCGCCGGCGGCGAACACCTTTTCGGCGTTGGTCTTGTAGCCGCCGACGAAGTCGGTGCCGGCCCTGGCGTTGCCCCGGTTGTCACGCTCGACGTCGAAGGCCTCCAGCACCGAAGCCACCGGGCTCACGAAGCCCATGGCCAGCAGCACCAGGTCGGCCTTCCACTCCTTCTCGCTGCCGGGCACCTCGACCATCTTGCCGCCCTGCCATTGAACCTCGACGGTCTTCAGGCCGGTCAGCTTGCCCTTGCTGCCGAGGAATTCCTTGGTCGCGATCGCGAACGTGCGCTCGCAGCCCTCTTCGTGGCTGGAGCTGGTGCGCAGCTTGGTCGGCCAGTAGGGCCACACGAGCGGCTTGTTCTCCTGCTCGGGCGGCATCGGCATCAGCTCGAACTGGGTCACGCTGGCCGCGCCATGGCGGTTGCTCGTGCCGACGCAGTCGCTGCCGGTGTCGCCGCCACCGATCACGATGACGTGCTTGCCGTCGGCGCGGATCTGCCCCTTGAGCTTGTCGCCCGCGACGATCTTGTTCTGCTGCGGCAGGAACTCCATCGCGAAGTGCACGCCGTCGAGGTCGCGCCCGGGCACCGGCAGGTCGCGGCTCTGCTCGGCACCGCCCGTCAGCAGCACGGCATCGAACTCGGCCTTCAACTCGGCGGCGCCGATGGTCTGCTTGGCATCGTTCGTGACCTTGCCGTCCGGTGGCATCGCGCCGACCAGCACGCCGGTCCTGAACGTCACGCCCTCGGCCTTCATCTGCTCGACGCGGCGGTCGATGTGCGTCTTCTCCATCTTGAAGTCGGGGATGCCATAGCGCAGCAGGCCGCCCAGGCGGCTGTTCTTCTCGAACACCGTCACGTCGTGACCCGCGCGCGCGAGCTGCTGCGCAGCGGCCAGGCCGGCCGGGCCGGAACCGACGACGGCCACCTTCTTGCCGGTCTTCGCCTTCGGCGGCAGCGGCTTGACCCACCCCTCAGCCCAGGCGCGGTCGATGATCGCGTGCTCGATCGACTTGATGCCCACCGGGTCGTCGTTGACGTTGAGCGTGCACGCCGCCTCGCACGGCGCCGGGCAGACCCGGCCGGTGAATTCCGGGAAGTTGTTGGTCGAGTGCAGCACGCGGATCGCGTCGGCCCAGTCCTCGCTGCGACCCCGGTACACCAGGTCGTTGAAGTCCGGGATGATGTTGTTGACCGGGCAGCCGCTGTTGCAGAACGGCGTGCCGCAGTCCATGCAGCGCGCGCCTTGCACCTTGGCCTGATCGACGCTCAGGCCGATGACGAACTCCTTCCAGTTCTTCAGCCGTTGCGGCACGGGCTCGTAGCCCTCTTCGAGGCGTTCGTATTCGAGGAAGCCGGTGACTTTGCCCATGGTCTGTTCTCTTACTTGGCGGCGACGGGAGCCGTCTTGCCGGTCGCGGTCTTGGCCTTGGCGATCGTCGCGTCGGCCGTGCTGGTGGCGCTCATCTGCTTGAGCACCCGCGCGTACTCGTGCGGGAAGACCTTGATGAACTTGGCGCGCGACTCGGCCCAGTGGTCGAGGATATGGCGTGCGCGCAGGCTGCCGGTCCAGCGGTGGTGGTCGTCGATCAGCTTCTTCAGCAGCAGCTCGTCGGCCTGGCCCTTGTGGTACGTGGCCGGGTCCTGTTCGTCGCGCGGCAGCACCTTGTCCAGCGCCACCATGCTGGTATTGCAGCGGCGCGCGAAGTGCCCGTCCTCGTCGTAGACATACGCCAGGCCGCCCGACATGCCGGCAGCGAAATTGCGCCCGGTCCTGCCGAGCACGAGCACGGTGCCGCCCGTCATGTATTCGCAGCCGTGGTCGCCGGTACCCTCGACCACTGCGGTCGCGCCCGACAACCGCACCGCGAAACGCTCGCCGGCCACACCGCGGAAGAAGGCCTCGCCGCTGGTCGCGCCGTACAGCGCCGTGTTGCCGATGATGATGTTGGCGGTGGCGTCGCCGCGGAAGTCGATGCTCGGGCGCACCACGATGCGCCCACCCGACAGGCCCTTGCCGGTGTAGTCGTTGGCGTCGCCGATCAGGTACTGCGTGATGCCGCTGGCCAGGAAGGCGCCGAAGCTCTGACCGCCCGTGCCCTCCATCTGCATGAAGATGGTGTGGTCCGGCAAGCCCTCCGGGCGGTGGCGGATCAGTTCGCCCGACAGCATGGCGCCTACCGAGCGATTGCCGTTGCGCACGTCCTGCATGAACTGCACCTTCTCGCCGCGTTCGATCGCGGGACGGCACTTTTCGATCAGCGTCACGTCCAGCGCCTTGTCCAGGCGGTGGTCCTGCACCTCGACCTGGCGTCGCGGCACCTCGGCCGGCACCGCCGGCAGGTGGAAGATGCGGCTGAAATCCAGGCCCTTGGCCTTCCAGTGCGCCACGCCCCTCTTCGTGTCGAGCAGGTCGGCACGGCCGATCAGATCGTCGAACTTGCGGATGCCCAGCTGCGCCATGATCTGGCGCGCTTCCTCAGCAACGAAGAAGAAGAAGTTGACGACATGCTCGGGCTTGCCCGAGAACTTCTTGCGCAGCACCGGGTCCTGTGTGGCCACGCCCACCGGGCAGGTGTTGAGGTGGCACTTGCGCATCATGATGCAGCCCTCGGCCACCAACGGCGCGGTCGCGAAGCCGAACTCGTCGGCCCCGAGCAGCGCGCCGATCACGACGTCGCGACCGGTCTTCATCTGGCCGTCGGCCTGCACGCGAATGCGGCTGCGCAGGCGGTTGAGCACCAGGGTCTGCTGCGTCTCGGCCAGGCCCAGCTCCCAGGGCGTGCCGGCGTGCTTGATCGACGACCAGGGCGACGCGCCCGTGCCGCCATCGTGGCCGGCGATCACGACATGGTCCGCCTTGCACTTTGTCACGCCCGCGGCCACGGTGCCCACGCCCACTTCGCTGACCAGCTTGACGCTGATCGAGGCGCGCGGGTTGGCGTTCTTCAGGTCGTGGATCAGCTGCGCCAGGTCCTCGATCGAGTAGATGTCGTGGTGCGGCGGCGGCGAGATCAGGCCGACGCCCGGCACCGAGTAGCGCAGCATGCCGATGTATTCGCTGACCTTGCCGCCAGGCAGCTGGCCGCCCTCGCCGGGCTTGGCGCCCTGGGCCATCTTGATCTGGATCTGGTCGGCGCTGACGAGGTACTCGGTCGTCACGCCGAAGCGCCCCGAGGCCACCTGCTTGATCTTGCTGCGCAGACTGTCGCCGTCCTTCAGCTCGTAGTCGGCCTCGATGACCTTGGCGCCGATCACGTCGCTGACCTTGGTGCCGGCGGTGATCGGGATGCCCTTCAGTTCGTTGCGGTAGCGCGCCGGGTCCTCGCCGCCCTCGCCGGTGTTGCTCTTGCCGCCGATGCGGTTCATCGCGATCGCGAGCGTGGTGTGCGCTTCGGTGCTGATCGAGCCGAGCGACATGGCGCCGGTGGCGAAGCGCTTGACGATCTCCGCCGCCGGCTCGACCTCGTCGACCGGGATCGCCTTGCTCGGATCGACCTTGAACTCGAACAGGCCGCGCAGCGTCATGTGGCGGCGGCTCTGATCGTTGATGATCTGCGCGTACTCCTTGTAGGTCTCGAACTTGCCCGCGCGTGCGCTGTGCT
>DATLIE010000170.1:0-15740 GCA_035539635.1 Burkholderiaceae bacterium
GCTGCCGACCAACTGGGACGAGTTCTTCGTCGCCGCCGAGGCGCTAAGGAAGGCCGGCGTGACGCCGGTGGCGCATGGCGGCCAGAACTGGCAGGACTTCACCACCTTCGAGGCGGTCGCGCTCGGCGTCGGTGGCGCCGATTTCTACAAGAAGGCGCTGGTGCAGCTCGACCCCGGCAGCGTGTCGAGCCCGACGATGGAAAAGGTGCTCACGACCTTCAAGCGCATCAAGGGCTACACCGACAAGAACGCACCGGGCCGCGACTGGAACCTCGCCACCGCGATGGTCATCAAGGGCGAGGCCGGCATGCAGATCATGGGCGACTGGGCCAAGGGCGAGTTCCTCGCCGCCGGCAAGGTGCCGGGCAAGGACTTTGCTTGCGTGGCCACGCCGGGCAGCGCCAATGCCTACACCTTCAACGTCGACTCGTTCGCAATGTTCAAGCTCAAGAACGAGGCCAACGTGAAGGCGCAGAACGATCTCGCTGCCGCGATCATGGGCACCGAGTTCCAAGAGGTGTTCAACCTCAACAAGGGCTCGATTCCAGTGCGCCTGAACATGAAGATGGACAAGTTCGACGACTGCGCCAAGGCCTCGAGCAAGGACTTCGTGGCCACTGCCAAGAGCGGTTCGCTGGTGCCCTCGATCGCCCACGGCATGGCCGTGCCCTCAGCCACCGAAGGCGCGATCAAGGACGTGGTGAGCCAGTTCTGGAACGACGACAAGATGGACGCCAAGGCCGCGATGGCCAAGCTGGCGGCCGCAGCCAAGACGAAGTAGCCCACCCGGAGCGGCCTTGCAGCAACACGCCTGGCTGCCCAAACTGGTCGTCGCGCCGAGCTTCGTGCTCGGCCTGGCCTTCGTCTACGGCCTGATGGCGTGGAACGGGTACCTCTCGGTATCCGCCTCCCGCCTGCTGCCCAACTACGAATTCGTCGGCCTCGAGCAGTACGCGCGCCTGTGGGAGAGCGAGCGCTTTCGCGTCGCGCTCACCAACATGGCGATCTTCGGCGCGCTGTTCATCGGTGGCGCGATGGCGATCGGCCTGCTGCTGGCGATCCTGCTCGACCAGAAGATCCGCGCCGAGGGCGTGCTGCGCACGATCTACCTGTACCCGATGGCGCTGTCGTTCATCGTCACCGGTACGGCGTGGAAGTGGATCCTGAACCCCGGCCTCGGCCTCGAGAACGTGGTGCGGCAATGGGGCTGGGAGAGCTTCACCTTCGACTGGCTGGTGAACCCGGACAAGGCGATCTACTGCATCGTGATCGCCGGCGTCTGGCAGAGCGCGGGCTTCGTGATGGCGCTGTTCCTGGCCGGCCTGCGCGGCGTGGACGACTCGATCATCAAGGCCGCCCAGGTCGACGGCGCCAGCCTGCCGCGCATCTACTGGCGCATCGTGCTGCCGGCGCTGCGCCCGGTGGTCTTCTCGACCCTGATGATCGTGAGCCACCTCGCGATCAAGAGCTTCGACCTGGTGATGGCGCTGACCGCCGGCGGCCCCGGCTTTGCGACCGACCTGCCGGCGACCTTCATGTACGCGATGGCCTTCTCGCGCGGCCAGATCGGCCAGGGCGCCGCGGCGGCCACGGTGATGCTGGCGATCATCGCGGCCATCGTCGTGCCCTACCTGTACAGCGAGCTGAGGGTGAAGAAGTGAGCCGCTTCACCTGGCACCGCGCGCTGCTGTGGGCGGTGCTGCTGCTGTTCGCGGCCTGGTTCCTGACCCCGCTGTACGTGATGCTCGCCACCTCGCTGAAGGACATGGAACAGGTGCGTACCGGCCACCTGCTGTCGTTGCCGACCTCGCCCTCCTTCGACGCCTGGGCCAAGGCCTGGGGCAGCGCCTGCACCGGCATCGACTGCGGCGGCCTGAAGCCCTTCTTCATGAACTCGGTGGCGATGGTCGTGCCAGCCGTGCTGGTGTCCACCGCGATCGGCGCGCTCAACGGCTATGTGCTGTCGAAGTGGCGCTTTCGCGGCAGCGAGACCCTGTTCGCCTTCCTGCTGTTCGGCGTCTTCATGCCGATGCAGGTGGTGCTGCTGCCGATGAGCCAGGTGCTGGGCTGGCTCGGCATCGCCAGCTCGATCTGGGGATTGATCCTGGTGCACGTGATCGCCGGCCTGCCGTCGACCACCCTGTTCTTCCGCAACTACTACGTCGGTGTGCCCGACGAACTGGTCAAGGCCGCGACGATCGACGGTGCCGGCTTCTGGCAGATCTTCTGGCGCATCGTGCTGCCGCTGTCGACACCGATCCTGATGGTCACGCTGATCTGGCAGTTCACCAACATCTGGAACGACTTCCTCTACGGCGTCGTGTTCTCCGGTGCCGACAGCAAGCCGGTGACCGTGGGCCTGAACAACCTGGCCAACACCTCGAGTTCGGTCAAGGAATACAACGTCGACATGGCCGCCGCGATGATCGCCGGCCTGCCGACGCTGGTGGTCTATGTGCTGGCCGGCAAGTACTTCGTGCGCGGGCTGACCGCGGGAGCGGTCAAGGGATGAGTGCACTCAGCATCCGGAACGTGCGCAAGGTGTTCGGCGCGGTCACCGTGCTCGACAACATCGACCTCGAGGCCGAGTCGGGCGAGTTCATCATCCTGGTCGGCGCCTCGGGCTGCGGCAAGTCCACGCTGCTGAACATGATCGCCGGTCTGGACGTGCCGACCTCGGGGACGATCCACATCGCCGACCGTGACGTGACGCACCTGCCGAGCAAGGACCGCGACATCGCCATGGTGTTCCAGAGCTACGCGCTCTACCCGACGATGAGCGTGGCGCAGAACATCTCGTTTGGCCTGGAGATGCGCAAGGTGCCCAAGCCCGAGCGCGACAAGGCGATCGCGCGCGTGGCCAAGATGCTGCAGATCGAACACCTGCTCGACCGCAAGCCGGCGCAGCTGTCGGGCGGCCAGCGCCAGCGTGTCGCGATGGGCCGCGCCCTGGCGCGCGACCCCAAGCTCTTCCTGTTCGACGAGCCGCTGTCCAACCTGGACGCCAAGCTGCGCGTCGAGATGCGCGCCGAGATCAAGCTGCTGCACCAGCGCACGCGCACCAGCACGGTCTACGTGACGCACGACCAGGTCGAGGCGATGACGCTCGGCGACCGCATCGCGGTGATGCGCGGCGGGCACATCGAGCAGTTCGATACGCCGGAGGCCATCTATGGCCGGCCGGCGACCAAGTTCGTCGCCGAGTTCATCGGCTCGCCAGCGATGAACTTCCTGCCGGTCGAGCGGCGCGACGGTGCGCTGTTCTGTGCCCACATCGCGCTGGCCACCACCGACGCGCAGCGCGCGGCGCTGCAGGCCGGCAGCCCCGACAAGCTGCTGTATGGCGTGCGGCCCGAGGCGCTGTCGCTCTCCGCGCACGGCGTGCCGGGGTCGGTGAAGATGGTCGAGCCGACCGGCCCCGACACCTACATGCTGATCGACACCGAACTCGGCACCCTCACCGCCCGCCTGCCCGGCGTGCCCACCCACCGCGCCGGCGAGCATGTGCTGGTGTCGTGGCCCAGCACGCACGTGCACCTGTTCGACGCGGCGAGCGAGCGCCGCGTGGCCTAGCGATCAGCGCAGCGAGTACGCCACCGCCGACTTCATCCCCGACAGCGGCTCGATCAGCGACATCAACGGCTCGAGTTCGCGGTAACGCGTCGCCACCCGGGTCGCATAGGCGAAGAAGCGCGGCAGGTCGGTCGCGTACTTGGGCTTGTTGTCGCGGTGCTTGAGGCGGCAGAAGATGCCCAGCACCTTGAGGTGGCGCTGCAGGCCGATCCACTCCAGGTCGCGCCAGAACTGGCCGAAGTCGTCGCCCACCGGCAGCGCAGCGCGCCGCGCCTGCTCCCAGTAGCGCACCGCCCAGTCGATCTCGCGCTCCTCGTCCCAGGACCAGAAGGCGTCGCGCAACAGCGAGGCCACGTCGTAGGCGATCGGGCCGCAGGCCGCGTCCTGGAAGTCGAGGATCGCCGGGTTGGGGTCGGCCACCATCAGGTTGCGCGGCATCCAGTCGCGGTGCACCGCCACCTTGGGCTGGACCAGTGCAGCGGCCACCAGCAGGTCGGCGATGCGTTGCCAGGTCTGCTGCTCGCGCTCGTTCCAGGTCACGCCGTACTCGCGCGCGACGCACCAGTCGGGGAACAACTGCAACTCGGCGCGCAGCTTGGCTTCGTCGTAGGCCGGCAGCGCGTCGCCCGGCACATGCTGCTGCCACTGCACCAGCGCCGTGATCGCGGCCCGCATCAGCTGGTCGGCCTGCTGCGCGCTCGCCTCGGCGAAGGCGTCCAGATACAGCGTGTGGCCCAGGTCGGACAACAGCAGGAAGCCCTGTGCCTCGTCGGCGGCCAGGATCGCCGGGCCATGCAGCCCGGCGCGCTCGATCAGCCCGGCCACGTGCACGAAGGGACGCACGTCCTCCTGCGGCGGCGGGGCGTCCATCACGATCAGGCTGCCTCCGGCAAGGTTGTCCAGGCGCAGATAGCGCCGAAAGCTCGCGTCGGCCGAGGCCGGCCGCAGCGTCTCGGGCCGCAGGTCGTGGGCCACCGCCAGCGGCTCGAGCCAACGCTCGAAAGCCGCCTTGCGTTGGGGGTCGGCCCAGGGGACCGGTTCGGCGGCGGGCAGGGTGGGTGCGCTCATGGATAATTTCATTCTACAAATCGAACCTCGGCGCCACCCTCGGCGTTCAGGTCGACCACGCTCTGCCCCTGATGCCGCTCCGTCACCCCCTGGCGCTGGCCGCCGCGATGTTGCTGGCGCCGGCGGGGGTCATGGCCCAGCCGGCGGCCCCGCGCAGCGCGGCGGACGAGCGCAACGCCACGCTGATCCTGCAGGCCGACGAGCTGCAGGGCCGGCCCGATCTCGAGTTCGAGGCCCGCGGCAACGTGCAGCTGCAGCGCGGCCGCCTGAAGATCGGCACCGAGCACCTGCGCTACGACCATGTGGCGGACCGGGCCCATGCGCGCGGCAAGGTGCGCATCGAGACCGCCGACGGCAACTGGTTCGCCGGCCCCGAGCTGTCGCTGACACTCGACCGTTTCGAGGGCTGGTTCCTCGAGCCCGAGTACTTCTTCGCCCGCACCCAGGCCGGCGGCCGCGCCCGACGCATCGACTTCCTCGGCACCGACCGGGCCCAGCTCACCGGCGCCGACTACACCAGCTGCGCACGCAACGGCGACGGCGTGCCGGCCTGGCTGATGAGCACCAACCGTGTCAGGCTCGATTTCGAGGCCAACGAGGGCGTGGCCGAAGGCGCGGTGCTGCGCTTCATGGGCGTGCCGATCCTCGCCGCCCCGGTGTTGACCTTCCCGCTGTCAGACGAACGCAAGTCCGGCTGGTTGCCGCCGTCGATCAACATCGACAACAAGAGCGGCCTCGAGGTCGCCGTGCCGTGGTACTGGAACATCGCGCCGCAACGCGACGCGACGCTGACGCCGACCGTCTACTCGCGCCGTGGCTTCGGCCTGGACAGCGAGTTCCGCTACCTCGCGCCGACGCACAAGGGCGACGTCGACTGGCGCTGGCTGCCGACCGACCGCGTGGAAGGCGCCGCGCGCCACGGTCTGCAGTGGCGCCAGCAGGGCACAGCCTTCGGCGATGCCGCGACCGGCCTGCGCTGGCGCCACGAAGGCCAGCGCGCGTCGGACGACGGCTACTGGAAGGACTTCCCGCGCACGCTGCGTGCGGTCACGCCCCGCCTGCTACCGCTGGCCGGCGAGGTCGAGCGCGACTGGTCGCTCGGCGGGTTCGCGACCACGGCCTACGCGCGCGTGCAGGCCTGGCAGGTGCTGCAGGACGCCGAGGCGCCGATCGAGGCGCCTTACCACCGCGCCCCACAGCTGGGCTGGCGCGGCCTCGGCCGACCCTGGGGCAGCGGCCCCGACCTCGGCTTCCAGGCCGAGTTCAACCGCTTCGAGCTGACGCGCGACAACGTCGGCCCGGCGCGGCCCAACGGCGAGCGTGTCCACCTGCTCGCGCAGGCGAGCCAGACCTTCCACGCGCTGGGCGCGTGGATCACGCCGCGGGCGTCGCTGAACCTGGCGCATTACCGCACCGACACGCCGATGAGCGACGGGCGCCGCAGCGCTTCGCGCACGATCCCGAGCGTCAGCGTCGACAGCGGGCTGCGCTTCGAGCGCGACGCGCGCTGGGGCCAGCGCGCCTTCACGCAGACGCTCGAGCCGCGCATGCTCTACGTGCACACGCCTTACCGTGCGCAGGACACGCTGCCGCTGTTCGACACCGCGGCCAAGGACTTCAACGTCGTCTCGCTCTTCAGCGACAACGCGTTCTCCGGCATCGACCGCGTGTCCGATGCGCACCAGCTGACCGCCGGCGTGACCTCGCGCCTGATCGACCCCACGACCGGTGCCGAGGCCTTGCGCCTGGGCGTGGCGCAGCGCTACCTGCTGCGCGACCAGCGCATCACGCCCGACGGCGTGCCGCTGACGCGGCGCCTGTCGGACCTGCTGCTGGCCGGCAGCGCCCAGCTGACGCCGCGCTGGACCATCGACGCGGCACTGCAGTACAGCCCCGAGATCGACCGCACGACACGCTCGCTGATCAGCGCCCGCTACGCGCCCGGCCCCTTCCGCACGCTGTCGGCCACCTACCGCCTGACGCGCGGCGCCAGCGAGCAGGTCGACCTGGGCTGGCAGTGGCCCCTGTACCGAGCGATGGCCGCCGGCACGCCCAGCGGCGGCGGCTGCCGCGGCACGCTGTACGGGGTGGGGCGCATCAACTACTCGATGAAGGACAGCCGCATCACCGACTCGCTGGCCGGACTCGAGTACGACGCCGGCTGCTGGATCGCGCGCATGGTGGCCGAGCGCGTGTCCACCGGCCGCACCGAAGCCACCACGCGGCTGATGCTGCAGCTGGAGCTGGTGGGCCTGTCGCGCCTCGGGTCCAACCCGCTGTCGGTCTTGAAGGACAATATCCCCGGATACACCCTGCTGCGCGAAGACAGCAGCGACCCGCCCTTGCGCACCTATGTGAGTGAAGGCGCAAGCGCCCCCCCTGCCCGATGAAGCACATGCTCCGACCCCTGGTGGCCCTCTGGGCAGCCCTCGCCGGCCTCGCCTGCACCGGCGCTCTGGCGCAGTCCACGCCCAACGCCCCGCTGCCGCTGCGCCCGGGCGACCACATCGCCGCGGTCGTGAGCCAGGAGCTGGTGACGGCCTACGAGGTGGCCCAGCGCATGGCGCTGGCGCGCGAAGAGGCGCGCCGCCGCAACACCCGCGTGCCACCCGATGCCGAGTTCCGCGCCATGATCCTCGAGTCGCTGATCGAGGAGCGCGCGATCCTGAGCCATGCGCGCGACAGTGGCATGCGCATCGATGACGGCGAGGTCGACCGCGCTGTGCAGGTGATCGCGTCGCAGGGTCAGATGACGCTCGCGCAGCTGCGCGCCCGCCTGGCCCAGGACGGGCTGGACCTGCCGCGCTTTCGCGCCAACATCCGCGACCAGATGCTGATCGAGCGCGTGCGCGAGCGCGAGGTGGCACAGCGCATCCGCATCACCGACGGCGAGATCGACAGCTTCATCGAGCAGCAGCGCGGAGCCACGGCGGGCGAGGTGCAGTACAACATCGCGCAGATCCTGATCAAGCTGCCCGAGAACGCGGGCGAGGCCGTGGTGGCCGAGCGGCGCGCGCGCGCCGAAGCCGCGCTGGCGCGCGTGCGCGCCGGCGAGGACTTCGGTGCCGTCTCGCGCCAGGTTTCGGAGGACGACAACCGCGAGCGCGGCGGCGAGATCGGCCTGCGACCGGCCGACCGGCTGCCCGACATCTTCCTCGAGACGGTGCGCCCGCTGCAGAGCGGCCAGGTCGCCCCGGCCCTGCTGCGCACCGGCGCGGGCTTCCATCTGCTCAAGCTGCTGGAGCGCGCCGAGGGCGGTGCCTTCCGCGTGCAGCAGACGCGCGCGCGCCACATCCTGCTGCGTCCGTCGGACCAGTTGCCCGAGTCGGCCGTGCGCGCACGCCTGGCCGAGTTCAAGCGCCAGATCGCAGCCGGCACGCGCCGTTTCGAGGACCTGGCGCGCGAACATTCGCTCGACGGCTCGGCCAGCACCGGCGGCGACCTCGGCTGGGCCTCGCCGGGGCAGTTCGTGCCCGAGTTCGAGGCGGGCATGAACCCGCTGCCGCTCGGCGGCGTGTCCGACCCGGTGGCCACCCGCTTCGGCGTGCACCTGATCCAGGTGCTCGAGCGGCGCAGCGTGGCGCTCGACACCAAACAGCTGCGCGACCAGGCCCGCGCCGCACTGCGCGAGCGCAAGTTCGACGATGCCTACGGCGAATGGCTGCGCGAGGTGCGCGGGCGCGCCTACGTCGAATTCCGAGAGCCTCCGCAATAGATGGCCCACCCCCGAAGCGGCTTCGCCGCTCCCCCTCGAGGGGGCACGCCAGCGGACCGGCACAGCCGGATCCGCGGCGTCGGCTGGGTTGGCTCGCAACGGTGAGGCACCAGCCGCGCAAACGATTTGGCCAGCACTTCCTGGTCGACACCGGTGTGCTCGACGCGATCGTCGCAGCCATCGACCCGCGGCCCGGGCAGGCGCTGATCGAGATCGGCCCCGGGCTGGGTGCGCTGACACGACCGCTGCTCGAGCGCTGCGAGCGCCTGACCGTCGTCGAGCTCGACCGCGACCTGGCCGTGCGCCTGCGCAAGGACCCCGCGCTCGACGTCATCGAGGCCGACGTGCTGACGGTCGACTTCGCGGCGCTGGCCAGCACACGCGGCGCGAAGCTGCGCATCGTCGGCAACCTGCCGTACAACATCTCCACGCCGATCCTGTTCCATCTGCTCGACGCCGCCGCGCAGGTGCAGGACCAGCACTTCATGCTGCAGCGCGAGGTGGTCGACCGCATGGCCGCCGGGCCTGGCGGCAAGGACTACGGGCGCCTGTCCGTGATGCTGCAGTGGCGCTACCACGTCGAGTCCCTGATCGAGGTGCCGCCCGAGGCCTTCGACCCGCCGCCACGCGTGGACTCGGCCGTCGTGCGCATGATCCCCTGGCCGCAGCCGGCCGAACTGGACCGGCCGCTGCTCGAGGCCCTGGTCGCCGCCGCGTTCTCGCAACGCCGAAAGCTGCTGCGCCACAGCCTCGGGCGCTGGCTCGAGGCGCGCGGCTTCGGCGGCGCGTTCGACCTGCAGCGCCGGGGCGAGGAAGTGCCCGTGGCCGAGTACGTGGCGCTGGCCCAGGCGGTCGGGGCCGCGGCAGCGGGCAATGAAATGGGGGCGACCGGCCCGGCTGTTTGAGCGATTGCCGCAGCACCGGGGCGGGACACTGGCAGCACCAACGGAGTGCCTCGCCCATGGAAAGATCGGCATCGTGAGTTCAACCGTGTTTCCGCTGCTCGCTCCGGGCGCCGCGTTGATGCGGCGCTGGCCCCTCGGCGCCAAGCTCGCCTTGCTGTCGGCCGCCGCGCTGTGGCCGCTCGCCTGGTCGCTGCTGGCGCCCTTGTCGACCCCCCTGGCCCTGGCCGCGGCCGCCGCCTTCGTCTACCTGGCCCTGTGCTTCCACAGCGCGACCACCGGCTCGGTGCGCGCCGTCGGCCGCGGCATCGGCGGGCTGGCCGACGGCAACCTGGCCACCTCGGTCAGCGTGCCCGGCAGCGACGAGTTCGCCCTCATGGGCCGCGAGATCGAACGCATGGCGGGCACGCTGTCGTCGATGGTCGCCGCCGTGCGCAACGATGCCAGCCTGGTCGGCACCGCCGGCGAACGCATGGCCAGCGCCAATCGCGGCCTGGCCGAACGCACCGAGGCCCAGGCCGCGAGCGTCGAGCAGACCAGCGCCACCGTGCGCGAGATCAGCACGACGGTGGCCCGCAACGCCGAGGCGGTGCGCGAAGCCGACGCGCAGATGAGCGGCCTGCGGCGCGTGGCCGAGTCCGGCGGCGAAGCGATGACCGCCGCGGTGGACACCATGGCCCGCATCGAGTCGGGTGCCGGCAAGGTGGCCGAGATCGTGGGCACGATCGACGCGATCGCCTTCCAGACCAATCTGCTGGCGCTGAACGCCGCGGTCGAGGCCGCTCGCGCCGGCGACCAGGGCAAGGGCTTTGCCGTCGTCGCTGGCGAGGTGCGCCTGCTGGCGCAGCGCGCGGCCGCGTCCGCAGGCGAGATCCGCACGCTGATCGCGGCCTCGCGCGACGAGGCCGGCGAAGGCGCGCGCCGCGTGCGCGCGATCGAGAAGGACATGATGCAATTGCTGGCCGGCGTGCGCGACATCGCCGACCGCCTGCGCGGCATCGCCCAGGCCAGCGTGGCCCAAAACGACAGCTTGGCGCAGATCAGCGAGGCCGTGGGCAGCCTGGACGCCATCACGCAGGGCAACGCCACCGCGGTCGAGGCCGCAAGCGCCACCGCCGAAGGCCTGCTGCACCGCTCGCGCAGCCTGGCCGCCGCGGTGTCGCACATGAAGCTGCGCCAGGGCACGGCCGACGAGGCGCGCGACTTCGTCGAGCGCGCCGCGGCGCTGGTGACACGCGCGGGCTGGGCCCAGGCCCAGGTCGACTTGCATGCCAAGGGCAACCCGTTCAGCGACCGCGACCTCTACGTCTTCGCGTTCGACCGCCAGGGCATCTACCGTGCCTTCAGCTCCAACACCGCAAAGATCGGCCAGCCGCTGTCGAGCGTGCCCGGCCTGGACGCCGCCAAGCTGGTGCGCGACGCCTGGCAGATCGTCGACGCCGACCGCAGCGGCTGGGTCGACTACGACATCGTCAACCCGACCAACGGCGCCGTGACGCCCAAGACCTCGTACGTGACTGGCATCTCCGCCGACCTGCTGATCGGCTGCGGCGTCTACCGTAACGTTTCGCAGCCCGTTGCGCGGGCCACGTAACGCCTTTCCGCACGGCTCCCCCGAGCCCCCTCCGAGAAGGGGCTCCAGCACGTTCTGTGCTCCCTCCAGCCTCCCTCCGAGAGGGAGGCTCCAGTCAGGTCAACAAGATCCCGCGGCCGCTACGCGGCCATCGGGACCAGGAAGTCGCGGCTGATCCCCACGCCGAGATCGCCGACGCGGTCGAGGAACTGCGTCAGGTACGCGTGCAGGCCGGTGGCGAGGATTTCGTCGATTCGGCCGTACTGCAGGTCGCTGTGCAGGCGGCCGGCACGGCGCAGCGTCTCGCTGCTCTGCGCGTTGGCCACCAGGGTCAGGTTGGTCATCAGCGCGTTCATGCACGCCGCCAGCGAGCGCGGCATGTCCGGCCGCAGGATCAGCAGCTCGGCCACCTTGTCGGGCCGGATCACGTTGCGGTAGACCTTGCGGTACACCTCGAAGCCGGAGACCGAGCGCAGCACCGCGCTCCAGTGGTAGAAGTCCACCTCCAGCGCCTCGCGCGGACTGCCCTGTGCCTGGGTCTGACCGGTGCGCGGCCCGAAGTAGTCGCCGGCCAGGCTCTGGAACTTCACGTCGAGCAGGCGCGCGGTGTTGTCCGCGCGTTCGAGGAAGGTACCGATGCGCAGGAAGTGCAGCGCCTCGTCCTGCAGCATCGTGCCCACCGTGACGCCGCGCGACAGGTGCGAGCGGAACTTGACCCACTCGAACAGCGCGCTCGGGTCGCGGTGGAAGTCGTTGCGCGCCAGCACGCGGTTGAACTCGAGCCAGGTCTGGTTGGTCGTCTCCCAGACCTCGGTGGTGAGCGCACCGCGCACCGCGCGCGCGTTCTCGCGCGCCGCCGACAGGCAGCACAGGATCGACGACAGGTTCTTCGAGTCGCGCACCATGAAGTCCATCACATGGCGCGCCTCGCAGGTCGGATAGCGCTCGTTGAACGACGCCGTCAGCTCCGAGATGCCGAGCACGCCACGCCAGCCCTTCTCGGCCTCCTCGGCCGACTGCGGCAGCAACGACATCTGGTAGTTGACGTCGAGCATGCGCGCGGTGTTCTCCGCGCGCTCCATATAGCGGGCCATCCAGAACAGGTGGTCGGCGGTTCGCGAGAGCATGGTGTTGGACTCCCTTCCTGCGTTCGTTCAGTGGCGCGGCAAAGGCGGGGCGGGGCTGCAGCTGGGGCGCGACCTCGGCGGTCTCCGCTTCGCTGCGACTGCCCTGTGCTTCTCGGGCTCATGGCCCGCGGCCGAACTCGCTTCGCTCACTTCGTTCGCTGCGCTCAGACAGCCGCCGCGAGTCAGTCTACAAAGCGCGTGCTGCGCATGCGCGGCCATGAGCTCTGCGATGCTCGGCGCCTCCCACGCACCCCAGCTGCAGCCCCGCCACGCCTTTGCAGACACGCACGCTGTTCTCTCCGAACAACACGAGTGGTGCCTAGCGTTGCGGTGGGCGGTGCCCGGGGAGGGCGACCTGTGGGACGCCGAGGAGCGCAGGGCTTGGGGTCGGCGCGCGTCCATCACCCCTCCAGCACCCAGGTGTCCTTCGTCCCCCCGCCCTGCGACGAGTTGACGACCAGCGATCCTTCCTTCAGCGCCACGCGCGTCAGGCCGCCCGGCACCGTCTGCACGCTCTGACCCGACAGCACATAGGGCCGCAGGTCGATGTGGCGCGGCGCGATGCCCGATTCGACGAAGGTTGGGCAGGTCGACAGCGACAGCGTCGGCTGGGCGATGTAGTTGTCCGGCTTGGCCTTGACCACGGCGCGGAACTCGTCGACCTCGGCCTGGGTCGCCGCCGGCCCGACGAGCATGCCGTAGCCCCCGGCGCCGTGCACCTCCTTCACCACCAGCTCGCTCATGTGGTCGAGCACGTACTGCAGGTCGTTGCGCTCGCGGCACAGATAGGTCGGCACGTTGGCCAGGACCGGCTTCTCACCGAGGTAGAACTCGATCATCTTCGGCACGTACGGATAGATGCTCTTGTCGTCGGCGATGCCGGTGCCGATGGCATTGGACAGCGTCACGTTGCCGGCACGGTAGGCGTCGAGCAGCCCGGCGCAGCCGAGCGTGCTGTCGGGGCGGAAGGCCTTCGGGTCGAGGAAGTCGTCGTCGACGCGGCGGTAGATCACGTCCACCCGCTTCGGGCCCTGCGTCGTGCGCATGAAGACGAAGCCGTCGCGCACGAACAGGTCCTTGCCCTCGACCAGCTCCACGCCCATCTGCTGTGCCAGGAAGGCGTGCTCGAAGTAGGCGCTGTTGTACATGCCCGGCGTCAGCACGCACACCACCGGGTCGTTGGCCGAGGCCGGGGCCACCTGGCGCAGCGTGTCCAGCAGCATGTCCGGGTAGTGCGCCACCGGCGCGATGCGCTGCTGCGAGAACAGCTCGGGGAACAGGCGCATCGTCATCTTGCGGTTCTCGAGCATGTAGCTCACGCCGCTGGGCACGCGCAGGTTGTCCTCGAGCACGTAGTAGGTGCCGCTGCCGTCGGGGTTGCCGGCGCGCACGATGTCGATGCCGCTGATGTGGGAGTACACGCCGCCGGGCACCGTCACGCCCGCCATCTCGGGCCGGTACTGCGCGTTCTTCATCACCTGCTCGGACGGCACCACGCCGGCCTTCAGGATCTCCTGGTCGTGGTAGACGTCGTGGATGAAGCGGTTGAGCGCGGTCACGCGCTGCACCAGGCCGCGCCTGAGCTCGCGCCACTCGTCGGCCGGGATGATGCGCGGGATCAGGTCGAACGGGATCAGGCGCTCGGTGCCGGCGCCGTCCTCGTCCTTGGCGCCGTAGACGGCGAAGGTGATGCCGACGCGGCGGAAGATCAGTTCGGCTTCCTCGCGCCGCGAGCGCATCACGTCGGCCGGCTGCGCGTCGAGCCAGCGTGCGTAGGCCGCGTAATGGGCGCGCACGCCACCGGGCGCGCTGTTCATTTCGTCGAAGATCGGACCAGGCATTTCGCGTCTCCTCGCAATTCCTTTGCCAGTCATCCGAGGCGTTCGGTTCGCACGCGCACCTCGAGCTGGTGTTCTCCGCCGCCGCGGATCACGCCGCGCAGCGGCGTCACGTCGCCGTAGTCGCGCCCGACCGCCAGGCGCACGTGGCCGGTCGACGGCAGGACGTCGTTGGTGGGGTCGAGCTCGAGCCAGTGCGCACCGCTGCCGTCCTCCAGCGGGCACCACAGCGCCACCCAGGCATGCGACGCGTCCGCGCCCAACCATGGTGCGGTCGGTGCACCGCCCTGGCCCGCCTCCTCGGGCGCCGCGGTCAGCAGGTAGCCGCTCACGTAGCGCGCCGCCAGTCCCATCGAGCGCAGCGCGCCGATCAGCAGGTGGGCGAAGTCCTGGCACACGCCCTCGCGCCGTGCCAGCACGTCGGCCAGCGGCGTGTCGACCTCGGTGCTCGCGCTGCGGTACGCGAACTCGGCGTGCACGCGCGCCATCAGCTCCAGGCCCACTTCGGCCACCGGGCGGCCGGGGCGCGCGGCGCTGACGGCCCAATGCTTCAAGCCGGGCAGCGGCGGCACGTAGGGCGACTGGTGCACGAACTCGCTCGCCGGTTCGTAGGGGCGCCCGGCCGCGTAGCGCAGGCGCTCGCGCACCGCCTCCCAGGGAGCGCTCGCCGCCGGGTCGGGCAGCTCGGTGCGCTGCACGAGTACGCGGCTCGTCGTCGTGACCTCGAGTTCGCGGTGCGGTTCGTTCACCGTGAAGCAGCTGCGCCGGTTGCCCAGGCGGTCGGTGTCGTCGACGCGGTGCATCGGCCCGGGCAGCACGTCGCAGCGGAAGTCCTGCACGCGCTGTGCGGGTCCGTCGAGCGGGCGCAGGTAGGCCAGGTGGTGCGCCAGCTCCACCGGCGCCGCGTAGCGGTAGTGCGTGACATGCTCGACTTCGAGCAGCGCGCCGGGCGGGGTGGCTGCAGCGCTCATCGCGGCCTCACACGCGCTGCATCGCCGACGCGCCGGCATGCGCGAAGTAGCGCTGGCCGACCAGGTCGGACACGCGCGCGGCGCCCTGCGCCAGGCGCGCGGCCAGCGCCGCCACCTCGGCCTGCGTCGTCGGCGCCGAGGCCTCGCGCAGCGCCTCGAGCGTGAGCCCGGCCCCCTGCTCGGGCAGCTGCGCACGCAGCTCGTCGCGCCAGGCCTCGGGGCCGGGCAGCTTGCCGAGCTCGGTGCGCAAGCGGCGCAGCGTGCCGGCGAACGCACGCGGGTTGGTGTCGTCGAGCACCAGCAGGTCCACCAGCGCCAGCAGGTCCTCGTGGCGCTGGTAGCGCGCGCGGAAGGTGATGCTGCTGTCGAACAGTTCGAGCAGCAGTTCGGTGGCCACCGCCGAGCCGCCGCGCGGGTCGATCGCGTCGATCAGCCGGCCCATCGCGCTGGCCATGCCGGCCAGGCGCTCGACCAGCCGGCCCACCGACAGCAGGCGCCAGCCATGGTCGCGCGTCATGCGGTCGGTCTGCGCACCCGTCACGGCCGCCAGCTGCAGCGCCAGGCGCTGCAGCGACGGCAGCACCTGCGCGGTGGTTGGCACGCCGCGGCCCGCGGCCGCGTCCAGGTGCGACTGCAGTTCGTCGCCCATGCGCCGCACCAGGCCGAACTGCTCAGGCGAGAGGCGGTCGCGCAAGGCACCCGCCACACGCGCCATCGCATCGAGGTTGAAGCCGACCGCACCATCGGCCCGGTCGCGCAACGCGGCGAGCAGGCTGCGTTCGAACACCGCCGGCGAACGCTCGGCGCCCGGCGTGCCGGGCGGCACCAGGCCCGCGAACGTGGCCAGCGCCGACAGAGCGGCCAGCAGCGTGGGCGGCACCTCGTCGTCGCCGTCGATCAGGTCGAGCGCCGCGCGCGCCAGGCGCACCGCCTGTTCGGCGCGCTCGGTGTAGCGGCCGAGCCAGAACAGGTT
>DATLIE010000171.1:0-10814 GCA_035539635.1 Burkholderiaceae bacterium
ACGATCCAGATGTGGCCGAAGATCTGCGCCTCCTCGCTCCACGACAGCGAGCGGTTCAGTCCGTAGCGGCTGAAGATCTGGACCAGTGCGATGACGGTGATGGCGCCGAAGATGGCGCACGCGAGCCCCTCGGCGCCGCGATCGATGGCGCCGAAGGCGCGCTCGCGCGTCATTGCTTGCGGATCTGCGCCAGCAGCGCCTCGGCGCCGAACTCCTTGGCCAGTTCATCCTGTGCCGTCACGGCCGCCTTCTGCAGCGGCGCGACGTCGATCTCGTTGACCTTCATGCCCAGCTTCTTCACCTGGGCCAGCGCCTCGGCCTCCTTCTCGGGCGCCATCTTGCGCACGATGGTCTCGGCCTCCTTTGCGCCCTTCATCATCACGGCCTGCTCGGCCGGGCTGAACTTGTTCCACTCGGCGAGCGAGAACACCAGCACCGTCGGGTCCATCAGGTGGCGCGTCATCGCGATGCAGCAGGCCACCTCGTTGAACTTGAACGAGATCGTGGTCGACGCGGTGTGCTCGTATCCGTCGAGCACGCCGCTCTGCAGCGAGGTGTAGATCTCGCCGAAGTTCATCGGCGTGGCGTTGGCGCCCATCGCATTGATGGCCGACACGAACACCTTGGTCGGGATGGTGCGGATCTTCAGGCCCTTCAGGTCGGCCGGGCCCTTGACCTCCTTCTTCGAGGTCACCACGTTGCGGTAGCCCCAGCTCACGGCCCAGGCCAGCACCTTGAAGCCGGCCTTCTCCATGTCGGCATTGAGCTCCTTGCCCACCGGGCCGTCGAGCACCGCTTCGGCGTGACCGTAGCTCTTCCAGACGAAGGGCAGGCCGAGCACGCCGACGCGCTTGACGAAGGACGCGTACTCGGCCGGGCCGCCGGTGGTGGCCGACGCGCCGCTGCCCAGGCGCATGGCCTCGATCACCTCACGCGACTGGCCGAGCTGACTGTTCGGGAACAGCTTCACCTCGATCGTGTTCGAGTTCGCGTTCACGTAGGTCATGAACTGGTGCGCCAGCATCGTGTTGTCCACCCCCAGGTCGGCCGGGCCGGCGGTGTGGATGCGGACCAGCTTCTTGGCCTGCGCCTGCGCCTGCGCGGCCGCGGGGCCGGCGGCGCCGAGGGCGGACAAGGCGATGGCGAGCGCCGTGGCGGCGCCGAAGGTGCGGTGCATGCGGTCTCCTGGCTGTCGTGGTGGGTGAATCGATTTACTAAAACGATACACCGCCAAGACGGGATGTGGACCGGGGTTTGCACCGACCTGCCGGCCGGCGCGATCAGGCGGTCGCTGTCGGCAACGTGGCCTCGCGGGCCGTGACGCGGTGCCAGTGCGGGCGGGCTTCCGGCAGCAGCCACTGCACACCGAAGCGCGCGGCCTGCACCTTGTCGTCGTGCCACGGGTCGCCGGCGCGGGCCAGCGCCGCGCGCGCGAGCTTCGCCCAGGCCCAGGCGAGCAGCGTGAAGCCGAGCGCGCGCAAGTAGTCGTCGGCCACGCGCAGCGGCCACTCGGTGTTGCCCGCGCTGCCTTCGAGCAGCGCCGCCGTCGCGTCCCGCGCGGCGGCCACCTGGTCGCGCACTGCGGCGTCGAACTCGTCGCCCGGGCTAGTCGCGATGTCGGCCTCAAGCCGCGCCAGCAGCGCGCCGAGCGCCTTGCCTCCATCGCCGAGCACCTTGCGCTGCAGCAGGTCGATGGCCTGGATCTCGTTGCTGCCCTCGTAGATCATCGCGATGCGGCTGTCGCGCACGGTCTGCTCGATGCCGTATTCGTGGACGTAGCCGTAGCCGCCCCAGACCTGCAGCGCCTCGTCGGCACCGCGGTGGCCGTGGTCGGTGAGGAAGGCCTTGACCAGCGGGGTCAGCAGGCCGACGAGTGGCTCGGCCGACGCGCGCCGCGCAGCGTCGGGATGGTGATGCGCCTCATCGATCCATTGCGCGGTCCAGTAGGCGATCACGCGCAGGCCCTCGGCGAGCGCGCGCAGACGCCACAGGGTGCGCCGCACTGCCGGGTGCTCGGCGATCGGGCGGCCGCGGCCCTGCACGCGCTCCTGGGCGTAGGCCCAGGCGTTGCGCTGCGCCGCCTCGAGGTGGCCGAGGCCCTGCAGGCCGACGTGCAGGCGCGCCGAATTCATCATCACGAACATGGCGGCCAGGCCACGGTGCGGCTCGCCGATCAGCCACCCCGTGGCGCCCTCGAAACTCATCGCACAGGTGGCACTGCCCTTGATGCCCATCTTCTTCTCGATGCCGTCGCAGCGGATCGCATTGGGCGTGCCGTCGTCCAGGACCTTGGGAGCGAGGAACAGCGAGAGGCCTCGCGTGCCGGCCGGTGCGTCGGGCAGGCGCGCCAGCACCAGGTGCACGATGTTGTCCGTCAGGTCGTGCTCGCCGCCGGAGATGAAGATCTTGCTGCCGCTGATGCGGTACGAGCCGTCGGCCGCACCTGGCGTCATGGGGGCCACATTGGGCTCCGCCTTGCAGCGCACGAGGGCCAGGTCGCTGCCGGCCTGCGGCTCGGTCAGGTTCATCGTCGCCAGCCACTCGCCGCTCGCGATCCGGCCCAGGTAGCGCTGGTTCAGCTCGGCGCTGCCGTGCGCGCGCAGGCACTCGTAGGCGCCGTGCAGCAGGCCCGGGTACATCGTCCACGCATGGTTGGCCGCGGCGATCATCTCGTTGAATGCGGCGTCGAGCAGCGCGGGCAGCCCCTGGCCGCCGTCCTCGGGCGCGCACGACAGAGCGGCCCAGCCGCCGTCGACGAACGCGCGGTAGGCCTCGCGGAAACCGGTCGGCGTCGTCACGCGGCCGTCATGCCAGGTGCACCCTTCGAGGTCGGCACTGCCGTTGATCGGCGCCAGCACGCCGGCGGCGAACTTGCCGGCTTCCTCGAGCACCGCCCGGGCCGTCTCGATGTCGAGCTCCGCGAAGGCCGGCATCTCACGCCACTGCGACGGTGCGTCGAGCACGTCCTCGATCACGAACTGCATGTCGCGCAGCGGAGGCGTGTAGCTCCACATCGGGCGGGGGTCTCAGCGCGGCGCCATGCGCAGCGCACCATCGAGGCGGATCACCTCGCCGTTGAGTGCCGTGTTCTCGACGATGCTGGCGGCGAGTTGCGCAAATTCCTCCGGCCTGCCCAGCCGCTTGGGGAATGGGATGCTCGCCGCCAGCGACGCCTGCACGGCCTGCGGCAACTCGTCCATCAACGGTGTATGGAACAACCCTGGCGCGATCGTCACCGCGCGCACGCCGAACTGGGCCAGGTCGCGCGCCAGCGGCAGCGTCATCGCCGCCACGCCGCCTTTGCTGGCGGCATAGGCCTCCTGGCCGACCTGGCCGTCGAAGGCCGCGACTGACGCCGTGTTGACGATCACGCCGCGCTCACCGTCGTCGAGCGGCTCGAGTTTCACCATCGCCGCGGCGGCGATGCGCGCGACGTTGTAGGTGCCGATCAGATTGACGCGCACCACGCGCTCGAAGTCCGCGAGCGGTGCGGGCGAGCCGTCCTTGGCGACGATGCGCTTCGCGCTGCCGATGCCGGCGATGTTCATCAGGATGCGCGCCCCGCCGTGGGCCGCGGTGGCCGCGTCGACCGCCGCCTGCACGCTCTCGCCCGAGGTGACGTCGCATCCGAGCGCGAGGGCCTGGCCGCCGGCGGCCGTGATCGTCTGCGCCACCTGCTGGGCGGCATCGACGTTCACGTCCAGCAGTGAGACCTTGGCGCCGCGCCGCGCGAGTTCAATGGCGGTGGCCGCGCCGAGCCCCGAGCCGCCGCCGGTGACGAGCGCGGCATGTCCATGGATCTTCATCGCACGGTCCCCGTTCAGCCGCGTTGCGGCAACAGCATGTCGGGCGCGGTGCCGGCGTACAGCGACTCGACCAGCGCCGCGCGCTGTGCCAGCACGGCGCGCTGGTTGATCGATCCCTTGTCGGTCACCTCACCCTTGTCGATCGACGGCGGCTCGGCGAGCACGACCATGCGAGCCACGCGGTTGGCACTGCCGGTGCCGGCACGCCACAGTCGGTCCGCCAGGCCCTGGAAGAACGCGCGCACGGCCGCATGGCGCAGCAGCAATGCGGGCTCGGTGTCGGGCGACAGACCGGCGAGCCGGGCGCACGCGTCCAGGCGCGGGAACACCATCACCGCGATCTCGGACCGGTTCAGGCCCGCGACCACCACGTCCTGCACGCAGGGCGCGCCCTCGGCGATGACCTGGGCCCGCAGCGGCCCGACGCTGACGAAGGTGCCGGTGTCGAGCTTGAAGTCCTCGGCGATGCGGCCGTCGAACAGCAGGCCCTTGGCCGGGTCGCCCGGGTCGATCCAGCGCACCGCGTCGCCGGTTCGGTAGAAGCCTTCCTCATCGAAGGCCTCGGCGCTGAGTTCCGGCTCGCGCCAGTAGCCCGGCATCACGTTCGGGCCGCGGAAGCGGATCTCGGTCTTGGCGTACGCACCGTCGCCGTCGGGCACCAGCTTGGCCTCGACGCCGGGGCAGGGCAGGCCGATGTGCCCCGAGCGCACGTCGGCCGCGCGCACGGCGAACGTGCATGAAGGCGAGGTCTCGGTCATGCCCAGGCCGGTGAAGATCGGGATGCGCTCGCCGACGGTCGCTTCGCCGAGGCGGTCGAGCCGGTCCCACACCGCCTGCGACAGCCCCGCGCCGGCGAACATGAAGGCCTTGACGCGCGAGAACAGCGAACGTCGCAGCGCCTCGTCGCCCTCCATCGCCGCGGCGATCTCCTCGAAGCCCTTGGGCACGTTGAAGTAGATCGTCGGCGCGATCTCGCGCAGGTTGCGAAGCGTCGTCGCGATGCCCTTGGCCGTCGGCTTGCCCTCGTCGATGTAGAGCGTGCCGCCGTTGAAGAGCGTGATGCCCACGTTGTGGTTGCCGCCGAAGGTGTGGTTCCACGGCAGCCAGTCCACCAGCACCGGTGGCTCGTCGGTCAGGAAGGCCAGGGTCTGCGCCAGCATCTGCTGGTTGGAGCACATCATGCCGTGCGTGTTGATCACCCCCTTGGGGTGCTTGGTCGAGCCGGAGGTGAAGAGGAACTTGGCGATCGTGCTCGGGCCCAGCGCGGCATGCGCCGCGTCGACCTGTGCGCCCGGCTCGGTGGCCAGCAGCGCGGCGAACGGCGTGGTCGACCGGCCTTCGATCTCGCCTTCGGTCAGCACCGCCTCGACCTCGGGCCCCGTCACCGCCGCGATCGCCTTGGCGTAAGCAGGCCCCGACGCGAACACCAGGCCCGGCGTCACGCGGTCGAGGATGTGGCGCAGCTTGCCGAAGTCCTGAGACACCAGCGAGTAGGCCGGCGACACCGGCACGAACGGGATGCCGGCCCACAGTGCGCCGAGCGCCAGCGTCAGGTGCTCGAGGTCGTTGTCCGACAGGATCGCGACTGGCCGCTCGGCCGACAGCCGGCGCTCGAGCAGTGCCTGGCCGACCCGGCGCGCGCGCTCGAGCATCTGCGCGTAGCTGATGCGGATCCAGTCACCGCCACCGGCCACCGATGGGTCGCGGCGCGCGACGAAAGTGCGATCGGGCGCGACGCGGGCCCAGTGCTCGAGCCGGTCGGTGACGCGCTGCGGATGCTCGCCCAGGGCTTCGGCCGAGCGCAGCAACTGCGTTCCGTCCGCGCGGCGCTCGACATGGACGGCCAGGCAGCCGCCAACGCGCGATGCACGCCAGCTCATTGCGACTTTTCCACCTTGCCCGCGCGCTTCTCGAGGAAGGCGCGCACGCGTTGCTTGGCCGCGTCGTCGCCCTGCGCGATGGCGGCCATCAGCGACTCGACGAACAGGCCGTCGGATTGCGACAGGTCGGCGATGCGCGGCAGCGCCTGCATCACCGCGAAGTTGGACAGCGGTGCATTGCCCGCGATGCGCCCGGCCAGTTCGCAGGCCTTGGCGAAGCCGGCACCATCGGCCACCAGGTACTGCGACAGTCCACGCTGGTGACCTTCCGCGGCGTCGAGCACGCGGCCGCACAGCATCATGTCGGTCATGGTCGCCACACCGGCCAGGCGCGGCACGCGCGCCGAGCCGCCGCCGCCGACGAAGATGCCGCGCTGCCCCTCGGGCAGGCCGTAGTACGCGCTGGCCTCGGCCACGCGGATGTGGCAAGCGCTTGCGATCTCGAGTCCGCCGCCGACCACCGCGCCGTGCAGCACCACGACCACCGGCACGCGGCCGAACTGGATCGAGTCCATGACCGCGTGCCACTGGCGCGAGTGCAGGATGCCTTCGGCCACGCTGCGTTCGGACAGCTCCGACAGGTCCAGCCCGGCGCAGAAGTGCGAGCCCTCGCCCGACAGCACGATCGCCTTCACGGCCGAGGGCATCAGCTCGAGCGCGCTGCGCAGCTGCAGCACCAGCGTGTCGTTGACCGCGTTGCGCTTCTCGGGGCGGTTCAGGCGAACGTGGCCGATCGTGTCGGCGATCGAGACCTGCAGCAGGTTGAGTTCCGCAAGGGCACCGCCGGCGGGGCGGAAGTCGAGGTTCATGGGGTGGGTTCCGGGGTCGAAGAGGATTCGAGGCCGAGCAGGCGCATCGCGTTGCGCTTGAGGATCAGCGGTTTCACGTCGTCGCGAAAGCCGGCCTCGTCGAAGTCCTTCATCCAGCGGTCGGGCGTGATGAGCGGGAAGTCGCTGCCGAACAGGATGCGGTCCTTCAGCAACGTGTTGGCATATTGCACCAGTTGCGGCGGAAAGTACTTCGGGCTCCAGCCCGACAGGTCGATCCAGATGTTGGGCTTGTGCATCGCCAGCGAGATGGCCTCGTCCTGCCAGGGCCAGCTCGGGTGCGCCACCACGATCTGCATGTCGGGGAAGGCGATCGCCACGTCCTCGAGCAGCATCGGGTTGCTGCTTTGCAGACGCAGCCCACCGCCGCAGCGCATGCCCGAGCCGATGCCCGAGTGCCCGCTGTGGAAGATCGCGGGCAGCTTGTGCTCGGCGATCACCTCGTAGATCGGCCAGGCCATCCTGTCGGCGGGCTCGAAGCCCTGCACGGTGGGGTGGAACTTGAAGCCCTTGACGCCGTGACCTTCGACCAGGCGTCGCGCCTCGCGCGCGCCCATCTTGCCCTTGTGGGGGTCGATGCTCGCGAAGGCGATCATCACGTCGGGGTTGGCCAGCGCGGCGTCGGCGATCTCCTCGTTGGTGATGCGCGTACGGCCGAGATTCGACTCCGCGTCGACCGTGAAGTTGACGAAGCCGATCTTCTTTTCGCGGTAGTAGCGAATCGTCTCGTCCATCGTCGGCCGGCGCGTCGAGCGAAAGTACTTGTCGGCCGCGCGGTCGTACTCCTCGCCGTAGGCGTCGAACGGGTTGCGGCACGACACCTCGAGGTGTGTGTGGGTGTCGATCGCGATCAGGTTCGCGGTGTCCATGGAACCTCAGTCCTCGGGCTTGAAGCCCACGGCCTTGACCACCGGCCCCCAGGCCGCGTTCTCATCCTTCACGGCCTTGGCCAGCTCGGCCGGCGTGTTGGCCGACGCTTCGAGGCCGAGTTGCGCGAACGCCTCCACCACTTCGGGAGACGCGATCGCCTGGCGGATCGCGCTGGCGGCGCGGCCCACGACCTCGGCGCTCGCCGCCGCGGGCAGGAAGAAGCCGTACCACTCGCTCATGGTCAGGCCCTTGAATCCTTGCTCGGCATAGGTGGGCACGTCGGGCGCGAAGCGCGAGCGCGTGGCGCCCGAGGTGGCCAGCAGGCGCAGCCTGCCGCTCTTGAGGTGGGGCAGGTAATCGCCGATCGGCGACGTCATCGCCGACACCTGGCCACCCAGCAGGTCCTGGATGCCGGGTGCCGAGCCGCGGTAGGGCACGTGGCGCAGGTCGACGCCCGACTCCTTGGCCAGCAACGCGCCCAGGAAGTGTGGGGGCGACCCGGCGCCCGGCGAACCGTAGTTCGCGCCGGCCGGCTGCGCCTTGGCCCAGGCCAGGAAGTCCTTCAGGCTGGTCACCGAGGCCGGCACGGCCGGCCCGACGCCGAAGCCGAACGACAACTGGCATGCCGTGCACACCGCGGCCACGTCTTCGATGCGGTAAGGCAGCTTGTTGTACACATGCGGGTACAGAGTGATCATCGCCGCCGGCGTCAGCAGCAGCACCGAGCCGTCGGCAGGGCTGCGGCGCAGCTCCTCCACTGCCAGGCGGCCGCCCGCGCCCGGCTTGTTCTCGACCAGCGCCACCTTGGCGTAGCCGCCCTGCAGCTTCTCGGCCACGCGGCGCGATACCGCGTCGGTCGTGCCACCGGCTGGGAAGCCGCACAGCACCTTGGCGCTGGACAGGGCCTGTGCCGACGCGGGCACCGAAATGCCCACGGTGCCGAGGCCGGAGGCGGCGATGAGTTGTCTGCGGTTCAACATGCCCTGCTCCTCGAGGGGCCACTCGGGGTGGCGGTGAAGACGGAATATTAGTTAATCTAGTGAAGTAAATTCAGGCGGCAATCAGCGTTTTCACCTAGGCTTGCTCAGAACAAGGTCGGTCGCACAAGATTCATCGACTAAACTAATCGCGTGCCCGCCCCCAAGCCCGCCACTGCGTCGCCGCGCCTGGACCGGATCCTCGGCTACCAGCTCGCCCGCGCGACCATCCCGACGACCGCCATCTACATGCGCGCCGTCGGCGAGCCGCTGGGTCTGCGCCCGGTCGAGTACACGATCCTGGCCTTGTTGCACGAGGACCCGAGCCTCACGCCGGCCCGCCTGGCGCGCGCTCTCGCCGTGTCGGCACCCAACATCACGGCCTGGCTGAGCCGGCTCGAGGAGCGCGGCCTGCTCGGCCGCTCGACGAGCGCCACCGACCGGCGGATGCAGGTGCTCGGCCTTACAGCGGCCGGTGAACGGGCCGCGCGCGAAGGGACGCGGCGGCTCGTCGAGGCCGAGCAGCAGGCGCTGTCGGTGCTGAGTCCCGGCGAGTACGCGCTGCTCAACGAACTGTTGCGCAAGGTGGCCGCGATCGCGGGTTTCGACGGGACGGCCAAGGGCCGGTAGGCCTAGCGTCGCGCGGCGCGGCGCTGCATCAGGCGGTGGCCGGCTTGCGCGCCACCTTGAGCCGGTAGGCCAGCTGGGCGCGCGTCAAGCCGAGCAGGCGCGCAGCCGCCGACAGGTTGCCCGCCGAGCGTTGCACCGAGTCCTCGATCAGCCGGCGCTCGACGTCCTCCAGCGAGATCGCGCTCTGGCCCGGGTCCATCAGGCGCGCGAGCAGGCTGCTCGCCTCGGCGGGTGCGGGCACCTCGGCCGGCGCGGCCAGGTTGCCGCCCGAGCCGATCGACAGCATCGCCTCGTCGCGCAGCTGTTCGCGCCGCAGCATGTGCGGCACATCGATGGCGCCGCCGTCTTCGGCATTGATGACGCCGCGCTCGACCAGGTTCTGCAGCTCGCGGATGTTGCCCGGGAAGTCGTAGTTCAGCAGCGCCTTGACGACGCGATGCGTGTAGCCGCGCACGCGGCGCCCGTGGCGCTGGCTGTAGCGGTGCAGGAAGTGGTTGAGCAGCAGGGGGATGTCCTCGCGCCGCTCGCGCAACGGCGGCAGGTGGATCGGGAACACCTCGAGGCGGAAGAACAGGTCCTCGCGGAAGCGCCCGGCCTGCACCTCGGCGCGCAGGTCCACGTTGGTGGCTGCCACCACGCGCACGTCGACCTTGATCGTGCGCGAGCCGCCCACGCGCTCGATCTCGCCCTCCTGCAGCGCGCGCAGCAGCTTGCCCTGGCTGACCAGGCTCAGCGTGCCGATCTCGTCCAGGAACAGCGTGCCACCGTCGGCGCGCTCGAAGCGCCCGGGGCGCGAGACCGTGGCGCCGGTGAAGGCGCCGCGCTCGACGCCGAACAGCTCCGACTCGATCAGCGTCTCGGGAATCGCTGCGCAGTTCAAGGCGATGAAAGGCTTGTCCTTGCGCGGGCTGATCCGGTGCAGCATGTTGGCGAACAGCTCCTTGCCCACACCCGACTCGCCGGTGAACAGTACCGTGGCCTGCGTCGGCGCCACGCGCGACAGCATGTGGCAGGCCGACTTGAAGGCCGACGACACCCCCACCATCTGGTGCTCGCCGGGCTCGGCCAGCACCGCGCCGCCGAGCACGGCGCGCCGTGCCTCGGCCTGTGCCGCCGTCGCGCCGAAGGCTTCGCCGCTCAGGAAGCCCTGCGCGTTGAGGTAGCGCAGGTCCTCGCTCACGTCGCCCCAGGCCTCGGCGTTCTTGCCGATCACGCGGCACACCGGGCTGCCCATCGAGCGGCACTCGACCTCGCGAAAGATCACCATGCGCCCGAGCATGCCGGTCACGTAGCCCGAGGCGTAGCCCACCTGCGACCAGCAGGCCGGCTCGGTGCCCAGTCCGTAGGCCTCGATGTGCTCGTCGTCCTCGCTCGAGTTGTGCCACAGGAACTCGCCGTGGTAGGTGCCGCGCTCGAGGTCGAAGTCGAACTCCACCGGCTCGACCTTGACCACGCCTTCGAGCGCGTGCAGCCGCGTGCCGGCCATGAAGGTGGACACCGGGTCGCCGTCGGGCCAGCGCTTGCGTACCAGCTGCGCGTCGCGTGCGCCCGACTCGTAGCCCGAACGCGTGAGCAGGCCGCGGGCGCGTTCGAGGCCCAGGCTGTCGATCAGTTCGCGCCGCAGCGCGCCGAGCGACGCGGTGTGCATCAGCACCATGCGCTGGTCGTTGAGCCAGATGCGGCCGTCGCCGGGCGAGAAGAACAGGCACTCGGTGATGTCGGCGAGCTGCGGATGCTCCTGCGATCCGAGCGGCGAGGGGTCGCCGCGGCGCATCAGCGCGCCGGTGTCGCGCGAGGCTTCGGCCAGCGAGATGCGGCCGTCGG
>DATLIE010000172.1:0-4998 GCA_035539635.1 Burkholderiaceae bacterium
GTTTTGGTCACGGAGTCGGGGGCAGGCTTCTTGGGAACGGGCGGGGCTGCTGGCTTCGAGGCACCGGGCTTGGTTGGGGTTTTGGGGGCGGCCTTGGCCGCCGGCTTGCTCGGCGCCTTGGGGGCCGACTTGGCAGCCGGCTTCTTTGGCGCCGGCTTGGCCGCCGGTTTGCTGGCCGGTTTGGCGGCGGGCTTCTTCTTCGCAGGAGCCGCCTTCTTGGCTGCCGCGGCAGGCTTGCCTACCGCCTTCCTGGACGGGGCTGCGCTCTTGGCCGGGGGCTTGCTCACGGGGCTCTCCTCGATGCGGCTTTATACCCGCTTGCGGCGCTGCTGCGCCGCGGAGAGCGGGAATTTAAGGCGCGCGGATTGTAGCCACGTCACGCGGCCTCGCATCCCGCGTCCCGGCGCTCACACCAGGCACTGCTCCAGGCCCTGCAAAAGAATGTCGCGCGGCAGGTCGATGCCGATAAAGACCATCTTGCTCTGCTTCTTCTCGCCCGCGGCCCACTTCGGGCCCAGGTCGCTGCCCATCAGCTGGTGCACGCCCTGGAAGATGACCTTGCGGTCGCTCCCCTTCATGTTCAGCACGCCCTTGTAGCGCAGCATCTTGGGGCCGTAGACTTGCACGATCGCGCCGAGGAAGTCCTCCAGCTTGGCCGGGTTGAAGGCCTTGTCGGAGCGGAAGACGAAGCTCTTCACGTCGTCGTCGTGATGGTGGTGGTGCGGGTGGTCGCAATGATCACCATGCTCATCGACATGCTTGTGGTCATGGTCGTGCTCGTGCGCATGGTCGTGATCGTGGTCATGGTGCGCGTGTGCATCGTCGCTCAGGAACTCGGGATCGATCTCGAGCTTGGCGTTGAGGTTGAAGCCGCGCAGGTCGAACACTTCGGAGATCGGCACCTCGCCGAAGTGCACCTTGCGCTGCGGCGCGCGCGGGTTCATGTGCTTGATGCGGTGCACCAGCGCGTCGACGGACGCGGCGTCGGCGATGTCAGTCTTGCTGATGAAGATCTGGTCGGCGAAGCCGATCTGGCGCCGCGCTTCCTGGCGGCTGTCGAGCTGCCCATCGGCGTGCTTGGCATCCACCAGCGTCAGGATCGAGTCGAGCAGGTAGCTCTCGGCGATCTCGTCGTCCATGAAGAAGGTCTGCGCCACCGGGCCGGGGTCGGCCAGGCCGGTGGTCTCGATCACCACGCGTTCGAAGTCGAGCTCTCCCTTGCGCTTCTTCTCGGCCAGCGTGGTCAGCGTGCTGCGCAGGTCCTCGCGGATCGTGCAGCAGACGCAGCCGTTCGACAGCTGCAGGATCTGCTCGTTGCCGGTGTCGTCGACCAGGATCTCGTTGTCGATGTTCTCCTCGCCGAACTCGTTCTCGATCACGGCGATCTTCTTGCCGTGGTTCTCGGACAGCACGCGCTTGAGCAGCGTGGTCTTGCCCGAGCCCAGGAAGCCGGTGAGGATGGTGGCGGGGATGAGGCCTTGGGACATGGGAGGGGGTCCGGTAGGAGGGGTTTGGGCGAGCGCACCAGATGCGGGCATCGGGCCGCGGCGCAAGGGTCGGGTATTCTCTCCCTCCCGCGATAACCGACACGCTCGCAGTGTCCGACCCGCACCCTCCCCGCACCCCCGGCGAGAAGCGCAGCATCTTCGACCGGCTGGTTGAATTCGTCGTCCCCGGACCCGACAGCAGGGACGAGCTGATCGAGGCCCTGGCCGACGCCGAGCAGCGCGAGCTGATCGAGCCCGAAAGCCGGGCCATGCTCGAAGGCGTGATCCGCATGGCCGACATGACCGCCGGCGACGTGATGGTGGCCGCGCCGCGCATGGACATGACCGACATCGAGGCGCCCTACGACGAGCTGCTGGCGCTGATCATCGACACCGGCCACTCGCGCTTCCCGGTCTACGAGGGCAAGCGCGAGAACATCATCGGCATCCTGATGGCCAAGGACCTGCTGAAGCTGCAGCGCGCGCCGGAGCTGAACCTGCGCACCCTGCTGCGGCCCGCCGTCTTCGTGCCCGAGAGCAAGCGCCTGAACGAGCTGCTGCGCGACTTCCGCAGCAACCGCAACCACCTCGCGATCGTGATCGACGAGTTCGGCAACACGGCCGGGCTGATCACGATCGAGGACGTGCTGGAGGAGATCGTCGGCGAGATCGAGGACGAGTTCGACGACAAGGACGCCGAGAGCGCCGTCTACACGCTGGCCGACGGCACGCACCGCGTCGCCGGCGACGCGGCCATCTCGTCGGTCAACGAGGCCTTCGGCGCGCGCTTCCCCGAGGCCGAGTTCGACACCATCGGCGGCCTGGTCGCGCACGAGCTCGGCCGCGTGCCGCGCCGCGGCGAGGCGGCCGAGCTGGGCGGGCTGCGCTTCACCGTGATGCTGACGCGCGGCGGCGCGGTACGCTGGTTCCGGGTCGCGCGCGCGCCGAGCGACTCGCAGCTCGGCGACCTGTCCGCGGATGCGGATTGACGGCGCGCTGGCGCCGCTGACGCGCGAGCTGGCGTTCACCGCGCTGGTCGGCGCGCTGTCCACCGTCAGCGCGACCCACACGGCCGCGTGGCCGCTCGCGTTGACATGCGTCGCGGCGCTCGCCTGGCGCGTGGCGTCGGCACCGCCCCGGCGCGCGGCCTGGCTGGGCTGGGCCTTCGGCACCGGCTGGCTGCTGGCCGGCACCTGGTGGCTCTTCATCAGCATGCACCGCTATGGCGGCCTGCCCGCGCCGCTGGCCGCGCTGGCCGTGCTGGCCCTCGCCGCGGCGCTGTCGCTCTACCTCGCGGGCGCGATGGCGCTCTTCGCCCGGCTGCGACGCGGCGTGCTGGCCGCCGATGCGGCCCTGTTCGCCGCCTGCTGGCTGCTCGCCGAGCTGGCGCGCGGCGTGCTGTTCACCGGCTTTCCCTGGGTCGCCAGCGGCTATGGGCAGGTCGACGGCCCGCTGGCGGCGCTGGCGCCCTGGGTCGGCGTCTACGGCATCGGCGCCGCGGCCGCCGTGTTGGCGGCGCTGCCGGCGCTGGCGCAAGGCGCGGGCCGGGCCTGGATGGCGCTGCTGGCCGTCGGCGTGCTGCTGGCCGCGCCGCTGGCGCCGCGCGAGTTCAGCACGCCGGCCGGCACGCTGGGCGTCACGCTGATCCAGACCAACGTGGCGCAGGACGAGAAGTTCGCGCCCGAGCGCCTGCCCGAGGCGCTGGCCTGGCTGGCGCAGGCGCTCGATGCCGCGCCCGGCCCGCTGGTCGTCGCGCCCGAGACCGCGATCCCGCTGCTGCCCGACCAGCTGGGCAACGACGCCTGGCAGCGCCTGACCGGCCCGTTCCGCGCCGGCACGCGCGGCGCGCTGATCGGCCTGCCGCTGGGCAGCTACGAGGCCGGCTACACCAACTCGGTGGCGGGGCTGTCGAAGGACACCCCGGCACCGTTCTACCGCTACGACAAGCAGCACCTGGTGCCCTTCGGCGAGTTCATCCCACCGGGCTTTCGCTGGTTCACGGAGATGATGGAGATCCCCCTCGGCGACTTCGCGCGCGGGCCCGAGGTGCCGCCCTCGTTCGCCTACGCCGGCCAGCGCATCGGCCCGAACATCTGCTACGAGGACCTGTTCGGCGAGGAGCTCGCGCGCCGCTTCGCCGACGCGGCGAGTGCGCCGACGCTGCTGGCCAATGTCAGCAACATCGGCTGGTTCGGCGACACGATCGCGCTCGACCAGCACCTGCACATCTCGCGCATGCGCACGCTTGAGCTGCAGCGGCCGATGATCCGCGCCACCAACACCGGCGCCACGGCGGCGATCGACCACCGCGGCGTGGTGACGGCGCAGATGGCACCGTTCACCCGGGGGCACCTGCAAGCCCGCATCGAGGGCCGCGATGGCCTGACACCCTTCGCGCGCTGGGCGGCGGCCTTCGGTCTGTGGCCGCCGGCGCTGCTGGCGCTGGCACTGCTGGCCGCGCTCGGCCGCTGGCGCGCGACACCCGCTTCGTAGAATCCGGCCTCCCATGCCGACCTTCCAGACCATCATCCTCAAGCTCCAGGACTACTGGAGCCGGCAAGGCTGCGCCTTGCTGCAGCCCTACGACATGGAAGTCGGCGCGGGCACCAGCCACACCGCGACCTTCCTGCGCGCGCTCGGCCCCGAGCCATGGAAAGCGGCTTACGTGCAGCCCAGCCGCCGCCCGAAGGACGGCCGCTACGGCGAGAACCCGAACCGGCTGCAGCACTACTACCAGTACCAGGTGGTGCTCAAGCCCGCGCCCGCAAACATCCTCGAGCTCTACCTTGGCAGCCTCGAAGCGCTCGGCTTCGACCTGAAGAAGAACGACGTGCGCTTCGTCGAGGACGATTGGGAGAACCCGACGCTCGGCTGCTGGGGCCTGGGCTGGGAGGTGTGGTTGAACGGCATGGAGGTGACCCAGTTCACCTACTTCCAGCAGGTCGGCGGCATCGACTGCAAGCCGATCACCGGCGAGATCACCTACGGGCTGGAGCGCCTGGCGATGTACCTGCAGGGCGTCGAGAACGTCTACGACCTCACGTGGACGGAAGGCCTGAGCTACCGCGACGTCTACCACCAGAACGAGGTCGAGCAGAGCACCTACAACTTCGAGCACAGCGATGTCGAATTCCTGCTGCAGGCCTTCGCCGCGCACGAAAGGCAGAGCAAGCACCTGATGGGCGAACAACTTGCCTTGCCGGCGTATGAACAGCTGCTCAAGTGCGGCCACTGCTTCAACCTGCTCGACGCGCGCGGCGCCATCAGCGTGACCGAGCGCGCCGCCGACATCGGCCGCATCCGCGTGCTGGCACGCGCCGTGGCGCAGAGTTATCTGCAAAGCCGTGCGCGCCTCGGCTTCCCGATGGCACCGAAGGCCTGGGCCGACGAGGTGCAGGCACAACTGGCAGCGAAGAAGGCGGCCTGAGATGAGCAGCACCAAGAGCCTGCTCGTCGAGTTGTTCGTCGAGGAACTGCCGCCGAAGGCGCTGAAGAAGTTGGGCGAGGCGTT
>DATLIE010000173.1:0-9392 GCA_035539635.1 Burkholderiaceae bacterium
CCGCTGTCGGCGTAGTCGTAGAACATGCGCGGCACGCGCTTCTCGGCCAGCACGCGCAGGTCTTCGATGTTGGTGATCACGGTCATGGGGCGCTCCTCGTTTGGCGCGCATCCTACGGGCGCGGCCCACCTTCGGGCCGGAAGCTTGTTCAGCCCGGCCCGGAATTCCCGGCGTGTGCCTGCGCCTGCAACGCCGCGCAGCGCTCGGTCAGCCAGTGCGCAAACAGCGGCGCGGCACCGCGCGTCGCATAAGGCAGCAGGTAGTAGCGGTTGGCCGGCTCGATGCTCAGGTCGAACAGCGGCACTAAGCTGCCGCTGGCCAGCCAGTGCCGTGCCAGCGTCAGGCGCCCGAGCGCGACGCCCTGACCGCAGACGGCAGCCTCGAGCGCCAGCCCCAGGTCCATCAGCTGCGGCCCGGTGGCCGGCTCAGGCCAGTCCAGGCCGGCGGCGCGAAGCCACGGCTCCCACTGTTCGAGCGGCGTGCGCAGCAAGGGCGCCGCGCGCAGGTCCCCCGGCACGCGCAGCGGCGGTAGGCGCTCGAGCAGCGCCGGGGCCGCCATCGGTTGCACGCGGTCGCGCAACAGCAGGTGGCCGAGCGCGGCGTCGCCGTATCGCACCTCGACGTCGGCATCCGTGGCCTCGACGTCAAGCGACGGCAGGGTCAGCAACAGCTCGAGCTCGAGCTCGGGATGGGCAGCGGTGAAGTCCTCCAGTGCAGGCACCAGGATCTGGCGCGCGAAGGTCGGCGGCGCGCAGACCCGCAGCTTCTGCTGGCGCTGGCGGCCGCGCCGATGCTGCGGCACTTCGGCCAGCAGGCCGAGCGCCGGCTGCACACGCTGCAGGTAGTCCAGACCCGCCGCGGTGAGCGCGAGAGTCTTGCCGCGCACGAACACCGGACTGCCGATCAGGTCCTCCAGCGCCGCGACGCGCTTGCTGACGGCGCTGGCCGTCACCGACAGTTCGTCGGCGGCGCGTTCGAAGGTGCCCAGGCGCGCCGCGGCCTCGAACGCACGCAGGCCCTCGATCGAAGGCAGGCGAAGGTCGGGCGGAGGGGGCACGCGGGCAGTCTATCGGCCCGCCGCGTGCGGGCGGCGATCAGACGAAGCTGCGGGCGAACAGTGCCGCGGCGGTGATCGCACCGGCCACGGCCACCAGCAGCCAGTTCGGTGCGGCACCCTGGGGGGCCTGCACGTCGCGCTGGCGTTGACGGTCCTTGTTGTTCATGGGCGAAGTGTCACCTTCCGGCGTGACGCAGGGAAGCCATGCGAACCCCCATCAGGCGGATGCGGCGCGAAAAATCGACCCGCTTGAGACATAGTCCCGCCGCGCGACGGATGGCGTCGGCCTCGGCGGTGGCATCGGCCAGCGTCAGGTCGCGCGTCACGGTCTTGAAATCGTCGAAGCGCAACTTGATGCCCACCGTCCTGCCGAGGTAGCCCTTGCGTTGCAAGTCGTGGGCCAGCTCGCCGACCAGCTCGTCGAGGATGGCGCCGAGCTCGGCCCGGTCGGCCTGGGCCGACAGGTCGCGGTCGAAGGTGGTCTCCCGGCTCATCGACACCGGCTCGCTGGAGGTCGACAGCGGCCGGTCGTCGCGGCCGTTCGCGGCGTCCTTGAGCCAGCGCGCGTAGCCGCGGCCGAAGTGTGCTTCGAGCAGGGCCGGGTCGGCCGCCGCCAGTTCGCCGATGGTGCGGATGCCCAGGGCCTGGAGCTGCGCCCCCGCCTTGGGCCCGATGCCGTTGATGCGCCGCACCGGCAGCGGCCAGACCTGGCGCGGCAGGTCCTCGTGCGTCAGCACCGTCAGGCCATCGGGCTTGTCGAGCTCGCTGGCGATCTTGGCCAGCAGCTTGTTGGGCGTGACGCCGATCGAGCAACTCAGGCCGGTCGCGCTCTTGACGTTGTTGCGGATCTCCTGCGCCACCGCGCGCACGCCGCCGAAGGGGTCGTGCCCCACCGCGTCCTGCGCGCCGGGCACGTCGCTCAGGTCGATGTAGATCTCGTCGATGCCGCGGTCCTCGATCACCGGCGCAACCTCGGCCACCGCCGCCTTGAAGCGCCGCGAGTACAGGCGGTAGCGCTCGAAGTCGGTCGGCAGCAGCACCGCGTCGGGTGCGCGCAGTGCGGCCTTCATCAGGCCCATGCCCGAGTGCACGCCCAGGTCGCGCGCCGGGTAGGTGGCGGTGGTGATCACGCCGCGGCCCTTGTAGGCCGCCAGGCGGGCGAAGCGCCGCGTGCCGTCGGCCAGGGCCTCGGGCTGGTGGCGCCGCCCGCCGCCGATCACCACCGGCAGGCCGGCGAGCTCCGGATAGCGCAGCAGTTCGACCGACGCATAGAAGGCGTCCATGTCGAGGTGGGCGATCCAGCGGCGCGGCGCGGCGGCGGTCATGCGCAGATTGTGCGGGGGGCCTGCTGACACCCCTTGCCCCGCCGGGCCACCCCCAACTGCAACAGGCCGCTCGCGGGCCAGGTCCTACCATCGGGGCATGACCGACGCCCGCGCGCCCGACCCCGGCGACACGGCCCTGCAGGCCGCCCTGGCGCGGCTGCTCGCGCCGCTGGCGCAGCTCGTGGTCGCGCGCGGCCTGCCCTTCGCGGTGGTCGATGAGATGCTGCGGCGCGCTGTCGTGGCCCAGGCGCACGCCGCGCACCCCGGTTTGCCGGAGCACCGGCGCACCAGCCGCGTGAGCGCGGCCACCGGACTGAACCGGCGCGAGGTCAACCGCCTGCTGGCGCTGGAGCGCGCGGACGGGCCGGCACCGAAGCCGCCACGCTCCCCGGCCGCAACGGCATTTGCCCATTGGCGCGCGACCCCCGCCTACCGCAACGCCGAGGGCGCCCCTCGCGAGCTGCCGCGCGCCGGGCCGGCACCCAGCTTCGAGTCGCTGGCGCGCGAGGTGACGCGCGACGTGCACCCCCGAGCACTGCTCGAGGAGCTGCTGCGGCTGAATCTGGCGCACCACGACCGCGAGCGCGACACGGTCGCGCTCTCGCAGCCGGCCTTCGTGCCGCGCGGCGATGTCGGCCGGATGGCGCAGTGGCTGGGCGCCAACGTCGGTGACCATCTGGCCGCCGCCGTGGCCAACCTGCTGGGTCGCGAACCCTCGCACTTCGAGCAGGCGATCGCCGCCGACGGCCTGTCGGCCGCGTCGGTGGACCGCGTGCGCCCGCTGCTCCAGGCCCACTGGCAGCGCCTGACCGACGAGCTGGTGCCCTTGCTCGAGCACCTGATCGCTCAGGACGCGGCCCAGGGTGCACCGGCCACGCAGCGCGTCCGTTTCGGGCTGTACGGCTACGACGACGCCGGCCAGCACCCGCCGGCCGAGCCCGCGGCGCCCGACCCGCGCGAAGCGCGGGGCCGCCCGCCGCCGAGAAAGACTGCCCGATGACGAAATCCCTTCCTTCCCTGCTGCGCTCGGCGCTGGCCGGCCTGTTGCTCGCCGCGTGCGGCGGGGGCGTCGAAACCGGCGGCACGGGCGCCGGGGCCTACGTCGAGGCACCGGTCAGCGGCTTCGGTTCGGTGATTGCAGGCGGCGTCCGGTTCGAGGTGGCCACGGCGCACATCGAGGACGCCGAGGGCCAGGGACTCGACGCCGCCGCGCTGCAGCTGGGCATGCGCATCGAGGTCGAGGCCGGCGCCATCGGCCACGATGCCGATGGCGCACGGAGCGCGGCGGCCCAGCGCGTGCGCGTCGCGGCCGAACTGCTCGGCCCGGTCAGCGGATTCGTCGGCACGAGCCCGTTCATCGAGGTGCTCGGGCAGGCCGTGCGCGTGACGGCCGCCACCGTCGTCGGCGGTGTGCCCGGCGGACTGCCTGCGCTGACGGTCGGCGACATCGTCGAGGTGCATGGCTTTCCCGAGGCAGGCGGCGGCAGCGACCGCTACGTTGCCACGCGCATCGAGCGCCGCGACGCCGCGACGCCGGCCTTCCGGGTGCGCGGCCTGGTGCGAAGCCTCGATGCCGTGGCGCGCACCCTGCGCATCGGCCAGCAGCAGTACGACCTGGGCACCACCGGTGTCCCCGCCGGACTGGCCAACGGCCAGATGGTGCGTCTCGTGGTGGGCACGACCCCCGTCCATGGGCGCTGGCCGGTGCTGTCGATCCGGTCCGAGCCGCGCCGGCTCGCCGACCGCGACGAGGCCGAGGTCGAGGGCGTGGTCACGGCGCTGGCGAGCCCCACGCACTTCGAGGTCAATGGCATCGAGGTTCATGCGCGCGACGCGGCCTTCGTCGACGGCAACGTCGCCCTCGGCGCGCGCGTCAGGGTGCGCGGCCGTGCCGAGGCGGGCGCGCTGTTCGCCGGCCGCGTCGAGCTGCGCAGCGACCAGGAGGCCTACGAAGAAGGGTTCGACCTGCGCGACGCCGTGACCGCCCTCGACCCCCTGGCGCAAACCTTCGCGCTGCGCGGCATGCCCGTGTTCTACGGCAGCGTGCCGCCGCCGCGCTTCGACAACGGCAGCGCGGCCGACCTCGCCGCCGGCCGCCGCGTGCGCGTGGTCGGCCTGCTCTCGGCCGATCGCACGCGTGTCGTCGCCTCGCGCATCGAGTTCGTCAACAATTGAGCGCGGCGGTGGCTGCCGGGAGGAATCGATGCCGTTTCGATGCGTGCCGGGCCTGGTGGCCCTGCTGCTCGGCTTGAGCGCGTCGCTGGGCAGCGCACAGACCGGCGCGCCGGCGGCGGGGCCGGATGCGTGGCGCGCCGAGGTGTTTGCCGCCGAGCGGGCCTTTGCGCGCAGCATGGCCGAGCGCGACATCGCGGCCTTCGCGCGCCTGGTCGCCGAGGACACGCTGTTCTTCGGTGGCCGCAACGTGCTGCGCGGCAAGGCCGCCGTGCTGGAAGGATGGAAGGCCTTCTTCGACGGTCCGAAGGCACCCTTTTCCTGGGAGCCCGATCAGGTGGAGGTTCTGGCTTCCGGCCAGCTCGCGCTGTCCACCGGGCCGGTGCGCAACCCGCAGGGCGAGCCGATCGCGCGCTTCAACTCGATCTGGCAGCGCCAGCCCGACGGTCGCTGGCTGGTGATCTTCGACAAGGGCAGCCCGCCGGATCCTGTCCGCCCCTAGACGCCGTCGGCGTCGTCCCCCGAGGGGAGCGCGGGCCGCTCGGCACTGCCGGCGCTGTGTCAGCCCTTGATGCGCGCCACGCGCATCACCGACGGCGCGCGCCGCAACGTGCGCAGCGCGTCGGCCAGGTGCTGGCGGTCGCGAACCGCGAGCGTGAGCTTCAGGTCGGTGGTCTCCGCGGCGCGCTCAGCACCCATGTCGATGTGCGTGATGTCGGTCTCGGTGGCACTGACCGCGGCCGCCACGCGCGCCAGCACGCCCTTGCCGTTCTGCACCAGCACGCTGACCTCGGCGTCGAAGGGACGCACCGGCTGCTCGGCCCATTCCACCGGCAACCAGCGCTCGCTGTCGCGCTCGTACAGACGCTTGGCGACCGAGCACTCGGCGGTGTGCACCGTCAGGCCCTCGCCGCGGCCGAGGTAGCCGACGATCTCGTCGCCCGGGATCGGGTGGCAGCACACCGCGAGCTGGATCGACGCGCCCTCGCTGCCGTCGATCACCACATGCCCATGGTGCGCCGGTCCTTCCGACGCGGCGCCGAAGTGGCGCATCGACAACGTCACCGCATCGGGTCGCTCACCACCACGCTCGGCCATCAGGTGCGCCAGACGCTTGGCGACGATCGACGCGATCTTGCGGCCGACACCGATGTCCACCATCAGGTCGCCGCGGTGGCGGTTTCCGCTCCAGCGCGTGAGCTGTTGCCACAAGGCCGCGGCGCCCTCGTCACCGGGGTCGGACGAGGGCATCAGCAGCCCCTCGCTGCGCAGGCTCTGCGCCAGCAGCCGTTCACCGAGCGCGCGCGACTCCTCCAGCTCCATGGTCTTGAGGTGATGGCGAATCTTGGCGCGCGCGCGGCCGGTGCGCACGAAGTTCAGCCAGGCCGGGTTGGGCCGTGCGCCGGGAGCGGTGGTCACCTCGACCACGTCGCCGCTCTTCAGCTCGGTGCGCAACGCGACGGCTTCGCCGTTGACCGACGCCGCCACGCAATGGTCACCGACGTCGGAGTGGATCGCGTAGGCAAAGTCGATCGGCGTGGCGCCGCGTGGCAGCGCCAGGATCTTCGACTTCGGCGTGAAGACGTAGACCGCATCGGGGTACAGGTCGATCTTGACGTGCTCGAGAAACTCGGCCGCGTCGCGCGTGTCGTCCTGGATGTCGATCAGGCTCTTGAGCACCGTGGCGCCCAGGCGCTGGGCGTCGTCGTACTTGTTGTTCCCCTTCACCTTGTACATCCAGTGCGCCGCGATGCCGCTCTCGGCCACCGCGTGCATGGGTTCGGTACGGATCTGGAACTCGACCGCCGTGCCCAGCGGGCTCACCAGCGTGGTGTGCAGCGACTGGTAACCGTTGGCCTTGGGGATCGCGATGTAGTCCTTGAAGCGTCCGGGCACCGGCTTGTAGAGCTGGTGCAGCACGCCCAGCGCGAGGTAGCAGTCCTGCAGCGCCGGCACGACGATGCGAAAGCCGAACAGGTCGGTGACGTTGGCAAACGGCAGGTGCTTCTCGCGCATCTTGCGGAAGATCGAGTACACGGTCTTCTCGCGGCCGAAGATCTGCACCTTCAGCTTGGCCGCGCCAAACGCCTGTTCGACTTCCTTCTGCACCCGGTCGACGATGTCGCGCCGCGTGCCGCGCGCCTTGCCCAGGGCCTTGGCCAGCGCGCCATGGCGCCAGGGGTAGAGCTGCGCGAACGACAGTTCCTGCAGCTCGCGATAGATCTGGTTCAGGCCCAGGCGATGCGCGATCGGGGCGTAGATGTCCAGCGTCTCGCGCGCGATGCGCTCGCGCTTGTCGGCCGCCATCGCCGACAGCGTGCGCATGTTGTGCAAGCGGTCCGCGAGCTTGACGAGGATCACGCGCACGTCGCGCGCCATCGCCAGCAGCATCTTGCGGAACGACTCGGCCTGCGACTCCTCACGCGTCGAGAAGTGCAGCTTGTCGAGCTTGGTCAGGCCATCGACCAGCTCGGCCGTCGGCGCGCCGAAACGCTCGATCAGCTCCGGCTTGGTGACGCCGCAGTCCTCCATCGCGTCGTGCATCAGCGCGGCCATCACGGCCTGCACGTCGAGCTTCCAGTCGGCCACCAGGCCGGCCACCGCGATCGGATGCGTGATGTAGGGCTGGCCGCTGGCGCGGAACTGGCCCAGGTGCGCCTCGTCGGCGAACTTGTAGGCCTCGCGCACCAGCTTGAGCTCGGCCTTCGACAGGTAACCCAGCTTGTCGGTCAGGGCCGCGAAGTCATTCGCCTCCGGTCGCGGCACGGCTTGCGCCGGCCGGTCGCGTGCGGGTTGCAGCAACGCGCTCGGCAGCAGTTCGGCGGCGAGTGATCGGATGCCCACGGCCCAATGGTCCCACAAACGAAAAGGCGCGCCCGGGGGCGCGCCTTCTAGCGATGCGTCGGGCCCGAGCGGCTCAGATCGGCACCTTGCGCAGCATCTCCAGGCCCACCTGACCGGCCGCGATCTCGCGCAGCGCCGTCACGCCAGGCTTGTTGCCCCTGGACTCGATCTTGGGCGCGTGGCCCTGGCTCAGCATGCGCGCCCGGTAGGTGGCCGCCAGCACTAGCTGGAAGCGATTCGGGATCTTTTCCAGGCAATCTTCGACGGTAATGCGGGCCATGGGGCAGTCCTTCTGCAGTGGTCAGTCGAGGTTCAAGGCCGCGAACACTGCGGACTTGTTGCGCCGCTGCGCGGCGTATTTCAGGCGCTGGGAGTGGACGACCGTCTTCAGGTCGAACAGCGCCGTTTCGAAGAGGGCATTGATTATAACGAAATCGAATTCGCGGGCGTGCGCGACCTCCTCCCGCGCATTGGCCATGCGGGTCTGGATCACCTCGGGCCTGTCCTCGCCGCGGCGCTTGAGCCGCAGTTCCAGTTCGTCCCACGAGGGCGGCAGGATGAAGATCGTCACGGTCTGCGGGAACAGGCGCTGGATCTGCTGGGCACCCTGCCAGTCGATCTCGAGCACCACGTCCTCGCCATGTTCGAGCCGCTCCTCGATCGCCTTGCGCGAGGTGCCGTAGAGCCTGCCGTGCACCTGGGCCCACTCAAAGAACTCGCCGCGAGCCACCATGGCGCGGAACTCGGCCTCGTCGACGAACCAGTACTCGCGGCCGTGCTGCTCCTGGCCGCGCGGCGCCCGGGTGGTGTGCGAGACCGACAAGGCCAAGTGCGAGTCAAGCTCCAGCAGCGCCTTGACGAGGCTGGACTTGCCGGCCCCGCTCGGGGCAGCGACGACGAACAGGTTGCCGGGTGTTTCCATGGTTTGCGGTGGCTCGGCTATTCGATGTTCTGGACCTGCTCGCGCATCTGCTCGATCGCCACCTTCATGTCGACCGAGACCGTGGTCAGCTCGAGCGCCGCGGACTTGGAGCCCAGGGTGTTGGCTTCGCGATGCAGTTCCTGGATCAGGAAGTCCAGGCGCTTGCCGAGCTCGCCGCCGGCCTTGAGCAGGCGCTCGATCTCGTCGAGGTGGGACGTCAGTCGCGCCAACTCCTCGGCGACGTCGATGCGAATCGCGAACGCAGCGGCCTCGTTCAGCGCGCGCTCCTGCAAGGCCTGGGTCGGCACGCTGTTGGCCGCGCCGCTGGCAGACAGAGCCTCGTTCCAGCGCTCGAGGAATCGCTCGCGCTGGCGCTGGACCACCTCGGGAACCAGCGGCACGGCCCGCGCCGCCAGCGTGCGCAGATGCGCCACACGCTCCAGCAGCACGGCCGCGAGCCGGGCGCCTTCGCGTTCGCGCGCTGCACGCAGGCCCTGCAGCGCTTCGCGCGCGGCGGCCAGCGCCGACTCGTCCGCGCGCTCGTCGGTCGCAGCACCGCGACACCATTGCAGCGCCTCGTGCACCGACAGCGGCACCGCCTTCGGCAGCCAGCCCTGGACCATGGCTTCGGTGCGCGCGAGGCGCAGCAGCGCCTCGGGGCCGGGCAGCGGCATGTCGCCCGCGCCGTCACGCACGCCCGCCAGCCGCAACTCGACCTTGCCGCGCTTGATCGATGCGGCCACGAGTTCACGCAGGGCCGGTTCGAGCCCGCGCCACTCCTCGGGCAGCTTCAGCGCGAGATCGAGAAAGCGCCCGTTGACCGAGCGCACTTCCGCGCTGACCGCCACGCCCGGCGGCGTCGCACCCGGTGTGCCGTCTGCCCGCAAACCCGCGCCAACGCTGGCGCTGGCGTATCCGGTCATGCTGTAGACTGACATTGAACCCTGAGCTGACAAGCCAAGCAATCGATTATGTCAAAGCCCAAACCCGCCCCGTTGCCCGCGGGCACCGTGGTCGGCGGCTACCAGGTCGTCAAGAAGCTGGCAGCCGGGGGCTTCGGGGTCGTGTACCT
>DATLIE010000174.1:0-4735 GCA_035539635.1 Burkholderiaceae bacterium
GCCATCGCGGTGCTGGCCGGCATGGTGGCCTCGCCGGTGTCCTCGGTCTACCCGGGCATGGGCAACTCGGTGCTGATCATCTGCTTCGTCGTCGTGGTCATCGGCGGCATCGGCTCGATCCGCGGCGCGCTGCTCGCGGCGCTGCTGATCGGCATCGTCGACACCTTCGGCAAGGTGCTGCTGCCGCAGGCCGCCGGCGTGCTGGTGTACGTGCTGATGGCGCTGATCCTTCTATGGAAGCCGGACGGCCTGTTCAAGGCCGGATGAGCATGAACGGCATCGAGAAGGACAAGCTGCTCTTCGTCGCCATCTGCTTCGTGGCGCTGGCGGCCTACCCGCTGGTGGCCGGCAAGTTCGGCATCGACCTCGTCACGAAGATCATGATCTTCTCGATCTTCGCGCTCTCGCTCGAACTGCTGGTCGGCGGTACCGGCCTCGTATGCTTCGGCCAGGCCGCCTTCTTCGGCATCGGGGCCTACGCGGCCGTCAAGTTCTCGCCCGAGAGCGACGCCGCGTCGCTGGTCTGGCTGTTGCCGGCCAGCGTGGGGCTCGCGGCCGCGTACGCCCTGTTCGTCGGCGCGCTGTCGCTGCGCACCAAGGGTGTGTACTTCATCATGGTCACGCTCGCGTTCGCGCAGATGGCCTACTACGTGGTGCACGACACGCCGCTCGGCGGTGGCACCGACGGCATTTATCTCAACGTCAAGCCGGCGCTGGGCACGCTGCTGGACCTCGGCCAACCGCTCGTCTTCTACGGCTTCACGCTGGCCTCGCTGGTGGCGACGTTCGTGTTCCTCGCGGTGCTGCGGCGCTCGCGCTTCGGCCGCGCGCTCGACGGCATCCGCGTCAACGAGCAGCGCATGCGAGCCACCGGTTTTTCCACCTACCCGTACAAGCTCGCGGCCTTCACCGTGTCGGGCGGCATCGCCGGCCTGGGCGGCTTCCTGTTCGCGGTGAAGGACGGCTTCGTCAACCCCGAGCTGCTGAGTTGGCACGAGAGCGGCGCGGTGCTGATCATGATCATCCTCGGTGGCATCGGCCACCTGCGCGGCGCGCTGATCGGTGCCTTCGCGTTCGCGCTGCTGCAGGAGCTGTTCAAGAGCGAGGCGGTGTTCGGGTCGTTCGCCAAGCACTGGCACCTGGGCCTGGGCCTGACCATCATCGTCAGCGTGGCGCTGCTGCCCAAGGGGCTGGTGGGCCTGCCCGCGCAATGGCGCGAGCGCCTGCTCGGCCGTGCGTCGCGCCGTGCCGCGCCCGCGGAGGCCGCCAATGAGTGAAGTCCTCCTGCGCGGTACCGGCATCACGCGCCGCTGGGGCGGCCTGGTGGCGGTGAACAAGGTGTCGCTCGACTTCGCGCGCGGCCAGGTCCACGCCGTCATCGGCACCAACGGCGCCGGCAAGAGCACGCTGGTCAATATCCTGTCGGGCGAGATCCCGCCGAGCGACGGCCGCGTCGAGCTGCTCGGCCAGGACGTCACCGCGTGGACGCAGCCGAAGCGCGCGCGTGCGGGCCTGGGCCGCAGCTACCAGCGCACCACCATCTACCCCAGCTTCACCGTGTTCGAGAACTGCCGCCTCGCCGCGCAGGCGCATGTGCAGAAGCCCTGGCACTGGTGGCAGAGCGCGCAGCGCTGCGAAGTGAGCCGCGCCGACGCCTCGGCCGCCGCGCAGCGCGCCGGCCTGTCCGACTGGCTCGACCGCCCGGCCGGCCTGCTCTCGCACGGCCAGAAGCGCCAGCTCGAGATCGCGATGTGCCTGGCCACCAAGCCGCGCGTGCTACTGCTCGACGAGCCGCTGGCCGGCATGGGCGCCGAGGAAACCGACCGCATGCTCGCGCTGCTGGCCGAGCTGAAGGCGGGTCACGCCATCCTGCTGGTCGAGCACGACATGGACGCCGTGTTCCGCATCGCCGACCGCATCACCGTGATGGTCAACGGCGCGGTCATCTGCTCCGACACGCCCGAGGCGGTGCGCAGCAACGCCGAAGTGCAGGCCGCCTACCTGGGCGGGCACTGAACATGTCGGTTGACACCCCGATCCTCGACGCCAAAGGCATCCACGCCTGGTACGGCAGCAGCCACGTGCTGCACGGCGTGGATGTCGCCATCGCGCGTGGCGAAACCGTCGGCCTGCTCGGCCGCAACGGCATGGGCAAGAGCACGCTGATCCGCACGCTGCTGGGCCACGTGGCGCAGCGCGACGGCCGCATCCACCTCTTCGGCCAGGACGTGTCGAAGGCCAAGCCGCACGAGGTGGCGCGCCGCGGCGTGGCTTACGTGCCCGAGGGCCGTGGCGTGTTCCCGAACCTCTCGGTGCGCGAGAACCTGGTGATGGCCGCCAAGCCGCCGCGCGACGCCAAGCATGGCTGGAGCTACGAGCGCGTGATGGCCACCTTCCCGCGCCTCGGCGAACGCGTCAACCACCTCGGCGGCCAGCTCTCCGGCGGCGAGCAGCAGATGCTCTCCATCGGGCGCGCGCTGATGACGCAGCCCGAACTGATCATCCTCGACGAAGCCACCGAAGGCCTGGCACCGCTGATCGTGGCCGACATCTGGCGCGTCATCGGCGAGATCCGCAGCAGCGGCATCGCTACCCTGATCGTCGACCGCGACTACCGCAAGGTGCTCGCGCAGAGCGACCGCGCCGTTGTGCTGCAAAAGGGCCAGGTGGTGCTGGCGGGCGCCTCGGCCGACCTTCGCGCGAGCGAGCAACTCGCGTCCTTCCTCGGCGTCTGAGCCGAACATGCACTGAAACGCAGGGTTTCGAGCCTGCGCGAGACCTCGTCGAAGCCTCGCCGAGGCTCACTTTCACTTCGTGTCGTTTCCTCCAGTGGCGTGGCGCAGCGAGACTTCCAGAATCGCGCCCTCACACACGGAGGAGACACCATGAGAGGCGCACGCGGATTGTTCGGCACTGCACTGTTCGTCGTCGCGGCGTTCATCGCCGGCTGCGGCGGCAGTTCGTCATCGTCGGACACGCAAGCGCTGCGCTGCGACGACAGCATGATGACGGCGTTCAAGCCCGATGCCAGCACGCAGGTCCTGCTGGTGCGGGCCTTCCGCCAGGGTGACCCGATCACCTTGCCGGGCGCGCCTGCCGGCCCCACGCCGCCCAACGCTGCGGCCGACATGTGTCTCGTCAAGCTGCTCGTCGGCCCCGGCCACGCCGGCACCGCAGGCGCGCCGTCCACGTCCGCCGGCATCGGCATCGAGGTGTGGCTGCCCGCGCCGAGCGCGTGGAACGAGCGCATCAAGAACCTCGGCGGCGGCGGCTGGGCCGGCGGCAGTCATGCATCGACCACGCAGATCGGCAACGCCGGTGCGGCCGCCACGGCGGCAACGGGATACGTCGTCGGCACCACCGACACCGGCCACAGTGTCGGCGCCGGCACCTTCGCGATGCGCGAGGACGGCGGCATCAACAGCACGCTGTGGAACGACTTCGCCGACCGCAGCCTGCTCGAGCTGGCCGTCAAGACCAAGGCGCTCGCGCGGGCCTACTACCAGAAGGAGCAGCGCTACGCGTACTGGCAAGGCTGCTCCACCGGCGGGCGCCAGGGCTTGAAGATGGCGCAGGAGCATCCGGAGCACTACGACGGCTACATCATCGAAGCGCCGGCCAACAACTGGACGCGCTTCATCACCAACGAGCTCTACCCGCAGGTCGTCATGCAGCGCGACCTCGCCGGCAACCTGAGCAACGCGCAGGTCGGCCTGGTGAGCGCGGCGGCCGTGAGCGCCTGCGACATGGTTGGCGGCCAGCACCTGGGCTATGCGATCGACCCGCGCCAATGCCGCTACGACCCCGCGCGCGACGCCAGCGTGCTGTGCAGCGGCGTGCAGGGCAACGGCGTGGTCGGCGCGAGCGTCAACGCCGCCTGCGTGAACCTCGCGCAGGCGCAGGCCGTCAACAAATTCTGGTACGGCCAGACGGCCGACGGCAGCGTGCCCGACCCGCTGCTCGACAACGCGAGCAACGCCACGTTGGGCAGCGGCAGCCACCTGTGGTGGGGCCTGTCGCGCGGCGCCTTCCTCGGGCTGCTCGCCGGCGACGCGGTGAGCCCACCGTTCTTCGGCCCGTTCCCGATCGCCGCCGACATGGTGGCGCTCGAGTTGCAGGACCCGACCTACTCCACGCCCTTCTTCACCAACGCCACCGGCAACGGTGCGAACCGCTGGCGCGACATGACCTACGCCGACCTCGCCAACGCCTACAGCCAGGGCATCTCGCTGCAGCCCTTCTTCGGCGGCATCAATACCGACAACGCGGACCTCTCGGCCGCCCGCGCCCGCGGCGCCAAGATCATCCAGTTCCACGGCTGGGGCGACCAGTTGATCGCGCCGATGGGCTCGATCAACTACTACACCAACGTGGCCAATGGGGCCGGCGGATTTGCCGACGCGCAGCAGTTCCACCGGCTGTTCATGGTGCCGGCCCTCGGCCACTGCGGCGGCGTCGGGTCGGTGAGCGGCAGCACGGGGCCGGCGGCGGTGGCGAACAACGTGCCGCTGCCAGCGCCGAACCAGTTCTTCGACGCGCTCGTCGGCTGGGTCGAGAGCGGCACCGCGCCCGACCGCGTGGTGCTGCAGTCGGCCAACGCGAGCGTCAGCCAGCCGGTGTGCCCCTACCCGAGGAAGGCAACGTACGGCGGCAGCGGCTCGATCACCGCGGCGGCGAGCTACACCTGCCAATAGAACCTGCCAACAGCGACTGCTGGCATCATTCCTCGGCGTCC
>DATLIE010000175.1:0-3936 GCA_035539635.1 Burkholderiaceae bacterium
CAGGCGCTCGAGCTGCAGCAGCGGCAGCGACCCTGCCAGCGGACGCCCGGACGCCGGGTGCGGTGCGCTGCGCAGGCGCCGCTCCGCACCGTCGAGCAGCCAGGCATGCAGCACCGCCACCGCGAACAGGCCATACGACACCACGCCCAGCAACCAGTGCAACGGCAGCCACGCGGCGCCAGCGGCAGTGTGAGGCCGGGATTCGCCCGGGTACAGAGCCGCCAGCAGCACGACGATCGCCGCCCCCGAGGCGAGCAGCAGCCGCACCGCCGGCACCGGAAGGAGTCGGCTCTCGACCGCATGCACGGCGATCACGATCCACACGGTGGCCGACAGCGCAGGCGCGAAACCGAAACGCGCGCCGGCCTGTGCGCTGCCGTAGCCCACCACATCGAGGCACAGGGCCAGGCCATGCGCAATCCAGCCGACGGCCAGCGCCACGTCGGGCCAGCGGGCTTGCGTGCGCATCGGCCAGGCTGCGGCCGTATAGGCGAGCATGGCGGCAAGGCCCAATGCCCAGGGCAGACTCAGGACCATGCGTCGTCAATCGCGGCGAAGGGCGTCGCTACACTCATGTGACCAGTTTACTTTCGCCGCGCACGCGATCGCGCCGCGACGCACGACCGCATGGCTTCCGCCCTCACCGACCGCCTGTCGCGCCTCGTCAAGACGATGCGCGGCCAGGCGCGCATCACCGAAAGCAACGTCGCCGACATGCTGCGCGAGGTGCGCATGGCCTTGCTCGAGGCCGACGTCGCGCTGCCGGTGGTGCGCGAGTTCGTGGCGCGGGTCAAGGACAAGGCCCTGGGCCAGGAAGTCGTCGGTTCGCTCAACCCCGGCCAGGCGCTGGTGGGCATCGTCCACAAAGAACTCGCCGCGACGATGGGCGAGGGCATCGCCGACATCGACCTGGCGACACAGCCACCGGCGGTGATCCTGATGGCCGGCCTGCAGGGGGCCGGCAAGACGACGACCACCGCCAAGCTGGCCAAGCACCTGATCGACAAGCGCAAGAAGAAGGTGCTGACGGTCTCGGCCGACGTCTACCGGCCGGCCGCGATCGAGCAGCTGAAGACGGTGACGAAGCAGGCGGGCGCCGAGTGGTTCCCGTCGGCAGCCGATCAGAAGCCGCGCGACATCGCCTTGGCCGCGCTCGACCACGCGAAACGGCACTACTTCGACGTGCTGCTGGTCGACACCGCGGGCCGGCTGGCGATCGACGAGGCCCTGATGGCGGAGATCCGCGAGTTGCACGCGGCGTTGAACCCGGTCGAGACGCTGTTCGTGGTCGATGCCATGCAGGGCCAGGATGCGATCAACACGGCCAAGGCCTTCAAGGAAGCGCTGCCGCTGACCGGCGTGGTGTTGACCAAGCTCGATGGCGACTCGCGCGGCGGCGCGGCGCTGTCGGTGCGCCAGGTCACCGGCGCACCGATCAAGTTCGCCGGCGTGTCCGAGAAGATCGACGGCCTCGAGGTGTTCGACGCCGACCGCCACGCCGGCCGGGTGCTCGGCATGGGCGACATCGTCGCCCTGGTCGAGGAGGTCCAGAAGGGAGTCGACCTCGACGCGGCGAAGAAGGTCGCCGACAAGCTCAAGTCGGGCGATGGCTTCGACCTGAACGACTTCCTGGTCCAGATCTCGCAGATGAAGAACATGGGCGGCCTGTCCGGGCTGATGGACAAGCTGCCCTCGCAGCTGACCGCCCGTGCCGGCCAGCTCGGTGCGGCAGACATGGACCGCGCCGAGCGCGATGTCCGGCGCATGGAGGGCATCATCTGTTCGATGACGCCCGGCGAACGCCGCAAACCCGAGGTCATCAAGGCCGGCCGCAAGCGGCGCATCGCCGCCGGCGCCGGCGTGCAGGTGCAGGATGTCAACCGGCTGCTCAACCAGTTCGAGCAGATGCGCGGCATGATGAAGAAGATGCAGGGCGGCGGCCTGGCCAAGATGATGCGCCGCTTCGGCGGTGCCGGCGGTTTGGGCTTGCCTGGAGGCCCAAAGGGGCGGCTGCGCTGAACATTTGGGGCACGCGCCCCGGTCGTTACTGGTTACTCTTTGGGATGGCAAGCGGCGGCGTCTGGCCGTATCGTGTCGCCGTCTCGGGGCGTCCGTCCCTGCCGCCAGCTGAGTTGAAGCCTGAGCCATGTCGTTGGATGTGTTGTTGCTCTTGGGTGTGGTCGTCCTGATCGGACTGGTGGCGTACTTGGTCATGAAGGGCCGGCGTCAGCGGCCCGATCCGGAGGACGGCGGCGGCAGCGGCCGCAACCGCGAGGAAGTGGACACGCTGACCGCCTGGCCGCCGGAGGTCACTCGGCTGCTGACGGGGGGTGAGCGTGCAGCCCACGAGGTCCTGACCAAGGCTCTGCCCGAATGCCTGATCTTTGCCCAGGTGCCGCTGGCGCGCTTCATCAAGGTGCCACGGCGGCACTCGTATGCCGAGTGGCTGACCCGCATCGGGCATCTCTGCGCCGACTTCGTGATCTGCGACCGTGCGTCGCTGGTCATCGGCGCCGTGCTGCTGCAGACCATGCGCGACAGCGAACGGGCGGGCCGCCGGCGCGCGCGCATGACGCGGGTGCTCAAGGCGGCAGGCGTCAAGGTGTTCACGTGGCGCGAGGAGGCGCTGCCGAATGCCGAGACGGCACGAGAGCAGATCATCCAGCGCACCGGCGTGCCCAACGCGGCGCCGGTGGTCGAAGCGTCGCGCGGCCTTCGCCCGAGCCCGATCGGGCCGAACGGCATTCCTCTGCCCGAAGTCGTGACGATGGGAGCCGATGACGGCCCGCGGCAGGAACCGCCGCCGTCGACCTGGTTCGACGACCTCGACAGCGGCCGCGTGCCGCTCGATCCGGCCAAGCAGTCACAAGGCGGCCAGGGCCGCTGAGCGAACGCGTTCAGGACAGCAGGGCCTGAGCGAACTCGCGCGCGTCGAACGTCTCCAGGTCTTCCAGCGTCTCGCCAACGCCGATGAAGTAGACCGGCACCGCCCCACCCGGGCGCTCGCGGGCCCACAACGCGATGGCCGCCAGCACGCCCCCCTTCGCCGTGCCGTCGAGCTTGGTCACCACGAGCCCCGTCAGCCCGAGGGCGTCGTCGAACGCCTTCACCTGCGCGAGTGCGTTCTGGCCGGTGTTGCCATCGACCACCAACAGCACTTCGTGCGGAGCGTCCTGCTGCGCCTTGCCGATCGTGCGCTTGATCTTCTTCAGTTCCTCCATCAGGTGCAGCTGCGTCGGCAGGCGCCCGGCTGTGTCGGCGATGACCACATCGCAGCCGCGGGCGCGACCCGCCACCACCGCGTCGAACACCACGGCCGCCGGATCGGCGCCCTCCTGGCTGACGATCTCCACCCGGTTGCGCCCTGCCCACACCGCGAGCTGCTCGCGCGCGGCGGCGCGAAACGTGTCGGCCGCTGCCAGCAGCACCTTCTGCCCGTCCTCGGCCAAGTGACGCGTCAGCTTGCCGATCGTCGTCGTCTTGCCCGCCCCGTTGACGCCGACGACCATCAGCACCGTGCAGCCCGTGGCCTGCAGCTCGAGCGGCCGTTGCAGCGGCGTCAGCAGTTCGGTCAGTGCCTCGGCCAGCAACTCCTTGACCGCTACAGGCTCGGTGGCGCGCGCCTCCTTGACGCGCCGCTTCAGGTCGGCGAGCAGGTGCGCGGTGGCATTCACGCCCGCATCAGCCATCAGCAAGGCAGACTCGAGTTCCTCGTACAGCGCGTCGTCGATGCGCGTGCCGGTGAACACCTGGGCGATGCTGCTCCCAGTGCGGCGCAGGCCCACGGACAGGCGCCCGAACCAACCTTGGCGGTCGCTGGGAGCAGGCGGCGGCGCGGGTTCCGCGGACTTCTTGCGGAAGAAGCTGAACATGGTGGGCGAGCCGGCGCGGGTCTGTGCCTCGCTATAATTTCAGGCTCAGGCGCTTTAGCTCAGT
>DATLIE010000176.1:0-13742 GCA_035539635.1 Burkholderiaceae bacterium
CAGGTGGTTGGTCGGCTCGTCGAGCAGCAGCATGTCGGGCTTGGACAGCAGCAGCCGGCACAGCGCGACGCGGCGCTTCTCGCCACCCGACAGGTTCTTGATCACCGCGTCCCATGGCGGCAGGCGCAGCGCGTCGGCCGCCAGTTCGAGCTGCAGGTCGGTGTTCTCGCTGCCGGCCGCGGCGATCACGGCTTCCAGCTCGGCCTGTTCGGCCGCCAGCTTGTCGAAGTCGGCGTCGGGCTCGGCGTAGGCCGCATACACCTCGTCGAGGCGCTTCTTGGCCGCCAGCACACCGCCGATGCCCTGCTCCACCGCCTCACGCACGGTCTGCTCGGGCTCGAGTTGCGGCTCCTGCGGCAGGTGGCCGATCTTCAGGCCCTGCATCGGCGTGGCTTCGCCCTCGATGTCCTTGTCGATGCCGGCCATGATCTTGAGCAGCGTCGACTTGCCCGAGCCGTTGAGGCCGAGCACGCCGTTCTTGGCGCCCGGGAAGAAGGACAGATTGATGTTCTTCAGGATCTGCCGCTTCGGCGGCACGATCTTGCCGACGCGGTTCATGGTGAAGACGTACTGGGCCATGGGTTCGGTTACCTGTGACAAAACAACGCGGGTCTTCCCCTCGGGAAGACCCGTACAGGCCGTATTGTCGCCGGGCGCCGTGTTGCCCCTGCGCGGCACTTCCGAAACCCTGTGAAACCGGGGATGACGCGCGCTGCATTGATCCGAACAATTCGCACACCACGGCGCGATCGCGCCGGGTTCCAGGGAGGGTTGGTCATGCAACACACGCTTCGCCTCGGCGCGATCGCCGCGGTCCTCATGGTGTCGTCCCTGCCGTCCGCGGCGCAGGGGCGCCCCGATCTGGTCGAGCAGTCGCTGCGCGACCCCACACGGCAATACGTGCCGGCGCAGATGCTGGTGCAGTTCCGCCGTGGCACCGATGCGGCGACGCAGGCGGCTGCGCTGGCCTTCGTCGGCGCGGGCCGCGCCGAAACCGTGCGTGCCGAGGGTCAGCGCGCGAACGGCAAGGGCGACCTGCACCTGCTGCACCTGCCGCCGGGCCGGGCAGTGGCCGACGCCGTGCGCTCGATGGGCCAGCTCGCCGAGGTGGACTTCGCCGAGCCGAACTGGATCTACCAGCACCAGGCGACCTCGAACGACCCCTCCTACACCAACGGTTCGCTGTGGGGCATGTACGGCGACGCCACGTCGCCGAGCAACGCGTACGGCAGCCAGGCCGGCGAGGCCTGGGCGCGCGGCAACACGTGCGGCAGCACCGTCTGGGTCGGCATCATCGACGAGGGTGTGATGAACACGCATCCCGACCTGGCCGCCAACATGGGCGCCAACCCCGGCGAAGTCGCCGGCAACGGCGTCGACGATGACGGCAACGGCTATGTCGACGACGTCAACGGCTGGGACTTCGCCGGCAACGACAACAGGCCCTTCGACGGTGCCGACGACGACCATGGCACGCATGTGGCCGGCACGATCGGCGCGGCCGGCGGCAATGGGGAAGGCGTCGCCGGCGTCTGCTGGTCGGTCAAGATGATCAGCGCCAAGTTCCTCGGCAAGCGCGGCGGCACCACCGCCAACGCGATCAAGGCGGTCGACTACCTGACCGACCTGAAGACGCGGCACGGCATCAACCTCGTCGCCAGCAACAACTCGTGGGGCGGCGGCGGCTTCTCGCAGGCACTGAAGGACGCGATCGACGACGCGGGCGCGGCCAACATCCTGTTCGTCGCCGCGGCGGGCAATTCGGCGGTCAACAACGACACCTCGCCGCACTACCCGTCGAGCTACGCCAGCCCGAACATCATCTCGGTGGCCTCGATCACCAGCAGCGGCGCCCTGTCGAGCTTCTCGAACTACGGCGCCAGCTCGGTGGACCTGGGCGCCCCCGGCTCGGGCATCCTGTCCACGGTGCCGGTGCGCTCGGGCAAGAGCGTGGTGCCGGGCTATGCGTCGTACAGCGGCACCTCGATGGCCACGCCGCACGTGACCGGGGCGGTCGCGATGTACGCGTACTCCCACCCGGGCGCCACGGCGACGCAGATCCGGGACGCGATCCTGGCTGCCGGCGTGACCACCCCGTCGCTGTCGGGCAAGACCGTCACGGGCAAGCGCCTGGACGTCAGCGGCTTCTGAGCCGCGACCGGCGCTCGCGCATTGGCAATACCGGGCCTTCGGGCCCGGTTGTCGTTTCCGAGGCAACATCGGGCCCATGCCGCGCCTGCTCTGGCTCTTCTCGGCCGTCAACCTGATCATCGGCTCCGGGGCCTTCGTCATCGGCGGCATCCTGGGTCCGATCGCCGAGGGCCTGGACGTCAGCGTGCCGGCCGCCGGTCAGGCGATGACGGCCTATGCACTCGCAAACGCCCTGCTCGCGCCGCTGCTGATGCTGGCCACCGGCCACTGGCCGCGCAAGCGCGCACTGCTGCTTGCGCTCGGCCTGTTCACCGCCGGCAACCTGGTGTGCGCCTTGGCGGACAGCCTGGTGCTGCTGCTCGCCGGGCGCGTGCTGATGGGCTTGGGCGCGGTGTTCACCGCGCTCGGAGCCGGCATCGCGGTGGCCCTGGTCGAGCCGGCGCGGCGCGGCAAGGCGCTGGCCCTGACCTTCCTCGGCATCAGCCTGTCCTACGTGGTCGGCGTGCCGCTGGGCAGCTGGCTCGGCCTGGCCTACGAGTGGCACACGCCGCTGTGGCTGTTCACGGGCCTGAGCCTGGCGGCGTGGCTCGCCGCGGCGCGCTGGGTGCCGGCAGAGATCGGCGCGCCCGGGGCCAGCTTCGACGGCCTGGGCCGCCTGCTCGCGCGGCGCGAGGTGCTGGGCGCGTTGCTGATGACCCTGTGCTACTTCACCGCGATCTTCGCCGTGTTCGCCTACATCGGCCCGGTGCTGCAGGCCCTGGTGCCGATGGGCCGCGAGCAGCAGTCGCTGACGCTGGCGCTGTTCGGCGCGTCCGGCGTCGCCGGCACGCTGATCGGCGGCATGGCCAACGACCGTTTCGGTCCACGCCGTTCGCTGCGCGTGCAGCTCGCCGTGCTGGGCACCACGATGGCCCTGCTGCCCCTGACCCAGGGCTCGTGGCCGGCCCTGGTGACCGTGCTGGTGATCTGGGGCACCGCGGGCTTCGGCATGATGCCGCCGCAGCAGTCGCGCCTGGCTGCCATGGCACCGGCCCAGGCGCCGATGCTGCTGTCGCTGAACACCTCGATGCTCTACCTCGGCACCGCGGCCGGCGCCGTGGTCGGCGGCGCGTTCGCCACCCGTCTGGGCTTCGCGCAGCTCGCCTGGGCCGGACTGCCGTTCGTCGCAGCCGCCCTTGCGATCCTGTGGACTGTCCATACTTCCGGCCCTGCGGTCACCGTCGATCGCAAGGAGAACGCTGCATGAGCACCGACACCACGGTCATCACGAACGACTTCGAGGGCGCGCGCACCCGCACGCTGCACATCGTCTACGGCCTGCACGCGCTGGGCCTGGCGATCGGCGCGTTCGGCGCGGCCACCGTGGTCGGCTCGTTCCTGTTCGGCTGGCCGTCGATCATCGCGGTGATCGTCAGCTACATGTACCGCGGCGACGTGCGCGGCACCTGGCTCGAGTCGCACTTCGACTGGGCGATCCGCACCTTCTGGCTCGCGCTGGGCATCGCGGTGGTGATCGGTCTCGTCTCGCTGCCGCTGGTGCTGCTGCTGGGCCTGGGCATCGCGACCTGGATTGTCGGCATGGTGGTGCTCGGCCTGTGGGCGATCTACCGCATCGCGCGCGGCTGGCTGCGCCTGAATGCACGCCAGCCGATGCCGGCCTGACCCCGCAGCAGGTACAATGCGACTGCGCTGCGACGACCAGTCACCGCGGCGCAGTCGTTTCTGACATCCTCAGAGCTCTCGCGCCTACCCGACTGGTGCACCCGCAACGGGTGACAGCAGGCAGCGAACCGGCCCCTCGTCGGGCCAACCACTACCAATGAATTTCACTGACCTCGGCCTGGCCGAGCCGCTCGTGCGCGCCGTGCGCGAGCATGGCTACGAAACTCCGACTCCGATCCAGACGCAGGCGATTCCTGCCGTGCTCAAGGGTGGCGACCTGCTGGCCGGCGCGCAGACCGGCACCGGTAAGACGGCCGGCTTCGTGCTGCCGATGCTGCAACGCCTGATGGCGCAGCCCCACAAGAAGGACGCGCGCGGCCGCATCGCGATCCGCGCGCTGATCCTGACGCCGACACGCGAACTCGCGGCCCAGGTCGAGGAGAGCGTGCGCACCTACGGCAAGCATGTGCCGCTGACCTCGATGGTGATGTTCGGCGGCGTGGGCATGCAGCCGCAGATCGACCGCCTGAGGAAGGGCGTCGACATCCTGGTGGCCACGCCGGGCCGCCTGCTCGACCACCATGGCCAGCGCACGCTCGACCTGTCGCACGTGGAGATCTTCGTGCTCGACGAAGCCGACCGCATGCTCGACATGGGATTCATCCACGACATCAAGAAGGTGCTCGCGGTGCTGCCGGCCAAGAAGCAGAGCCTGCTGTTCTCGGCCACCTTCAGCGACGACATCAAGGCCCTGGCCGACCGCCTGCTCAACGCCCCGGCGCTGATCGAGGTGGCGCGTCGCAACGCCACGGCCGAGCTGATCGCGCAGAAGCTGCACCCGGTGTCGCGCGACAAGAAGAAGGAACTGCTGGCGCACCTGATCAAGACCGGCGACTGGCACCAGGTGCTGGTGTTCACGCGCATGAAGCATGGCGCGAACCGCCTCGCCGACTGGCTCAACGACCAGGGCATCGGCGCGATGGCGATCCACGGCAACAAAAGCCAGAGCGCGCGCACCAAGGCGCTGGCCGAGTTCAAGAGCGGCGACCTGCCGGTGCTGGTGGCGACCGACATCGCCGCGCGCGGCATCGACATCGACCAGTTGCCGCACGTCGTCAACTTCGAGCTGCCGAACGTGCCCGAGGACTACGTGCACCGCATCGGCCGCACCGGCCGCGCCGGCGCCAACGGCGAGGCGATCTCGCTGGTGTGCGTCGACGAGGAGCTGTTCCTGCGCGACATCGAACGCCTGATCAAGCGCAGCATCCCGCGCGAGACGGTGCCCGGCTTCGAGCCGCTTCCCACCGAGAAGGCCGAGCCGATCGTGCTCGGCCGCATGACGATCGGCGTCGGCGGCACCAAGCGCAACGGTGGCGGCGGTGGCCGCGGTGGCCGGCCGCATGGCGGTGGTGGCGGTGGCGGCTCGCATTCGCGCGGCCAGGGCCAAGGCCAACGTCCGCAAGGCGGCTCACCGCAGCGTTCCAGCGGCTCCTCGTCGTCGGGCCAGCCACGCACCGGTGGCGGCGCCACGGCGCCGCGTGGCCCGCGCCTGACCCAAGGCAAACGCTGAGCTGAGGGCGCGGACTACAGTCCGCGCATGTCCGCCGTCCCCGCCGAAGCGCTGGCCGATGACTGGCCGAACGCGCGCCCGACCGCCCTGCTCGCCGGTGCGAGCGGTCTGGTCGGCCGTGCGCTGCTCGCGCAACTGCTCGACGACGACCGCGCGACGGTGCATGCGCTGCTGCGGCGCGAGGTCGCCGACCTGCCTCCGTCGCGCCAGCTGCGCCAGCACGTGATCGACTTCGGCGCGCCCGGCGTGCTGCCGGCCGCCGACGAGCTGTACATCGCGCTCGGCACCACGATCAAGGTCGCCGGCTCGGAGGCCGCGTTTCGCGCCGTCGATCTCGACGCGGTGCTCGCGGTCGCGCGCGCCGCGCAGGCCGCCGGCGTTGCGCGCTGCGCCGTGGTGTCGGCACTCGGCGCCGACCCGCACTCGAAGGTGTTCTACAACCGCGTCAAGGGCGAGATGGAACGTGCGCTGCGTGAGCTGCGCTTCGAACGCCTGGTGATCGCGCGGCCCTCGCTGCTGGCCGGCGCGCGCGAGGCGCTGGCCCAGCCACCGCGCCGGGGCGAGCGCCTCGCGCTGCGCGTGCTCGCGCCGGTGGCCGGTTGGCTGCCGGCATCGATCCGGCCGATCGAAGCCGCCACCGTCGCGCGCGCGATGCGCTACGCGCTGCGCACCGAAGGCCTGTCGCTGCAGATCCTCGAATCGGGCGTGATGCACACGCTCGGCCAACGCGCATGATGAAACTCACCTCCTACGGCGCTGCCGACGGCGTGACCGGGTCCAAGCACCTGGCCGAAGTCGCCGGCAGCCGCGTGCTGCTCGACTGCGGCCTGTTCCAGGGCCTGAAGCTGCACCGCGAACGCAACTGGCAGTCGCTGCCGTTCGATCCGGCATCGATCGACGCGGTGGTGCTGAGCCACGCGCACCTCGACCACAGCGGCTGGTTGCCGGTGCTGGTGAAGCAGGGCTACCGCGGGCCGGTGTACGCGAGCCCGGCCACGCGCGACCTGGCCGCGGTGCTGCTGGCCGACAGCGCACACCTGCAGGAAGAGGACGCGCGCCGCGCCAACCGCTACGGCACGTCGAAGCACGAGAAGGCGCTGCCGCTGTACACCAAGGCCGACGCGGCGCGCGCGGTGGCACGCATCAGCCCGTTGGCGCCGGGCCACAGCGTGCGCGTCGGCCGCGCCGAGGTCGCGCTGACACCGGTCGGCCACCTGCTAGGCGCCTGCGCGGTGACATTGACTGTCGGCCGCGAGCGCATCGTGTTCTCTGGCGACCTCGGGCGCAGCAACGACCTGCTGCTGCCTGCACCACAACCGATCCGGCGCGCCGACGTGTTGCTCGTCGAGGCCACCTACGGCAACCGGCGGCACCCTCCGGAAGACGTCCAGGCGCGCCTGGGCGACATCATCCGGCGCACGATCGCGCGCGGCGGCTCGGTGCTGCTGCCTTCGTTCGCGGTCGGCCGCGCGCAGGCGCTGCTGCTGGTGCTGCAGCGCCTGAAGCGCGCCGGCGACATTCCGCCCTCGCTGCCGGTCTTCCTCGACAGCCCGATGGCCACCGCCGCCACCGAGCTGACGCTTCGACACGCCAAACTGCTGCGTGTGAGTGCGCGCGAGATCGCGCGCCTGAAGGACGGGGTGCGCTTCATCGAGACCGGCGCGCAGTCGCAGCGCCTGTCGCGTTCTCACTATCCGTCGGTGATCATCTCGGCCAGCGGCATGGCCACTGGCGGGCGCGTGCTGCACCACCTCAAGGCGCTGGCGCCGCACCCGCGTCACCATCTCGTGTTCCCGGGCTTCCAGGTCGCCGGCACGCGCGGCGCGCGGATCATCGGTGGCGCCCGCGAGGTGAAGATCTTCGGCGAGATGGTGCCGGTGAACGCCGAGATCAGCCACCTCGAAGGCTTCTCGGGCCACGCCGACGCCGAAGAGCTGATGGGCTGGCTGCGTCAGTTCGATCGCGCGCCGCGCCACACCTTCGTCGTGCACGGCGACCCCGACGCCACCGACATGCTGCGTTTTCGCATCGGGCAGGAACTCGGCTGGGCCGCCAGCGTGCCGCCGCACGCACAGACCGTCGAGGCATGATCCGGCTCCATGCCTGAGGACTGGATCGGCCTGGCCGTCGCGCTCGGCGTCGGCCTGCTCGTCGGCGTCGAGCGCGAGCGACGCAAGGGCCGCGGCCCGCAGCGCGAGGCCGCAGGCCTGCGCACCTTCGCGCTCGTCACGGTGGCCGGCGCGCTGGCGCAGTCGCTCGCACCCGGCGCGCTGGTGGCCGTTGGCGCGCTCGCGGTCGCGGCGCTGGCGGCACTGGCCTATTGGCGCACGCTGCAGCGACCGCCGGCGCAGGACGACCCGGGCCTGACCACCGAGGTGGCCCTGCTGGTGGCCTACCTCGTCGGCGTCCAGTGCGTCGTGCAACCGCTGGTCGGCGCCGCCTGCGGTGCGGTGCTGGCGGCCCTGCTCGCGGCGCGCGAGCGCATGCACCGCTTCGCCACCGAATGGCTGACCGAGCAGGAACTGCGCGACGCGCTGGTGCTTGCCGGCGTCGCGCTCGTGGTCGTGCCGCTGGCGCCCGCCGCGCCCTGGCCCGGCTTCGGTGGGCTCGCGCCACGCACCGCGGCCTGGCTCGTGTTGCTGATCCTGGGCATCCAGGCCGCTGCGCACCTGGCGCAGCGCCTGTTCGGTGAACGCCATGCGCTCGCGGCCACCGGCCTGCTCGGCGGCTTCGTGTCGAGCACCGCGACCATCGCGACGCTCGGTGCGCGCTCGCGCGCGCTCGGCGGCGCCGACGCGCTGGCGCGACACCGCCTCGCCGGGGCGGGCGGCCTGTCCGGCGCGGCCACCTGGCTGCAGGCCCTCGCGCTGGCCGCCGTCGCGAGCCCGGCCCTGCTGCCGCGCCTGCTGCCGGTGGCGCTGGCCGGCGCGGCGGGGGCCTTGCTGGTCGGCGCGTGGGGGCTGCGCCGACGCGATGGCGATGCCCCACCCGCGCAGCCGGCGCCGCAGGCCCGGCCCTTGCGCCTGCGCGAGGCGCTGGGCGTCGCGGCGCTGCTGCTCGGGGTGTCTGTGCTCGTGAACTGGCTGCGCTCGCAGTTCGGCGTGCAGGGCCTGCTCGCCGGCACCGCGGTGGCTGCACTGGTCGACGCCCATGCACCGATCGCCGCGGCCTTCGGCCTGCACGCGCAAGCCGCACTCGACGCGAGCACGGCCTGCAGCGCCGTGCTGGTGGCGGTGGGCGTGAACAGCACCAGCCGCGGCTTCGTCGCCTTCGCCAGGGGCGGACGCGCCTATGGCCTGCGCGTCGCCGCGGCCCTGCTCGCGTCGACCGGCGCGGCGCTTGCCGCCTTGCTGCTGGATGTGCGATTCACGACACTCGTCTGATGGCCAACGGCAACGCCCCCGCCCCCGCGACGCTGGTGCTCGCCACCTGCAACACGCTCAACCTCGCCAGCCCCGGACGCCTCTTCTACGCCAACCAGGAGCCCTTCGGTGCCGACGAGTACTCGCGCAAGATCGCGTGGCTCGGCGGCATGCTGCGGCGCCTGAACGCCGACATCGTCGCCTTCCAGGAAGTGTGGGACGAGACCGCGCTGCGCGAGGCGGTGACCGCCAGCGGGCTGCGCTACCCGCATGTGGCCGCGCCCGGCGCCGAACAGGGCGCGTCCGGCACGCCGCGCGTCGGCCTGGCGGCGCGCTGGCCGGTGCTGCAGGTGCACTCGCATCAGCCTTTCGATCCGCGCCAGGTGGTCGTGGTGCCCGAGCTCGGCGAGCACCGCGCGTTCGAGCGCCCGATCCTCGAGGTGCTGCTGGAGATGCCCGGCGGCCGCGGCACGTTGCGCGTGCTGGTGGCGCACCTGAAGAGCAAGCGGCCGAAGTTCCTGCAGAACGCCGCCGGCGAAGTGACCGAGGACCGCGACGACCCCGCCGTGATCGCGCGCGCGACGCTGCGCTCGCTCGTCATGCGCGCCGCCGAGTGCGCCGCGTTGCGCACGCTGGTGCATGCGCGCCTGGCCAACACGCGCGAACCGCTGGTGCTGATGGGCGACCTGAACGACAGCCCGCACGCGGTGACCACGCAAATGGTGGCGGCCACGCAGGCCATCGCCTTCGACCGCACGGCGCGCGACACCGCGCTCTTCCACGCGCCCGACGTGCAGAGCGACGCCGCGATCCGGCGCGACGTGGCCTACTCGCACGTGCACCAGGGCTGGCCCGATGTGCTCGACCAGATCTGGGTCTCCGAGGAGTTCGTCGCCGCGAGCCGCTTCGCGATCGGCGACCTGCGCCGCGTCGAGTACTTCAACGACCACCTGCACGAAGGCCGCGAGCGCATCCGCTCGGACCACGGCCTGGTGCGCGCGCTGGTGTTGCTGCGCTGAGAGACAACTTTGGGTTTCCCCGGCTTGCTGGGGCCGCGGGCGCAGGCCAGAGTCCTCGGGTCGACGTTTCATATGACGATAGACCCGCCGAGGAGACAACCCCCATGACCTTGCTTCGCCTGACCCGCCGCGCGCTGTGCGGCCTCGTGGGCCTGATGCTCGCCGCCGGCGGCAGCACCGCCTTCGCCCAGGCCTGGACACCAGACCGGCCGCTCACGCTGGTCGTGCCCTGGGGCGCGGGCGGCGGCACCGACGCGGTGGCACGCATGCTCGCGTCGCTGATGGAGAAGGACCTCGGCCAGCCGGTCAACGTGGTCAATCGCACCGGCGGCTCGGGCGTGGTCGGCCACGCGGCGATCGCCGGCGCGGCGCCCGACGGCTACACGATCGGGCTCATCACGGTGGAGATCGCGATGATGCACCACCAGAAGCTGACCGAGCTGAACCCGACCAGCTACACGCCGATCGCGCTCGTCAACCTCGACCCCGCCGGCTTCCAGGTGCGCGCCGACTCGAGCTACAAGACCATGGCCGACGTGCTGGCCGCCATCAAGGCCGCGCCACCGGGCAAGTTCAAGGCCTCGGGCACCGGCCAGGGCGGCATCTGGCACCTTGCGCTCGCCGGCATGCTGCGCGACGCGAAGGTCGATCCTGCCCTGGTGCCCTGGGTGCCGAGCAACGGCGCGGCACCCGGCCTGCAGGACCTGGTGGCCGGCGGTGTGGAGTTCGTGCCCTGCTCGCTGCCCGAAGCGCGCTCCCTCATCGACGCCGGCAAGGTGCGCTCGCTCGCGGTGATGGACAAGTCGCGCTCGTCGCTGTTCCCGAACGTGCCGACGCTCAAGGAGGCCATCGGCTCCGACTGGGCCACGGGCGCCTGGCGTGGCATCGCCGCGCCCAAGGGCCTGCCCGACAATGTGCGCGCGCGGCTCGAGGCTTCGGTCAAGAAGGCCTATGACAGCAAGGACTACAAGGACTTCATGGCCCAGCGCGGCTTCGGCACCTTGTGGGGCAACGGCGCGGAGTTCGCGAGCTTCATGGCCAAGGCCGACGCCGACATGAAGGCCGTGATGACGGCCGTCGGCATCGCGAAGTAAGCCGGCGTGCAGCGCACCGACCGCTGGGTGGGCATTGCGCTCGCCCTGCTGGGGTTGGCCGTGCTCTGGTCGGCGCAGGCCTTCCCGAACGTGCCGGGACAGAAGCTCGGGGCCGGCTTCCTGCCGATGATCGTCGGCGCCGGCCTGGTGCTGTGCGCGATCGGCCTGATCGTGCGCAGCCTGCGCCCGGGCGCGACCACTGCGCAGGCCGTCGTGCCGCGCAACGAGCATTTCGGCAGCTCGCTCGCGATCATCGCGACCGTGGTCGGCTACATCCTGCTGGCCGACCGCGTCGGCTTCCTGATCGTCGCGCCGCTGTGCCTGATCGCGATCTTCCGCGCGTTGCGCGTCCAGTGGTCGCATTCGCTGTGGTGGGCGATCGGCGGCACGATCGTCGTGCACCTCGCGTTCTACAAACTGCTGCGCGTGCCCCTACCCTGGGGCGTGCTCCGCCCGTTCTACTGACATGGACGCCGTCGCCACCGCCTTCGGCCTGGTCTTCCAGCCCTATGTGCTCGTCGTCATCGGGCTGTCCGCAATTTATGGCCTGTTCGTCGGCGCGATCCCGGGCCTGACCGCGACCATGGCCACCGCGCTTCTCGTGCCGGTGACCTTCTTCATGCCGCCGGTGCCCGCCGTCGCGGCGATCGTCACGGCCACTGCGATGGCCATCTTCGCCGGCGACATCCCGAGCGCGCTGCTGCGCATGCCCGGCACGCCGGCCAGCGCGGCCTACACCGACGAGGCCTACCTGATGACGAAGAAGGGCCAGGCCGAACTCGCGCTTGGCGCGGGCTTGGTGTTCTCGGTGCTGGGCGGCATCTTCGGCGTGCTGGTGCTGATCGTCGCCGCACCGGCGCTGGCCGAGGTGGCGCTCAAGTTCAGCTCGTTCGAGTACTTCTGGCTCGTGATGCTCGGCTTCACCTGCGCGGTCTTCATCGCCGGCAACGACCCGTTGAAGGGCATCGTGTCGCTGCTGCTGGGCCTGCTGATCGCCAGCGTGGGGCTGGACAACCCGGCCGGCGCGCCGCGCTACACCTTCGGCAACGCCGAGCTGACCGGCGGCATCTCGCTGATCCCGCTGATGATCGGCATGTTCGCGGTCTCCGAGGTGCTGCGCTTCGCGGTCAACGTCGACAAGCCCGCGATGGCGATCGACCGGCCCTTCGGCAACGTCTTCGCGGGCATGTGGGGCCTGGTCAAGAAGTACCCGATGCAGCTGCTGCGCGGCTCGGCACTCGGCACGGCGGTGGGTGCACTGCCCGGCGCGGGCGCCGACATCGCGGCCTGGATGTCCTACGGCATGTCGAAGAAGTTCTCGAAGGAACCCGAGAAGTTCGGCACCGGCCATGTCGAGGGCATCGTCGAGTCGGGCGCGGCCAACAACTCGGCGCTCGGCGGCGCCTGGATCCCGGCGCTGGTGTTCGGCATTCCGGGCGACTCGATCACCGCCATCGCCATCGGCGTGCTGTATCTCAAGAACATGAACCCGGGGCCGACCCTGTTCGTCGAGAACCCGCAGAACATCTACGCCGTCTTCATCGTCTTCATCCTGGCGCAGCTGCTGATGCTGCCGCTGGGCTGGATGGCGATCAAGGTCGCCAAGCGCATCCTGCGCATTCCGGCCGCGGTGCTGATGCCGCTGATCCTGCTGTTCTGCGTGGTCGGCAGCTTCGCGATCAACAACACGCTGTTCGGCGTCACGGTGATGCTGGTGGCGGGCGTCGTCGCCTTCTTCATGGAGCGCTGGGGCTTCCCGGTGGCGCCGACGATCCTCGGCGTCGTGCTCGGCACCATGCTCGAGGAGCACTTCTTCAGCAGCCTGGTCAAGGCCGACGGCAACTTCCTCGCCTTCTTCGAGCGCCCGATCGCCGGGGCGCTCGGCGTGCTGACGCTGCTGGTGTGGACGCTGCCGCTCTGGCGCCGGCGCGTGGCCGCGCGCTGAGCGCGCACGCCGTTTGCAGTTCGTAGCGCCTGCTCACAGCAGGGCAGTGCTTTCGCGCCTAGGCTCCCGGCTCCGCCCCAGAAAGCTGCCCCGAACCGACCATGCGCCATGACCAGCTCGCCACCCGATGGGAAGCTAACGACCTCCTGGTGTTGCGCAACGACGAGATCGTGGACCGCATCGCGGCCGCGGACATCCGCCGCGTGATCCTCGCCTGCGAGCATGGCGACACCCCGAGCGACCTGAGCTTCGCGGTCATCGACGCCGGGGCCGATCACGTGATCCTGCCGGCCGAAAGCGGCATCGCCGGGCGCGTGCACTTCGAGCGCCAGCCCTTCTGGACGCAGCGTGCCTGCATCTATTGGGTAGACGCCGCGCGGGCGCCCTTGCCGCGCGCCCTGCGCCCCGGCGTGTGGCTGCTGCGCCGCCACCGTCCCGGCTACCTGCGCCTGCCGAGTGCCGACATGGCGCCGCTGCTGGAGCGCTGGCCGCTCGAGGGCCCGCAGACCTGGGAGCAGCGCAAGTGGGCGCGCATCGCGGCCAGCCGCAGCCTGCCGCCGGCCAAGGAACGGCCGCTCAAGTAGCCCGGGCTACTTGAACTCGCCCTCGCGCATCCACTTGGTCGCGACCCACTTCTCGCCGGCGATCACCGGCGCCCCGCCATGCAGCGTCTTGGTGTTCGGGTGCGCGCGGTCGTAGCTGAAAAAGACCGCGTTGCCCTTGATCGGCGCCACCTCCAGGCCCACGTCGGGGAAGGTCGTGCCGCCGCCGTTCTCGGGTGAGTTCAGGTACATCACAACGGTGCCGACGCGCTGACCTCCGCGCGCCACGATGGTGGCCGTGCCCGGCTTGGCGGGGTCGAAGTAGTCGTGGTGCGGCTGGTACTCGGCACCCGGCAGGTAGTGCAGCACCTGCAGGCCTTCGCCGTTCTCGAGCGGC
>DATLIE010000177.1:0-5269 GCA_035539635.1 Burkholderiaceae bacterium
GCGGCGCAGCTCGCGGTGCATGTCGATGTCGACCGCGAAGATCTCGGCCACCTGGATCGCGATCGCGTCTGGAATCCGTGCCTCGTCGCTGGCGGCAAACAGCGAACTCTGGATGGTGCCGCTGGCCAGGCGCAACTGCGAAGACAGCTCGGCTGTTTCCTCGGTCGCGCTCAGCTGGCCCTGCGCGTCGCGCGCCACCGTGATGCGCGTGAAGTGCGTACCGATCTGCTCGGCGCGTTGCGCCGGCATGCGCCCGACCAGTTCGAGCAGGCTGCCGTCCTCGCGCGCACGCGCCTGCACGATCCGCCCAGCGCGGCCGTCGATCAGGCGGCGCGCCGTGGCATCGCTGCGCAGGAAGGCTGCGGCGTAGCTGTCGGCCACGCCCAGGCGCTTGAACAGCGCATCGGGCGTGTCGCCGGCGCGCGTGAACTCGGTGCGGTACAGGTCGATCGCGTGCGCCGCCAGCGCTTCGAGCTGCGGCTCGACCGGCTCGGCCTCGATCATCTCGGTGACCAGCCTGCGCGGCAGTTCGGCCGCGTCGGGGGCCAGCGGTGCTACGGCGAAGGCCGCCACGCCGAAGCCGGTCATCACGGCCAGCACGCTGCCCAGCACCGCGCGGCGGTGCCGCAGCAGCAGGGTCTGAACGTCGATGGCGGTCTGCGCCAGGGTACCCAACGGTGTCGCTTCCAGATGAGGGGCACCAGGGCCCACAAGGGTCCGCCGCGGCGGGCGCCTTTAAGATCGGCCCCTTCGCTGCCACGGCTCGAAGAATTCTCGAAGCGGCCGCCATGCGACCGCCCGCCCATTTTATCGGCCGACCCTGGGGCCCGGCCTGTGACTTACCCCCGCCGACCCGAAGCGCCATGTCAGCAAACGTGACAGCACCCGCCGCCCACCCGATCACCGACGCCGTGCACGAGGCGATGGCCATCAGTCTGCGCGGCTGCGACGAGCTGCTGCCCCAGGCCGAATGGCTGGCCAAGCTGGCGCGCTCGGCGGCCACCGGCATGCCGCTGCGCATCAAGCTCGGCCTGGACCCGACTGCGCCCGATCTGCATCTGGGCCACACCGTCGTGCTGAACAAGATGCGCGCGCTGCAGAACCTGGGGCACCAGGTCATCTTCCTGATCGGCGACTTCACGTCGATGATCGGCGACCCGTCGGGCCGCAACACCACGCGCCCACCGCTGACGCGCGAACAGATCGAGACCAACGCCCAGACCTACTTCAAGCAGGCCAGCCTGGTGCTCGATCCGGCGCGCACCGAGATCCGCCACAACAGCGAGTGGAGCGACCCGCTGGGCGCGCGCGGCATGATCCAGCTCGCGGCCAAGTACACCGTGGCACGGATGATGGAGCGCGACGACTTCGCCAAGCGCTTCGCTGCCGGCACCCCGATCTCGGTGCACGAGTTCCTGTACCCGCTGATGCAGGGCTACGACTCGGTGGCTCTGAAGGCCGACCTCGAGCTCGGCGGCACCGACCAGAAGTTCAACCTGCTGATGGGGCGTCACCTGCAGCAGGAAGTCGGACAGGAGCCGCAGTGCATCCTGACGATGCCTTTGCTCGAAGGCACTGACGGCGTCGAGAAGATGTCGAAGTCGAAGAACAACTACATCGGCATCACCGAGCCGGCGAACACCATGTTCGCGAAGCTGCTGTCGATCAGCGACGGGCTGATGTGGAAGTACTACACGCTGCTGTCCTGGCGCCCCGAAGACGAGGTCGCGCGCCTGAAGCGCGAGGTGGCCGAAGGGCGCAACCCGAAGGACGCCAAGGTGCTGCTGGCCAAGGAGATCACCGCGCGCTTCCACGACGCGGCGGCCGCCGACGCCGCCGAGCAGGACTTCGTCAACCGGTCGCGCGGCGGCATCCCCGACGACATTCCCGAGCTGGCGCTCGGCGGCGCGCCGCTGGCCATCGGTGCGTTGCTGAAGCAGGCCGGCCTGGTGCCGTCGACCAGCGAGGCCATGCGCATGATCGAGCAGGGCGGGGTGCGCATCGACGGCACGGTCGTCGCCGACAAGGCGCTGAAGGTCGACACCGGGACCGTCGTCGTGCAGGTTGGCAAGCGCAAGTTCGCGCGCGTGGTGCTCACGGCCGGCGACTGATGCGCGACGTCGACGGCCTGCTCGGGCAGGCGTCGCGGGCTCGGTTCGCGGCGCTGTGGGTGGTGGTGGGGTGCGCCGTCGCCGCGCTCGTGACCTGGCTCGTCTTCCCGCCTGCGGACGTGGAGCGGATCATGGGCGAGACGGGGCCCGTCGAGCTGCTGACCGCAGCGACCTACGCCCTGTGCGCCGTCGCGATCTGGTGGGCCCGCAGCTCGGTGGACGACTTGCGCAGCGTCGTCGCCTCGGCGATCGTGATGCTGGCCTTCTGCCTGCGCGAGCTCGACTGGCACAAGCAGTTCACCGGCGCCAGCGTGCTGCGCCTGAGCTGGTACGCCGGGCCTGCCAGCATCGGCGCCAAGCTCGTCGCGGCCGGCGTCCTGACGGTGGTGCTGGCGGCGCTGAGCTGGCTCGTGCTGCGGCACGCGCGCCAGGTCTGGCAGGGCTGGCGCGAGCGGCAGCCGCTGGCGTTCACGCTGCTGGTCTTTCTGGTGACACTGGTGCTGGCCAAGACCCTCGACCGGTCGGTGGGCATCCTGGTCGGCGACTACGGCGTCGACGTGCCCCTGCTCTGGAAGGCGTGGCGCACGGCCTTCGAGGAATGGTTCGAGCTCGGCCTGTCGATGCTCGTGATGCTGGCGCTGCTGCAGCGCCGCGCCGAATCGGCGCGCCCTTGATGCAGGACAAGTCGACACACTGAAGGACGGCCCCCTTCAGACCGCCTTCAGCCGCCGCCGCGACCCTTGCCGTGCAGGCCCGAGCCTGTGATCTGTTCAAGGAGTTGCTCGCATGAAGCTGATTCGTCTGTCTGCCACGTTGGCCGCACTGTGGCTTGCCGCCGCCGGCGCCGCCCACGCCACCGGCGATTGCCCGATCCGGGACGCCGGTCCGAAGGCCGACTGGCAGGCCAAGGAGGCGCTCGAGAAGAAGCTCGTCGGCGCCGGCTGGAAGGTGCGCCGCATCAAGGTCGACGGCCAGTGCTACGAGGTCTACGGCACCGACACCGCCGGCAAGCGGGTCGAGGCGTACTTCCACCCGAAGACGCTCGACGCGGCCAAGGCATCGTGAAGCGCGGGGCGTCGAACGACGTCCCGATGGTGCGCGTATGGGACCCGCTGCTGCGGATCCTGCACTGGAGCCTCGTGGCGTCGGTGACCCTGGCCTGGATTACGTCGGAGGCGGGCCGGCGCTGGCACGAGCCGGTCGGTTGGGTGGTTGTCGGGATCGTCGTCCTGCGGGTGCTCTGGGGCCTGATCGGGCCCCGGCACGCACGCTTCACGGCCTTCGTGCGCGGGCCGCGTGCGGTCGTCGGCTACGCGAGTCGGATCGCGGGCCACACGGCGCCGCGCTACCTCGGCCACAACCCGCTGGCGGGCTGGATGATCGTGGCCCTGCTCGCCACGCTGGCCGCGGTGGGTGCGAGCGGCTGGCTGATGACGACCGAGGCCTACTTCGGCAGCGAGGCCGTCGAGGAGCTCCACGAGGCGCTCGCCCAGGGGCTGCTCGGGCTGGTGGCATTGCACGTCGCGGGCGTGTTCTTCACCGGCTGGCATCAGGCCGAGAACCTGGTGCGCGCGATGTGGACAGGCCGCAAGCGTGAACCGGCGCCCGGCGACAGGGCCTGAACGCGCGCGCGTCACAATGCGCGCATGACTGTCGGCGCCTACCTCAGGCTCTCGATCGCCGTCGCGCTGGCGACGATCGCGCTGAAGACGGGCGCGTGGTGGCTCACCGGCTCGGTGGGCCTGCTGTCCGACGCGATGGAGTCGGTGGTCAACCTCGCCGGCGCGATGTTCGCGCTGGCGATGGTGACCATCGCCGCGCGGCCGCCCGACGAGGACCACCCGTTCGGCCACCACAAGGCCGAGTACTTCTCGAGCGGCTTCGAGGGTGCGCTGATCTTTGCGGCGGCGCTGGCGATCATCTGGGCCGCTGTCGAGCGCCTGCTCGCGCCGCAGCCCCTGCAGCGGCTCGGGGTCGGGCTGCTGCTTTCGGTCGTCAGTTCGGCACTGAACGGCGCGCTCGCGTGGGGCATGCTGAAGAAGGCCCGCGAGCACCGCTCGGTGGCGCTAGAGGCCGACGCCCGCCACCTGTTCACCGATGTCTGGACTTCGGTCGGCGTCGTGCTCGGCCTGCTTGCCGTGGCTGCCACCGGCTGGCTCTGGCTCGACCCGCTGATCGCGATCGCGGTGGCCGGCAACGTCGCGCGCGAAGGCTTCTCGCTCGTCCGGCGCTCGGCCGACGGCCTGATGGACCGCGCCCTCGAGCCGGCCGTGCAGCGGCAGATCGACGAGGTGCTGGCCAGTTTCGCGCACCCGGTCACGCTGCGCTTCGACCATGTGGTCACGCGCCGCGCCGGCCAGCGCCTGTTCGTCGACCTGCACATGCACATGCCGCCCGGCTGGTCGCTGCAGCGCGCCGCGGCGCTGCGCAGCTCGGTCGAACAGGCGCTGATGAGTGCCGTGCCGGGCCTGCGCGCCACGATCCAGCTGCTGCCGATGGACGTCGAGGCGCACTTCGACGACACGGCCGAGCGCGTGCTGTGATCGCGCTGGTGCAACGCGTGCGCGAAGCCCGCGTCGAGGTGGCGGGCCGCGTCACGGGCGCGATAGGCACCGGCCTGCTGGTCTTCGTCTGCGCCGAGCCGGCCGACGACGACATGGCCGCGCAGCGCCTGGTCGCCAAGCTGCTGAAGCTGCGCATCTTCGGCGACGACGCCGGCAAGATGAACCGCAGCGTGCAGGACGTGGCGGGTGGCCTGCTGATCGTTTCGCAGTTCACGCTCGCCGCCGACACCTCCGGCGGCAACCGCCCGAGCTTCATCGGCGCGGCGCCGCCGGCGCTGGGCCGGGCGCTCTACGAACGCGTGCTCGAGCTGGCGCGTACGTCGGGCCTCGAGGTCGCCTGCGGCGAGTTCGGCGCCGACATGCAGGTGCACTTGGTCAACGACGGTCCGGTCACCATCCCTCTGAGAACCTGAAAGCGGACAGGGCTGCCAGCGGCAGCCCTGTTGATCCAACGGAGCGTCGAAACGCTCGAAGCGTCTAATCAGTCCGCGTACTGGCCCGCGGCCTTGATGGCCGGGCCCCACTTGTTGATCTCGGCCTCCACGAATTTCTTGTGCTCGGCGCCGGCCAGGCGGCCGTCGGTCACGACCACCG
>DATLIE010000178.1:0-1809 GCA_035539635.1 Burkholderiaceae bacterium
CGCGATGCAGAGCGAGCTGGTCAACCTGTGGCAGCGCGCGGGCTTCTCGGCGCTGCTGGTGACGCACGACGTGGAAGAAGCGCTGTTCCTCGCCAACCGCGTGATCGTGCTGAGCGACCGGCCGGCGCGCATCGCGGCGGAACTCGTGGTCGACTTGCCGTACCCGCGGCACCGTGGCCATGCGCGTCTTGCTGAACTGCGCCACGAAGCGCTGCGCCATCTGGGGCTCGGCGCCACCTGGTGACATGAACGCGACGCCCGAGGCCGATTGGCTCAACCTGCTGATCGGCCTGCTTCAGGGCGCTCAACTGCAATTGCTGCGTGTGCTCGACGCGCTCGGCCTTGCGCGCCATGTACACGGCCAGCCGGCGTGGCCGTGGGCGCACCGGCTGTCGGGCGAGAACCTGCTGATCGACCTGGGTCAGGCACGCAGCCTCGCGTGGACGCTGGTGTGCGTCGGCATTGCTTTGCTGCTGCTGTTGATCGCGTTGCTCTGGCGGCGCCCGCGCTGGTACCTGCTCGCGCTGGTGCCGATGCTGCTGATCGCCGCGCCCTGGCCCCACGCGAACGTGGTGCTCGTGCCTGCAACGCCGACGAGCTTCCACGCGTCGCCGACCGGCTTCACGGCCACGTCGATCGCGCAAGGGCGCGCGCTCTACGCGCAGCACTGCGTGAGTTGCCACGGCGCGGACGGCAAGGGCGAAGGGCCGCTGGCCGCCTCGCTGGCCATGTGGCCGCCGAACCTCACGGGCCCGCTGCTGTGGCGCCGCGCCGATGGCGACCTGCTCTGGCGCGTGCTTCACGGCACCGCCACCATGCCCGGCTTCGGCGGCCCGCTCGACGCGGCCGATGCCTGGGCGCTCATCGACTACATGAAGGCGCAGGGCGCGGGCCAGAGCCTGCGCGCGCTGGGCCACTGGCCGCAGCCCGTCGGCCTGCCCGACATGGCGGTGCGCTGCGGCGCGCAGGCGCCCCGGTCGCTCGCGCACTGGCGCGGACAGCGTGTGCGCGTCGTAGCGGGCACCGTCGCGCCCAGCGAAGACCCGCGCCTGGTGACGGTGCAGCTGCTGCCGCCCGGGGCTAAGGCGGCGGGCGTCACCGCCGATTGCGTGGCCGATTCACCGGCCGCGTGGGAGGCGCTGGCGCTCATCGCGGGCACCGAGCAGCTCGCTGGCATGCAGCTCATCGCCGACCGCGACGGCTGGCTGCGCGTGCGCGGCCAGCCGGGGCAGGCCGGCTGGTCCGACGACGACCTGCTGTGCCGCAGCGACAGCCCGCCGGCCGTTTCGGCGAAAGGCGCCGTGTTGCCACCCGATGGCCTGGGCGCGCTCATCTCCCGCATGGACGCCGAGCCGGTGCGCTTCGTCAAGGGCGGCTTCATCCACTGATTTCCTTTTCACTGCTTCTATGGAGAACTAACCCATGACCTCACACCTCGACCGATCGCGCCGCCAGCTGCTTGCCGGCGGCCTTGCCGCTGCCACGACCGCCACCTTGCCCGCCTTCGTGCGAGCACAAGGTCGTCCGGTACTCAAGGCCGGCGACCAGAAGGGCGGGCTGCGCGCGCTGCTCGAAGCGGCGGGCGGGCTCGAAGGCCTGGGCTACGACATCCAGTGGTCGGAGTTCCCGGCCGCCGCGCCGCTGGCCGAGGCGCTCAACGCGGGCGCTGTCGATTCGGGCCCGATCGGCGATGCGCCGCTGATCTTCGCGCTCGCGGCCGGCACGCGCGTCAAGGCCATCGGCGCGAACCGCTCGGACGCCTACGGCACGGCGGTGCTGGTGCGGCCCGATTCACCGCTCAAGAACGCC
>DATLIE010000179.1:0-5450 GCA_035539635.1 Burkholderiaceae bacterium
CGAGATGCAGAAGCACACCGGCGAGTACCCGATCGTCGGCGTGAACACCTTCCGCAACCCGCATGGCGAGCCGGTGCCGGAGCACATCGAGCTCGCGCGCTCGACCGAGGAAGAGAAGCAGTCGCAGCTCAAGCGCCTCGCGGACTTCCACGCGCGTCACGCCAAGGCCGCGCCGGCGATGCTCAAGCGCCTCCAGCAGGCGGTGATCGACAACAAGAACGTGTTCGAGGTGCTGATGGACGCGGTGCGCGTGTGCTCGCTGGGCCAGATCACCAATGCCCTCTTTGAGGTCGGCGGGCAGTATCGGCGCAGCATGTAGCGCCCCTCGCGGCCGCATTGACGTGCGAACCCTCTACCAGTTCAACTTCCAGTACGCGTGTAGGCAGCAGGACTTGGATGCGGAGCGCCTTCGAGAGCTCTGCGATGTGGTTGCTCGATTCTCGGACTTCGGAGGCCAACCGTGGAACGTGTTGGGGAAGTTCGCGGGAGAGCCACTTGAAGTTGCCCACCCGGCGGAAGCCATGGTCAAGGTCGCCGCCTGTGCTTGGCAGCCGGCACAGCGTGAAACGACGCTGGCATATGTCAGCTGCTCGAGACCCGGTTATGAGCGCAAGCGGGATGAGTCCGTCGGCGTGTGGCTGCAAGAACTGCGTCACATCGAGATCAGGCTCAATATCGAGATCGACGAGACGAAGCAAGAATCACTATTCTCAGCGCTCGCATTGCAGCTGGATCCGCCGGAAGCACACTACCTTCCAATCCTATGGGGCCCGGGCGGTGACTCCTCCGCGGTGCTGTTCATGGCGCTGGAACGCAACTACTTCATGCGCTCAGACTGCGACGATGTGGCCAAGGCGATCGCCCCTCTGTTGCCGCGTTTGACTTGGCAGCAGATGGCCGGCAAGGATGGCTTGCCTGCTAGGCTTGGCTGGCTGAACTACTGGTCGCCGCGGGTGGCCCAGGCACTGGGATTCCCCGCTCCGGCCAAGGATGCGCAGATCCTGCCGCTGTGCAGGCAACTCGACAACGGTGCCTGGATGGTCAAGCTGACTGCGGATCCCCTGGATCTCACTCGTTCTGATCATGCTCAGGCCATTGCGTCGGCGTACTGGCGCTTCGACAAGGTCGGAAGGCGCAAGCAGCGCACGGCCAAGTCCGTCAAGCCGCGAGTCAAACAGGCCGAATCGGACACGATCGTGGCTGCGGGCTTGCTGCCGTTCGTGCTGCGCGAGCGTGACGAACACGGCCAGTGGTGGGATCTCGGTGCGCGGCCGATCCATGCGGCAAGCGCGGAGGATGCGTTGCGCATCTACTTCGCGCGCAATGCCCACAGCCGCTCGCCCAAACCCAGGGAGACCCTGGCGAAGCTGCGCGACGACTACGACGGCATCGCGGCCGAGGTCGGCTTGACACGTGGCGAAGACATAGAGGCAATCCCCGCCGAGCAGGAGCACGGATCCTAGAGAGTGCCTGTGGGGCGGTCGACTTTGCTTGCCTGATCGTAAGGAACGACCGTCTCCTGCTCCCCAGCGATGTTGCGCGCCACCACCGCCACCGCGCGTTCGGTGGCCGACAGGTTCACCGCCTGGTGCGGCAGGCCCGGCGGGATGAACAGGAAGTCGCCCGCCTCGGTGTCGATCGACTCGGTGAGGCCTGGCCCGTAGAGCGTGCGCACGCGGCCCTCGAGCTGGTAGATCGCCGCCTCGAAGCCCATGTGGCAATGGGGTGCCGACGCGGCACCCGGCGGCACGATCACCAGGTTCATCGACAGGCCGGTGGCGCCGGTGCGCTCACCCGACACGCCGACGAAGTAGGGCAGGCGCTGCAGCGTCGACGTGGCTTCGTCCGGGCGCACCTTCACGATCCGCGGTTCGGGCATCGGCATCTCCCTGCCAAGCGGCGCTGTGGATGCCGAACGATACTCGCGCGCAGGAGGTTCCGTGCCATGCAGATGAGACCCCTGGGCCGTTCTGGCCTCGCGACCGCGCCGCTCGTGTTCGGCGGCAACGTGTTCGGCTGGACCGCCGACGAAGCCACGTCGTTTCGCCTGCTCGACGCCTTCGTCGACGGCGGCTTCAACCTGATCGACACCGCCGACGTCTACTCGACCTGGGTGCAAGGCCACACCGGCGGCGAGTCCGAAGCGGTCATCGGTCGCTGGCTCAAGCACAGCGGCAAGCGCGACCGCGTGCTGATCGCCACCAAGGTCGGCAAGCCGATGGTCGGCGAAGGCCCCACCGGCCTGTCGCCGCGCTGGATCCGGCAGGCGGTGGACGACTCGCTGCGCCGCCTGCAGACCGACCGCATCGACCTCTACCAGTCGCATGACGACGATACCAGCACGCCGCTGGAGGACACGCTGGCCACCTACGGCGAGCTGATCCGCGCTGGCAAGGTGCGCGCGATCGGCGCCTCCAACCACACGGCCACGCGCCTGGCCGAAGCGCTGGACGTGAGCGAGCGCCTGAAGCTGCCGCGCTACGAGACCTTGCAGCCGCTGTACAACCTGGTCGACCGCGCCGCCTTCGAGGCCGAGCTGGAGCCGCTGGTGCGCGAGCGGGGTCTTGGCGTCATCAACTTCTTCGGCCTGGCGCGCGGCTTCCTCACCGGCAAGTACCGCAGCGAGGCCGACCTCGCCAAGAGCAGTGCCCGCGGCGCCGGCGTCAAGGCGGCCTGCTTCAACGAGCGCGGCTGGCGCATCCTGGCCGCGCTCGACGAAGCCGCCGCGGCGCTGAAGGCCACGCCGGCCCAGGTGGCGCTGGCCTGGCAGATGGCGCGGCCCGCGATCACGGCGCCGATCGCCAGCGCCACCTCGGTCGAGCAGCTCGAGGAACTGATGGGGGCGGCCCGGCTCACCCTCGACATGGAGACCGTCGCCGCGCTCGACCGCGCCAGCGCGTGGCGCTGAAACGCCAGCGACGACTCGCGCAAAGCGTGCAAAGGTTGGCCGAAGGCAGGCCCTTGCACTGGAAGCACGGGCGCCATTGACGGCCGCGCGCGGGAGGTGCGCTCGATAATTCGCCGATGGCGAGTCCTTCGAGCAGCCCCGTGGCGCGCGCCAGCGAAGCCCAGCGCCTCGCGCGACGCGCCTGGAAGCTCTTGCACGTCGACTCGGCGCACGCGATCGCGCTGGCCGACCAGGCCCTGGCCAAGGCGCAGGAACGCGCCGACACCCCGGGCGAGGCCTGGGCGCGGCTGGCGCGCGGCTTCCACCTGCTGTACTTCGCGCGTCCGCGCGTGGCTGCGCCCGAACTGCGCGCGGCACAGAAGCTGTTCGACGCGCAGGGCGACCGCGCCGGCCACATCCTCGCGCGCACCGGCCTGGCACGCGGGCTGTGGCGCGAAGGCCGCTACGACGCCGCGCTCGAACTCGTGCTCTCGCTGCGCGACGAGGGCCTCGCGGTGCTGCGCCACGAGCAGCGTGGCCTGCTGCTGAACACCATCGCCGGTTGCTACTCGGCGCGCAACCACTCCGAGCAGGCCTTCGCCTACATGTACCAGGCGCTGCGCGATGCACCGCCGGCGCGTGGCCACGGCTACGACGCGGTGCTGCACTGCAACCTCGCGCACGAGCTGCTGCAGCTGGGCGACTACCACGAGGCGCTGAAGCACGTGGAGGCGGGCCTGGCGCGCTTCGACGCCGCCAAGAACCCGCGCCTGGCCAGCGTGCTGTGGATCAACCGCGTGATCGCGCTGTCCGAGCTCGACCGCGACGCCGAGGCGCTGCCCGACATCGGCCGCGTCTGCTCGATCCCGGCCGACGCCAGCGGCCGCGGCACGCTGACGCCGCACTTCGAGACGATGGCGATCGCCGCGTTGCGCGCCGGCGAGTTGGCGCTCGGGCGCGAACTCGTCGGGCGCGCGCTGGCGGTCGAGCGCGAGCCGATCGTCGAGGAACAGCTCGAAGTGGCGGTCGCGTCGGCCCTGCTCGCGCGCGCCGAGGGCGACCTGGCACGCGCCCGTGACGCACTCGAGGCCGTGCGCGGCAGCGCCGAGGCCGGCGACACGGGCGTCAGCCTGCGCGTGCGCTGCGCCGTGCAGCAGGTGCGCTCGCAGGTGCTGGAGGCGCTGGGCGACGCGCCCGGCGCGCTGGCCGCGCTGCGCGACTGGCAGCGCCTGACGACCGAGCGTGCGTCGCTCGCGTCTCGCGCGCATTACCAGGCCGCCGCGCTGCAGACCGAGCTGCTGATGCTGCAGCACAAGCTCGACGAGAAGGACGCGCAGCGCCGCGCCACCGAGCGTGCGCGCGTGGAACTGGAAGCCGCCAACCGCGCGCTGTCGCAGAAGGTCGACGAGGTGCAGTCGCTGCAGGAGGCGCTGCGCCAGCAGGCCACGCGCGACGAACTCACGGGCCTGTTCAACCGCCGGCACCTGAACGACACGCTGCCCGCGATGTGGGCCCTGGCGCGGCGCGACGGCCGGCCGCTGGCCGCGGCGATCGTCGACCTGGACCACTTCAAGCGCGTCAACGACGAACGCGGCCACGATGCCGGCGACCGCCTGCTCGCCGCCTTCGGCCGCCTGCTCGCGGCCAGCCTGCGCAAGAGCGACGTGGCCTGCCGCTACGGCGGCGAGGAATTCTGCGTGCTGATGCCCGACACCGACGCCGCCGGCGCGCGGCGCAAGATCTCCGCGCTGCTGAAGCGCTGGCGCGCCGAGGCGCTGGTGCAGGGTGCCAGCGGCGACGCCGGCACCAGCTTCTCGGCCGGCGTGGCCGACTCGCGCGGCGCCGCCGTCTCGTGGCAGGCCCTGCTCAAGCGCGCCGACGACGAGCTGCTCGCCGCCAAGCGCGAGGGCCGCAACCGAGTGCGCGTGGCCGAAGGAGAATCGGCGCCCAGCGGGCAGTAGGTTTGCAAAGGCGGCCCCATAGCCGCCGCAAGGAGGGGGACTGCGTGGACATTCAACGATTCGAGACCATGGTCGCGCGCCTGGAGCGCGACAGCGCGGTGCACCCGCGCGCCTACCTGGTCCGCGTGGCCGCGCTGGCGCTGGCCGGTTACGCCTTGCTGGCCGTGTTGGTGGGCGTGGCCGGGTTCGGCCTGCTGGTGCTGGTGGGCATAGCCATCGCGGCGCTGTGGACCGGCGGCGGCGCGCTCGTCCTGCTGCTCAAACTCGGCAAGCTGCTGATCTTCCTGGCCGTCCCGCTGTGGTTCCTGGTCAAGAGCGCCGTCTCCGCGCTCTTCGTGCGCCTGCCGGTGCCGGCCGGACGACCGCTGACGCGGCACGAATCGCCCGCGCTGTTCGCCGCGATCGACGCCATGCGCGCGCGCCTGCGTGGACCCAAGGTGCACCACGTGCTGCTGGTCGACGACATGAACGCCGCCATCGTGCAGCGCCCGCTGTTCGGGCTGATCGGCGTGCCGCGCAACTACCTGATGCTCGGCTTGCCGCTGCTCGAGTGCATGACGCCGGAAGAAGCCCTGGCCGTGGTGGCGCACGAGTACGGACAC
>DATLIE010000180.1:0-1552 GCA_035539635.1 Burkholderiaceae bacterium
GCGACCACAGCGCGCGCACCTCGCCGAGCAGCGCCAGCGCCTGCTGCACGCGGTCCTCCAGCAGCTCGGCGCTCGGGATCTCGGAGGCGTCGTCGGCCTTGCCGAGCGGCAGATGGCCCTCGGCGAAGAAGGCCTCCAGGCGGTCGAGCAGCGCCAGCTTGTTGCGCAGCGACAGCTCGATGTTGATGCGCTCGATGCCGTCGGTGTACTCGCCCATGCGGTCGAGCGGGATCACCACGTCCTCGTTGATCTTGAAGGCGTTGGTGTGGCGGCTGATGGCGGCGGTGCGCTTGCGGTCGAGCCAGAACTTCTTGCGCGCGTCGGCGCTCACCGCGACGAAGCCCTCCCCGGCGCGGCTGTTGGCGATGCGCACCACCTCGCTGGCGGCGCGCGCCACCGCGTCGGCGTCGTCGCCGGAGATGTCGCCGACCAGCACCATCTTCGGCAGCAGCGTGCCGCCGTTCGAAGCCGCGGCCGCGCCGCGCTTGCTCTTGGTGGTGTAGCCGACCGCCTTCAGGTAGCGGTCGTCCAGGTGCTCCAGGCCGGCCAGCAGCACCCGGCGCGGGTCGCCCGGCGGGTGGTCCTTCTGCAGCGCGAACATCAGGTCGCGGATCTCGACGATGCTCGGCACCGCGTCCCGGGCGTTGCCGAAGAACTCCAGGCACACGGTGCGGGTGTGCGCCGGCATGCGGTGCACGACCCAGCGCGCGCTGGTGATCAGCCCGTCGCAGCCTTCCTTCTGGATGCCGGGCAGGCCGGCCAGGAACTTGTCGGTAACGTCCTTGCCCAGGCCCTCCTTGCGGAACGCCGGACCGGGGATGTCGAGCCGCTCGGTGCGCAGCAGCGTCTTGCCGTCGGCGGCCAGCCAGTGCAGCTCGAAGCTCGCCATTTCCGCATCGTGGATCTTGCCGAGGTTGTGGTTGAGCCGCACGACCTCCAGCCACTGCGCGTCGGGGGTCACCATGCGCCAGCTGGCCAGGTTGTCGAGCGCGGTGCCCCACAGCACGGCCTTCTTGCCGCCGGCGTTCATGGCGATGTTGCCGCCGATGCAGCTGGCCTCGGCCGAGGTCGGGTCGACCGCGAACACGTGGCCGCCGCGCTCGGCCGCGTCGGCCACGCGCTGCGTGACGACGCCGGCCTCGGTCCAGATCGTCGCCACCGGCTTTTCCAGCCCCGGCAGCGCGACGAACTCGACCTCGGTCATGCGCTCGAGCTTCTCGGTGTTGATGACCGCGCTCTTCCAGGTCAGTGGGATCGCGCCGCCGGTGTAGCCGGTGCCGCCGCCGCGCGGCACGATGGTCAGGCCGAGCTCGATGCAGCCCTTGACCAGGCCGGCCATCTCGGCCTCGGTGTCGGGCGTCAGCACGACGAAGGGATATTCGACCCGCCAGTCGGTGGCGTCGGTCACGTGCGACACGCGCGAGAGGCCGTCGAACTTGATGTTGTCCTTGGCGGTCAGCCGGCGGAAGGCGCGGGTGGCCTTGCGGCGCAACGCGGCCACGTCGTTGAACATCGTGTCGAAGGAGGCGACGGCCTGGGCCACCAGCGCGCA
>DATLIE010000181.1:0-9198 GCA_035539635.1 Burkholderiaceae bacterium
CTCGACGTCGGCCTGCCCGACCTGAACGGCTTCGAGGTCTTCAAGCGCCTGCGGGCGCGGCGCGAGACGCTGCCGGTGCTCTTTCTCACCGCGCGCGCCGACGAGATCGACCGCGTGGTCGGCCTCGAGCTCGGCGCCGACGACTACGTGACCAAGCCCTTCTCGCCGCGCGAACTGGTCGCGCGCGTGCGCAGCGTGCTGCGACGCAGCGCCACGCCGCAAGACCCGGTCACCGCCTCGCCGGCCCCGGCGCCATTTCGCTGCGACGACGGCAAGCGCACGATCCACTACTACGGCCAAGCGCTCGAACTGTCGCGCTACGAGTACGGGCTGCTGAAGACGCTGATCGGCCGCCCGGGCTTCGTCTTCACGCGCGAACGCCTGCTCGCGCTGGTGTGGGACGACGACACCGACAGCCTGGACCGCACGGTCGATGCGCATGTGAAGACGCTGCGCGCCAAGCTCAAGGCGGTGGCGCCGACGCTGGAGCCGATCCGCACCCACCGCGGCGTCGGCTACGCGCTGGCCGAGGACCTGCCGGTCTCGCGGCCCGCATGACCAAGCGCAATCGCGTCTTCGCGGCCATCCTGCTCGCCTACGCGATCGGCGTCGGCTGGCTGATGTGGCGCCTGCTGGCCGACATCGACCCGCGCTACCGCGAGTCGGCCGAGGAGTCGCTGGTCGAGACCGCGCACCTGATCGCGGCGCAGATCGAGCAGCGCTGGGCCGAACGCGCGGTGACGCCGGCCGAGCCGGTGATCGACGTCGCGGTGCTGGAGCCGCTGTTTCGCGACCTCTATGCGCGCGAGCTCGACGCCGAGATCTTCGGCTTTCGCAAGACGCGCTTCGAGCTGCGCCTGACCGTGGTCGATGCACAAGGCGTCGTGCTGTTCGACTCGCTCGGCCGCGCGGTCGGCGCCGACCACTCGCAGTGGCGCGACGTCAAGCGCGCACTCGAAGGCCGCTACGGTGCACGCACCAGCCAGACCGACAGGATCAGCACCAGCAGTGCGACCGCGAGCACCGAGGTGATGCCGATCACGATCGTCTTGCGCCGTGCCGCCTCGATGAACTGGCCGAAGCTCTGCGCCGGCTTGCCGACGCTGACCGCGCCGACGATCTGGCCGTCGCGCGTGAGCGGCGCGGCGACGTACATCACCGCGGTGGTCGCGTCGTTGACCAGGTCCGGCGTGGTGCGTGCACCGTAGCGGCCGTCGAGTGCGCGCGAGCTCGACGCCGAGATCTTCGGCTTTCGCAAGACGCGCTTCGAGCTGCGCCTGACCGTGGTCGATGCCCAGGGCGTCGTGCTGTTCGACTCGCTCGGCCGCGCGGTCGGCGCCGACCACTCGCAGTGGCGCGACGTCAAGCGCGCACTCGAAGGCCGCTACGGTGCACGCACCACGCCGGACCTGGTCAACGATGCGACCACCGCGGTGATGTACGTCGCCGCACCGCTCACGCGCGACGGCCAGATCGTCGGCGCGGTCAGCGTGGGCAAGCCGGCGCAAAGCTTCGGCCAGTTCATCGAGGCCGCACGGCGCAAGACGATCGTGATCGGCATCACCTCGGTGCTCGCGGTCGCACTGCTGGTGCTGATCCTGTCGGTCTGGCTGGTGCGGCCGTTCGGGCTGATGGCCGACTACGTGCGCTATGTGCGCGCGCAGCGCGGCTTCTCGCTGCCGCGCCTGGGCCGGCGCGCGCTCGGCACGCTGGGTGCGGCCTACGACGAGATGCGTGACGCGCTCGCCGGACGCAGCTACGTCGCCGACTACGTGCAGACGCTGACGCACGAGCTGAAAAGCCCGCTGTCGGCGATCCGCGGCGCGGCCGAGCTGCTGCACGAACGCGAGATGCCCGCCGCCGACCGCGAGCGCTTCGTCGCCAACATCGAACGCGAGACGGCGCGCATCCAGCAGCTGGTCGACCGCATGATGGAGCTCGCCGCACTCGAGTCGCGGCGCGCGCTGGAGCGCACCGAACCGGTCGCACTGCGCGCGCTGCTCGACGAGTGCGTGACGAGCGCCGCCGCCGCGGGCGCCTCGCGCGGCGTCACGGTCACGCTGGCCGCCGAGGCCGATGCGCTGGTCGACGGCGACTCACTGCTGCTGCAGCGCGCGGTCGGCAACCTGCTCGACAACGCGATCGACTTCTCACCACCGGGCGGGCAAGTCGAGGTCACGCTGGCGATCAAGGGCCGCCAGGCCGAGATCGGCGTGCGCGACCACGGCCCCGGCATCCCCGACTACGCCGACCACAAGGTGTTCGAGAAGTTCTATTCGCTCGCCCGCCCCGGCACGCAGCGCAAGAGCACGGGCCTGGGCCTGCCCTTCGTGCGCGAGATCGCGGCGCTGCACCACGGCCGGGTCACGCTGCGCAATGCGCCGGACGGCGGCGCGGTCGCGACGCTGGTCCTGCCGGTCAATGTTCGTACACCCGGTCCAGCGACGCGAAGCCCTTGACCTCGATCGGGTTGCCGCTCGGGTCGCGGAAGAACATCGTCCACTGCTCGCCGGGCTGGCCGGCGAAGCGCAGGTGCGGCTCGATCACGAAGCGCGTGCCGGCGTCGCGCAGGCGTTGTGCGAGCGCCTGCCAGTCGTCGGCCTGCAGCACCAGGCCCAGGTGCGGCATCGGGACCAGATGCTCGCCGACATGGCCGGTGTCGGTGGTCGCAAACGGCTCGCCGCGGTGCAGCGAGATCTGGTGGCCGAAGAAATCGAAGTCGACCCAGGTATCGGTGCTGCGGCCCTCGCGGCAGCCGAGCACGCCGCCGTAGAAGGCGCGCGCCGCATCGAGGTCGTGCACGTGGTACGCCAAGTGAAAGAGTGCGCGCATGGGGTCGTCCGTTTCATGGCATCGTAGCTGCATGAGTGATGCACACAACGGGGCCGGGGCGCGCGAGTTCCCGCGCGGGCTGCGCCTGGTCATCGTCTGGCTCGTGATCGGCACCGCGGTCTTCCTGGGGGTGCAGGCGCTGCAGGCGCGGGCTGAACGCGCGCGCTTCTCGTTCGACGCCGCCAGCGGCCGCATCGAGCTGCGGCGGGGCGCCGACGGGCACTTCCACTGGCCGGGCCGCGTCAACGGCGTCGCAGTCAACTTCATGGTCGACACCGGCGCCACCCGCACCGCCCTGCCACGCGCACTGGCGCGCGAAGCCGGCCTGGTGCCCGAAGGCACGATCCGCTCGTCCACCGCCGGCGGCGAGGTCGAAGGCCAGCTCGCGCGCGCCGACGTCATGCTGCAGGGCGGCGTGGCGGCCGAGCGGCTGCGCGTCGCGGTGCTGCCGCAGCTCGACGCCCCGCTGCTCGGCATGGACATCATCTCGAAACTGCGCCTGTCGCAAGCCGACGGCGTGCTCACGCTGGAGGTTCCTCGATGACGTCTTGGTGGTCCAAGCTGCTGCCGGCCCTGGTCGGCCTGATGGCGCTCGCGGCGGGTTCGGCGCATGCCCAGGCCGGCGCCAACTGCCCGCCGCAGGCCGCGCCGCCGACGCCGCAGCAGGTGCAGGAGGCCGGCGCACGCGCCCGGGACCGCGGCTTCCTGTGGCGCGTCAGCAAGGACGGGCGCACGCACCACCTGTACGGCACGATCCACGTCGGCACGCTCGACTGGGTGTTCCCGGGGCCCCGGGTGCGCGCCGCGATGATGGACGCGCAGGCGATCGCGCTCGAAATCGATCCGCTCGACCCCGCGGTCCAGGGCAGCCTGCGCGGCGGCACGTCGCCCAAGCTCGCGCCGGCGCTGGCCGAACAGTTGGCGCGGCAGGTCCAGCGCGCCTGCGTGCCCGCCCAGGCCCTGGCCGGCCTGCACCCGATGATGCAGGCCATTACCGTGCTGCTGCTGGAGGCGGCGCGCGACGGCCTGCATGCTGGCTACGGCCAGGAGTTCGCGCTCGCGGGCTTCGCGCGCGCACGCAGCCTGCGTGTGATCTCGCTCGAGACGCCCGAGCGCCAGCTCGCGGCGCTGATCCCGGCCGACCCGGCGCAGGCCGAGCGCATCGTCGCGCTGACCGTCGAACAGCTCGACAGCGGACAGTCGCGGCGCGTGCTCCAGCGCATGGCCGCGGCCTGGGAGCGCGGCGACCTGGACGAACTGGCGAACTACGAGCGCTGGTGCGACTGCATGAACACGCCCGACGACAAGGCCCTGATCACGGCGCTCAACGACGACCGCAACCCGGCCATGGCCGACCGGGTCGCGGCACTGCACGGCGAAGGCCGGCGCCTGTTCGTGGCCGTCGGCGCGCTGCACATGACCGGCCCGAAGGCCTTGCCGGCGCTGTTGCGGGCGCGGGGTTTTCAGGTAGAGCGGGTGGCTTTCCAGTAGCACCCCGGACCGTCACAATGGTCCGCACCCTCTGGAGCAGCGCATGGCCGACAACAACAACCTTCCGTTCGCCAAGCTGGTGCCCGGTTTCGACTTCCTGCAGGGCCTGGTCAAGAACGCCGGCTCGGCGATGCCGTCGATCGGCCAGTGGGTCGCGCCGACCCTGAACCCCGAGGAGCTCGAGAAACGCATCGAGGAACTGCGCACGGTGCAGTTCTGGCTCGAGCAGAACGCGCGCATGCTGGCCGCGACGATCCAGGCGCTCGAAGTGCAGCGCATGACGCTGTCGACGCTGAAGACGATGAACGTGCCGCTGGCGCAGCTGCGCGAGTCGCTCAAGGTGCGCGAGCCAGCCGCGGAGGCGCCGGCCCCGACCCCGGTGGCGAAGAAGAAGCCGGCACGCAAGCCCTCGCCCGCGGAGCTGGCCACGCCGGGCGGCGCGGTCGACCCGATGCAGTGGTGGGGCGCGCTGACCAAGCAGTTCACCCAGCTCGCCACCACCGCGATGAAGGACAGCGCTGGCGACGCGGCCAAGTCGCTGGCCGGGGCGATGGTCAAGCAGAGCTTCGACGCCGCCGAGGAGACGCTGAAGAAGGCGGTGACCACGCCGGTCAAGGTGGCCGGCGCGGTGGCCAAGGCGGCGGCGCGCACCGCGGGCTCGGCCGCCGGCGCGGCGCGCCGGCCCCGGGCGGCAAAGACCTCTTCGCGACGCTGATTCGACGCCGGCGCCCGCGCCGGGCACGGCGCTTGGGCGCACACTGCGGGCCATGACGCGCTGCTTCGTCGGCCACGCCGCGCACCCCGACTGGCAGGCTGCGCTCGCGCTCGCCGCGACGCAGCTCGACGCCCAGCAAACCCAGGCCGGGGGCGAGGCCGAAGAGCCCGCGCTCGGGCTGGTCTATTTCAGCGACCGCTACGCGGGCGAGGCCGACGCCCTCTACGCGGCCCTGCACCGGCGCTGGCCGGCCGTGGCCTGGGCCGGCACGGTGGGCGTGGGCGTGTGCGCCGGCGGCGTCGAGTACTTCGACGAACCGGCACTCGTGCTGATGCTGGCCACGCTGCCGGTCGGGCGCTTTCGCGTGTTCTCCGGCGCGCGGCCGCTGTCGGGCATCGAGCCAGCGAGCATGCTGGTGCACGCCGACGCGCACACGCACGACGTGGCCGAACTGCTGGCCGAGCTGTCGGCGCGCACCAGCAGCGGCTACCTGTTCGGCGGCCTCGGCTCGTCGCGCACGCGGCAGTGCCAGATCGCCGACGGCGTGTTCGAGGGCGGACTGTCGGGCGTGGCCTTCACGCGCGACGTCGGGCTGGTGTCGCGCGTCACCCAGGGCAGCCAGCCGGTCGGGCCGACGCGCCGCATCACCGGCTGCGAGCGCAACGTGGTGACCGAGCTGGACGGCCGGCCGGCGCTCGAATGCCTGCTCGCCGACCTCGAACTCTCCCTCGACCCGCCGCAGCAGGCGATGGCCACGCTGCGCCGCACGCTGGTCGGCCTGGCCGCGCCGCGCGCCCCGGTGCCGCTGCAGGGCGGCGCGCCGGCGCGCGGCTGGCACCGTGCCTTCGGCGACGATGTGCGCGTACGCCACCTGATCGGGCTGGACCCGGCGCGCCATGGCGTGGCCGTGGCCGAGCTCGTCGAACCCGGCATGACGCTGGCCTTCTGCCAGCGCGACACCGCCGCCGCGCGGCGCGACTTGGTGCGCATCTGCGCCGAGATCCGCGACGAACTGGCACCCGAGACGGCGCTGGCCGCCACGGCCGGCGGCGGCAGTGATGACAGCGGCGCCCAGGTGGCCGACCCGGTGTCGCGCATCGCCGGCGCCATCTACGTCAGCTGCGCCGGGCGCGGCGGTCCGCATTTCGGCGCCCCCTCGGCCGAGTTGCAGATCGTGCGCCACGCGCTCGGCGACGTGCCGCTCGTGGGCTTCTTCGCCGCCGGCGAGATCGGGCACCAGCAGCTCTACGGCTACACCGGCGTGCTGACCGTCTTCACCAGAGAGGCGGGCTGAGCGATTGATGCGCAGCACGCAAAGGCGTGCAGCGGTCAACCCTGTGCAGCGGCGGCCGCCGGCCCGCTACAGTGCAGCTCCGATGAACGCGCCGACGCTGCCCGCCGAAGCCACTGCGATCGACCGCGCCGAACGGCAGCGTGCGGTGGTCGCCGCGTTGGCGGCCGTGCTGCCGCCGCACGCGCTGCTGTGGCGCGGCGAGGACACCACGCCCTACGAGTGCGACGGCCTCACCGCCTACCGCGAGTCGCCGCTGGTGGTGGCGCTGCCCGAGACCGAGGCGGAAGTCGCTGCGGTGCTGAAGGCCTGCCACGCGATGGGCGTGCCGGTGGTGGCGCGCGGCGCGGGCACGGGCCTGTCGGGCGGCGCGATGCCGCACCGCTTCGGCGTCACGCTGGCGCTGGCCAAGTTCAACAAGATCCTCAAGCTCGACAAGCACGCGCGCACCGCGGTCGTGCAATGCGGCGTGCGCAACCTGGCGATCAGCGAAGCGGCCGCGCCGCTCGGCCTGTACTACGCGCCCGACCCGTCGAGCCAGATCGCCTGCACCATCGGCGGCAACATCGCCGAGAACTCGGGCGGCGTGCACTGCCTGAAGTACGGCCTGACGCTGCACAACGTGCTCAAGGTGCGCGGCTTCACCGTCGAGGGCGAGCCGGTCGAGTTCGGCGGCGACGCCCTCGATGCGCCGGGGCTGGACCTGCTGCCGCTGGTGGTCGGCAGCGAGGGCATGCTGGCGGTGACGACCGAAGTCACCGTCAAGCTGGTGCCCAAGCCGAAGCTCGCGCGCTGCATCATGGCCAGCTTCGACGACGTGCGAAAGGCCGGCGACGCGGTGGCCGCGATCATCGCCGCCGGCATCATCCCGGCCGGCCTCGAGATGCTCGACAAGCCGATGACCGCGGCGGTGGAGGACTTCGTGCACGCCGGCTACGACCTCACCGCCGAGGCGATCCTGCTCTGCGAATCCGACGGCACGCCCGAGGAGGTGGCTGAGGAGATCGACCGCATGCTCGACGTGCTGTCCGGCTGCGGCGCGACGCGCATGGAAGTCAGCAAGGACGAGGCGCAGCGCCTGAAGTTCTGGAGCGGGCGCAAGAACGCGTTTCCCGCGTCCGGCCGCATCAGCCCCGACTACATGTGCATGGATTCGACGATCCCGAGGAAGCGCCTCGCGGACATCCTGATCGCGATCCAGCAGATGGAAGCGAAGTACCGCCTCAAGTGCTGCAACGTCTTCCACGCCGGCGACGGCAACCTGCACCCACTGATCCTGTTCGACGCCAACGACGCCGACCAGCTGCACCGCGCCGAGCTGTTCGGTGCCGACATCCTGGAAACGAGCGTCGCGATGGGCGGCACCGTCACCGGCGAGCATGGCGTCGGCGTCGAGAAGCTCAATTCGATGTGCGTGCAGTTCACGCCGGCGGAACGCGCGCAGATGGAGGCGGTGAAGCGCGCCTTCGATCCGCAGGCCACGCTGAACCCGGGCAAGGTGGTGCCGACGCTGCAGCGCTGCGCCGAGTACGGAAAGATGCATGTGAAGAAGGGCCTGCTGCCCTTCCCCGAGCTGGAACGGTTTTGATGGAGTCCGCACTCGCCCGCCTGGTGGACCAGGTGCAGACCGCGCGCGCGGCCAAGGGGTGCCTGCGAATCGTCGGCGGCGACACCAAGCACTTCTACGGCAACGCCGCGAGCGGAGGGCCGCTGGACGTCAAGCCGCTGGCCGGCATCTCGAGCTACGAGCCGAGCGAACTCGTCGTCACCGTGCGTGGCGGCACGTTGCTCGAAGACCTGGAAGCGGCGCTCGCCGAGAAGGGCCAGCACCTCGCCTGCGAGCCGCCGCGCTTCGTCGCGCGCGGCACCGTTGGCGGCATGGTGGCGGCCGGCCTCGCCGGCCCGGCGCGCGCCAGCGCCGGTGGCGTGCGCGACCATGTGCTCGGCGCGACGCTGCTCAACGGCCGCGGCGAAGTGCTCTCGTTCGGCGGCCAGGTGATGAAGAACGTCGCGGGCTACGACGTGTCGCGCGCGCTCGCCGGCTCGATGGGCGTGCTCGGCGTGATCTGCGAGGTGTCGCTGAAGGTGCTGCCGGTGGCGCCCGCCAGCGCGACGCTCCGCTTCGAGTCCGGGCAGGCCGAGGCGTTGACGCGCCTGAACGCTTGGGGCGGCGAGCCACTGCCGATCGCGGCCAGCGCCTGGTGGAGCGGCATGCTCGTGGTGCGCCTCTCGGGCGCGCGTGCGGCGGTGGAGGCGGCGCAACGCCAGCTTGGCGGCGAAGCGATCGACCCGCCGTTGGCCGCCGCGTTCTGGCGCGGCCTGCGCGACCATGGCGACGAGTTCTTCGCCGCCGCCGCGAAAGCCGAGGACGACGGCGCGGCGCTGTGGCGCCTGTCGGTGCCGGCCACCGCGCCACCGCTGCTGCTGCCCGGCGAGCAGCTGATCGAATGGGGCGGCGCATTGCGCTGGTGGAGCACGCATGCCAGTGCCGCCCAGGTGCGCGACGTGGCCGCGCAAGCTGGTGGCCACGCGACGCTGTTCCGCGGGCGCGACCGACGCGCCGGTGCTTTCCACCCGCTGAACGCGGTGCAGGCGCGCATCCAGACCGCGCTCGCCGACGCCTTCGACCCCGACCGTGTGTTCGACCGCGGCCGCCTGTTCTCCGACCGCGCTCCCGACGACGCCGCCTGATGCAGACCAACCTTGCGCCCGAGTTCAAGGGCACACCCGACGGCGACGCTGCCGAAGCGATCCTGCGCAAGTGCGTGCACTGCGGCTTCTGCACCGCCACCTGCCCGACCTACCAGCTGCTCGGCGACGAACTCGACGGCCCGCGCGGGCGCATCTACCTGATGAAGCAGGTGCTCGA
>DATLIE010000182.1:0-9981 GCA_035539635.1 Burkholderiaceae bacterium
CGTGTCGAGGGCATCGTGCGCAACGTCGGCATGCACGCTGGCGGTGTGCTGATCGCGCCCGGCCGCATCACCGACTTCTGCCCGCTGTACCAGCAGCCCGGCAGCGACAGCGCCGTGAGCCAGTTCGACAAGGACGACGTCGAAGCGATCGGCCTGGTGAAGTTCGACTTCCTGGGCCTGGCCACGCTGACGATCCTGGAGCAGGCGAAGGAACTGGTCCGCGCGCGGCGCAAGGGGCGCGAGAACTTCGACTACGCGCAGCTGCCGCTCGACGACGCCGCCACCTACCGGATCTTCGCCGAGGGCAAGACCGAGGCGGTGTTCCAGTTCGAAAGCGCAGGCATGCGGCGCATGTTGAAGGACGCCGAGCCGAACCGCCTCGAGGACCTGATCGCGCTCAACGCGATGTTCCGCCCCGGGCCGATGGAGAACATACCGATGTTCTGCGCCCGCAAGCATGGGCGCGAGCCAATCGAGTACCCGCACCCGCTGCTCGAAGGCTTGCTCAGCGAGACCTACGGCATCTTCGTCTACCAGGAGCAGGTGATGCAGGCCGCGCAGGTGCTGGGCGGCTACTCGCTCGGCGGCGCCGATCTGCTGCGCCGCGCGATGGGCAAGAAGAAGGCCGAGGAGATGGCGCAGCAGCGCGAGATCTTCCGCGCCGGCGCGGCGAAGAACGGCATCGGGCAGGCCAAGGCCGATGAGGTCTTCGACCTGATGGAGAAGTTCGCGGGCTATGGCTTCAACAAGAGCCATGCCGCGGCGTACGCGCTGCTTGCGTACCACACGGCCTGGCTGAAGGTGCACTGCACGGCCGAGTTCTACGCCGCGAACATGACGGTCGAACTCGACAGCACCGACAAGCTGAAGCTGCTGCTTGCGGACGCGAAGCAGTTCGGCGTCAGCTTCGAGCCGCCGGACGTGAACCGCGGCGCCTACCGTTTCGAGCCGGTCAGCGACACCGTGGTGCGCTACGGCCTGGGCGCCGTCAAGGGCACGGGGCAGGGCGCGATCGAGGCGATCATCGCGGCCCGAGAAGGCACCGGCGACAAGCAGGGCGAAGGCGGGGGGCCGTTCCGCAGCCTGTTCGACTTCGCCGCCCGCGTCGACCGCCAGCGCGTCAACAAGCGCGTGGTAGAGGCGCTGATCAAGGCCGGCGCCTTCGACGCGCTGCATCCCGATCGGGCGTCGGCGCTCGCAAGCGTCGGCCTGGCGTTCGACTGGGCCGACACGCAGGACATCAACGAGCACCAGGGCGGCCTGTTCGACTTCGACGACTCGCATGCCGCGAGCACGCAGGAGCCGTCGCTCGTGAAGACGGAGCCCTGGAGCATCAAGGAGCGGCTGACGGCGGAGAAGACCGCGCTGGGCTTCTACCTGTCGGGCCATCTGTTCGAGGAGTACGCGCCCGAGGTGCGCCTCTTCGCGAAGAAGCGCATCGCCGACCTGGTGGACAGCCGCGAGCCGCAGCTGCTGGCCGGCATCGTCAGCGACCTGCGCGTGGTCAATGGCGCACGCGGGCGCACCGCGATCTTCCGCCTCGACGACGGCAGCGAGTACATCGAGGCCGTCGCATCCGAGGAGCTGTACGACGCGAACCGCGAGCGCCTGAAGGAGGACGAGCTGGTGGTGATCCAGGGCAAGGTGCAGAACGACCGCTTCAGCGGCGGCCTGCGCCTGCAGGTGAACTCGGTGTGGGACCTGCCGTCGGCACGCGCGCGCTTCGGCCGCTACCTCAGCGTGGCCGTGAACGGCAAGCCGCCGCCGGTGGCCGACGTGATCCGCACCTGGCCGCCGAAGAAGGTCGAGACCGACCAGGGTGAGCTGCAGCAGGGCCTCGTGATCCGGCTGCAGTTGCAGCGCGAGCGCGCCGAAGCGGCGCTCGACCTCGGCGACGCCGCGCGCTTCTGGCCGAGCGACGAGGCGCTGGCGCGCTGGAAGACGCTGGCGCACGAGGGGCGTGCCGCGGTGGTCTACGAATGATCGCGCCGGTCAACGTCATCTGCATGAAGTGGGGGCGCCTGTACGGCCCCGAATACGTCAACCACCTGCGCGCCGGCGTCGCGCGCCACCTCGCGCGGCCGCACCGCTTCGTCTGTTTCACCGACGATGCTGGCGGCCTGGCGCCCGACGTCGAGGCGCTGCCGCTGCCGGACCTCGGTCTGCCGCCCGGCCACACCGACACGCGCTGGCAGAAGCTGGCGGTGTTTCGCCCGCACTTGGCGGAGCTCAGCGGGCCGACGCTCTTTCTCGACCTCGACCTCGTGATCGTCGACGACCTCGCGCCCTTCTTCGACCGGCCCGGGCGTTTCTTCATCGTGCGTGACGACGACCTGTTCCGCACCAAGCCGCTGCGCAAGCTCAATCCGGCGCGCGACCGCTTCCTGCACAGCGTGGGCAACTCGTCGGTGTTCCGCTTCGAGGTCGGCGCGCACCAGTACATCCTGGATGCGTACCTGTCAGACCCGAAGGCGGCCACCGCGGCCTACGAGATCTCGCAGCAGTTCCAGAGTGCGCAGCTTGCCGCGCATGGCGACCTGCAATACTGGCCCTCCGAATGGTGCGTGAGCTTCAAGAATGCCTGCGTGCCGCGCGGCCTGCCGAGTTACTGGCGCGACCCGGCGGTGCCGCCGGGCGCGAAGATCGTCGTCTTCGCCGGCGAACCGAAGATGGGCGACGTGCTGGCCGGCGGTGGGCACAAGTGGTACCGCCGCATCGGTAGCGTCGACTGGCTGCGCCGCGCATGGCAAGGGGCAGCGGCGTGAAGCAGGTGGTCTGCGTCAAGTGGGGCACGATGTACGGCCCCGAGTACGTGAACCGGCTCTATGCCATGGTGGCGCGCCACCTGACGCCGCCGTTTCGCTTCGTCTGCCTGACCGACGACCGCGCGGGCATCCGCACCGAAGTCGAGTGCCACGACCTGCCGGAACTCGGCGTGCCGCACCCGCAGCGCACGATGGGCAAGTGGCGCAAGCAGGTGCTTTGGGGGCGCGAGGTGCCCGGCCTCGAGGCCGGGCAGCCGGCGCTGTTCATCGACCTCGATTCGGTGATCGTCGGGCCGTTGGACGACTACTTCTCGATCGGCGAGCCCGGCGACGTGTACGTGGCGCGCAACTGGGCGCGGCCGCTCGAGAAGCTCGGCCAGACTTCGGTGTTCCGCTTCCCGGTGGGCGGCAACGCGCATGTCCTCGGCGACTTCCGGGCTGATGCGCAGGGCATTGCCGACAAGTACCGCTTCGAGCAGCACTACGTGACGGCGGCGGTCACGGGCGGCGTGAAGTTCTGGCCCGAGGCGTGGACCAAGCACTTCCGGCTGCACTGCCTGCCGCCGTTCCCGATACGCTACTTCCGCGCGGCGCGCCTGCCGCGAGATGCGCGCATCGTGACCTTCCCCGGCGGCCCGAATCCGGACGACGTCATGGTCGGGCGCTGGAACAAGCGCGTGGCGCCGTTCCCCGGCCGCTGGCAGCACCTGCGCGCCACCTTCGCCGGCCCGCGCGTCGACGACTCTGCGCGGCGCCACCTGCAGCGCTTCGTGTTGCCGGTACGATGGATCGAGGAACATTGGCGCGAGTAGCGCCGCCGACCGAGATCATGGACAAGCCGATCGTCATCGTGGGCACGGCCCTGCTGGCCGAGCAGATGCATTTCTACTTCGCGCAGCGGCAGGGTCGCCGGGTCGAGGCCTTCGCGGTCGACGCCGAGTACCTGCGCGAGGATCGGTTCTGCGGACTGCCCGTGCTGGAGTTCGAGGAGGCGCTGCGGCGCTATCCGCCGGCGACGCACGACTTGTTCATCGCGATCGGCTTCCTCGCCACCGAGGCGCGCAAGCGAAAGTTCGACCTGGCGCGCGCGCGCGGCTACACGCTGCCGAGCTATGTTCACCCCAGCGCCTGGGTGGCCGAGAACGTGCGCATCGGCGCCAACACGCTGATCCAGGAGCAGGCGGTCGTGTCGCCGTTCGCCCGCCTGGGCGATGACGTGTTCCTGTGCCCGCAGGTCGGCATCAACCACCACACCCGCGTCGGCGAGCACTGCTTCTTCGCGCCTGCGGCGGTCGTGGCCGGTGACGCCGAGATCGGCGAACTCTGCTTCATCGGCACCAACGCGACGATCCGCGACCGTGTGAAGATCGGTGCGCGCTGCGTCATCGGTGCCGGTGCCGTGATCATGGACGACTGTGCCGAAGGCGGCGTGTATCCCGCGGCCCGCACCGAGCGCCGCGACTGACAGGAGGGTGCCATGGAACCGTTCAACCGCCCGTACATGACCGGCCGCGAGTTCGTCTACATCGCGGAGGCGCATGCCAACGGCATGCTGGCCGGCGACGGGCCGTTCACCAAGCACTGCCACGAGCATCTGGAGAAGCAGTTCGGCGTGCACACGGCGCTGCTCACCCACTCGTGCACGGCCGCACTCGAACTGAGCGCGCTGCTGGCGCGCATCGAGCCGGGCGACGAGGTGATCATGCCCTCTTACACCTTCACCTCTACCGCGAATGCCTTCGTGCTGCGCGGCGGCGTGCCGGTGTTCGTCGACATCCGCCCCGACACACTGAATCTCGATGAGAAGCTGGTCGAAGGCGCGATCACGCCCCGCACCAAGGCCATCGTGCCGGTGCACTACGCCGGCGTGGCCTGCGAGATGGACACGCTGCTGGACATCGCGCGCCGGCACCGGCTGATGGTGATCGAGGACGCGGCGCAGGGCGTCGGCTCCACCTACCACGGCAAGCCCCTCGGATCGATCGGCGATCTGGGCTGCCTGAGCTTCCACGAGACCAAGAACGTGATCTCGGGCGAGGGCGGGGCGCTGCTGACCAACGACGAAGCGCTGGCTGCGCGCGCCGAGATCATCCGCGAGAAGGGCACGAACCGCAGCGCGTTCTTCCGCGGCCAGGTCGACAAGTACACCTGGGTCGACGTCGGTTCGTCCTACCTGCCGGGCGAACTGATTGCGGCGTTTCTGTGGGCCCAGTTGCAACAGGGCGACGACATCACGCGCCGGCGCCTGGGCATCTGGCGCCACTACCACGAGGCGCTGGCGCCGCTGGAGGAGCGCGGCTGGCTGCGCCGGCCGATCGTGCCCGAGGGCTGCGTGCACAACGCCCACATGTACTACGTGCTGCTGCCCTCGCTCGCCGCGCGCCAGGAGGTCATCCGGCGCATGCGCGAACGCAATGTGAGTCCGGTGTTTCACTACGTGCCCCTGCACTCTGCCCCCGCGGGTCAGCGGTTTGCACGCACGGCCACGCCGATGACGCACACCGACACCTTGTCCGAGCGCCTGCTGCGCCTGCCGTTGTGGATCGGGGTCGACCGCGACCTGGTGATCGACACGTTCCACGCCGCCTGCGCCGAGGTGTGCGGCAGCCGATGAGGATCGTCCACCTCGCGCGCGACGAGAAGTTCATTCCGTTGATGCGCGAGTTGTTCGAGCTCGCGTTCCCGGGTCAGAACCACTGGTTGATCGCGCGCCGCAGTCGCGCCGCTCTGAAGTTCGTCGCGCCCGGGCCCGGGGTGCAGGACCGCGCGGAATGGTGGTTCCGCACGCCGCTGATCGCCGGTGACGTGGCGGGTGCGGACGCGATCGTCGCGCACAGCATGACGACGATCTTCGCCAACGCGATCCGGCGTGCGCCGGATCGCGCGCGCGTGGCCTGGCTCGGCTGGGGCTACGACTACTACCCGCTGCTGGCGTCGCAGCTCGGGCCGGCCTTGCTGCCGCAGACCCGCGCACTCGTCGGCGCCGACGACGAGGCGCCAGCGGAGAAGACGATGGCGCTGACCGCCATCGCGCCGCGGCTGCACAGCTTCTGCGTGCTGCCGCCCGAGGTGCCGATGCTCAGGCGCGCCGTGCCCGGCCTGGTGGCAGTGCACCATGAACTGCCGCTGTTCACGACCGAGGACGTGTTCGAGCGCGGCGCGGCGTCGATGGCGGGACCGGACGTGCTGGTCGGCAACTCGGCCACCGCGTCGAACAACCATGTCGAGGCGTTCGAGCTGCTGCACGGGCGCGTGGACGAAGGGCGGGTCATCGCCCCGCTGTCGTACGGCAACCTGAACTACGGACGACAGGTCGCTGAAGTCGGCACGCGGCTGTTCGGCGAGCGTTTCGATCCATTGACGCAATGGATGCCGATCGACGAGTACAACCGGCGCATCGGTGGCTGTGGCTTTGTCGTGATGAACCACCGGCGCCAGCAGGCGGTGGGCAACATCGGCGCCGCGCTGTTCAAGGGGGCCACGGTTTATCTGCGACCCGAGAACCCGCTGGCCAGCTTCTACCGCGACCTCGGCATCCACCTGCGCAGCACCGACGAGCTCGCGGCGGGCACGGCACCGCTCGAGCCTCTGGCCGAAGCCGAGCGCGCCGCCAATCGCGCGCGCATCGGCGCGCACTACGCGCGCGCACGGGTCATTCAGGCGATTCGCGATCTGCCGGCCTTGCGGGCCTGAGAGGCGGCGCGGCCCTACTCGCGCCAGTGCTCGGCGATCCAGGGCGCCGGCAGCGGGCGCCGCCAAGCATGCGTCGAGCGGCCCTCGATCGCATCGGGCGGGTTGATCACGCCGTGAAAGATCAGGATGCGAGCCCCTGCAGGGATCGAAGGCGAGCGCAGGTAGTTCAGCGGCCAGCGCGGGATGCAGTGGTACTTCCAGCTCGCGCACCAGGCGGCCGGCCAGTAGGCGAGCTTGCCCTGCTCATGAATCACCTCCGACAGCCAGGCCTGCTCGTTGCGCAAGCGCGCGCGCACGCTCTGGTGCTCGCGCCGGAAGCGCTCCAGCACCTCCGGGTGCGCACCGAGTTCGAAGCGGTAGACCGACGAGTTGCCGGTGACGCGCCAGGGCCGCTTCCAGTCGTGAATGATCAGGAAGTCGCCGGGCTGCTCGAAGAATGGCGTGATGTCGTCGACGATCACCACGTCGAGGTCGAGGAACAAGGCGGTGCCCTTGAGGCCGTGCAGGTCGGCCGCGAAGGTGGTGAGCTTGGTCCAGCCGCGCTCGGGGATGCCTTCGGGTAGTGCGAGGGCCGGGATCGGCAGGCACTGCACCTCGGTGCGAACGCCGTCGGCGCGGTCGGTCAGGCAGACGAAGTGAAAGTCGCCGCGCAGGTGGCGCCGCACCATCGCGTAGAGGCGGTTGACGTACTCGGGGCCGTACTTCGTGCCCCACTTCATGCACAGGATCGTGCGCTGCGGAGTCAGCTCGCTCATCGCGCGCTACTGGTCTTCCAGGCGCAGCGGCGGGAAGGTGTCCCAGCCGAGGCAGCCCGGGCACTGCCAGAACCAGCGTTGCGCTTCAAAGCCGCAGGCGGCACAGCGGTAGCGTGCGAGTGGCGCGGCGGCGCGCTCCACGATGCCGGCCAGCGCCATCGCCGTCGGGTCGCCCTGCGCGCGGTCGTGCAGCACGACCGCCGCGGTGGACAGCGTCGGCTGTCGTGCGAGCTCCTCGATCCAGCGCTCGCGGGCGCGTTCCGCGCTGCCCTCGAGGGCGACGATCGCGCGCAGCAGTTCGGACGAGGGCTGCTGCGCATGCAGGGCGATCAGAGCGGCCAGCGCCTCGCCGGACATCGATGCGGCCTTCGCGCTCGCGGCGTATTCCGTGGCCACCAGGGTGAAGGCGCCTGGGTGGCGCTGACGCAGTTCGTTCCACGCCGCCAGCGCGTCGGCGTGGCGCCCGGCGCGGGCCAGACGCTGGCCGGTCTGCACCCAGGGGCGTGCTGAGCCGCCTGCGGCCTCGCGCGCACGTTGCAGCGCGGCCTCGGCGGCAGCGGTGTCGCCGCCGGCATCGGCCTCGAGCGCGAGTTCGCACCAGTGGTGCGCGACGCGCGCCGCGAACGAGCCGGCGCCGGCCCGCTCGAGCTGGACGGCGTCGTCCGATGCGGCGCGCCAGTCGCGCGCGCGTTCGTGCAGCTGCAGCAGCGCCAGGCGCGCCTCGGTGTCGTAGGGGCTCCCGGCCAGGGCCTTGAAGGCCTGCTCCGCGCGGTCGAACAGACCGGCCTTCATGAAGTCCTGTGCCAGCGCGTACTGGGCGCGCTCGCGCTCTGCCGCGGGCAGGTCGCCGCGTTGCAGCAGGTGCTCGTGCACGCGCACCGCCCGTTCGAACTCGCCGCGGCGCCGGAACAGGTTGCCGAGCGCGAAGTGCAGCTCGCTCGTGTCCGGGTCGTGCTGCACGGCCTCGATGAAGGCATCGATGGCCTTGTCCGGCTGCTCGTTGAGCAGCAGGTTCAAGCCCTTGAAGTAGGCCTTGGGTTGCGCGCGCTGTTCGCGCCGCCACTGCCGCAGGTCGATGCGCGAACCAATCCACCCGAGCGCGAAGGCGAGCGGCAGGCCGATCAACAGCCACTGGATGTCGAAGCCGTCCATCACGCCTACAGCCCTTCGCGCGGTGGCATGCCGACCTCGGCACCGAACTGCGAGGGCACCTGGGTCGAGGGCGCCGGGGGCTGCACCGTCACTGGCGGCGCGGCCAGCTGGGCGACGCGCCGGTGGCGCCACCAGGCCGGCACCATCGCCAGCACGCCGAGCACGCAGCCGCCGGCAAATGCGGCCAGCACCACGATGACCATCGGCGCGCGCCACTCGAAGCCGAAGAACCAGTGCACCACCGTCTCCTGCTGATTGTTCAGCGCGAACGCGAACAAGGCGAAGAAGATGAAGGCGCGCAGGGCCCAGGCGAGGACACGCATCGGTGTGGATGTTAGAAGGAAAACGCGCCCGTGAAGGGCGCGTCTTTGGGGCTTTCAGCGTGGGGCCGTTGCCGGCGGGTCGTCCAGCGGCAGCTTGGCATCGACCGCTTCGCGCAGGGCCTTGCCCGGCTTGAAGTGCGGCACCAGCTTCTCGGGAATCGTGACCTGCTCGCCGCTGCGCGGGTTGCGGCCGAGCCGCGGCGGGCGCCGGTTGATCGAGAAGCTGCCGAAGCCACGGATCTCGATGCGATGCCCGCGCGCGAGCGCGTCGGACATCGCGTCGAGAATGGTCTTCACCGCGAACTCGGTGTCGCGTTGAGTCAGCTGGCCGAACTTGTCGGCCAAGGCTGCGACCAGGTCGGACCGCGTCATGCCGGGATGGACTTAAGCGTTGTCCTTGTTGTCCATCTTGGCGCGCAGCAGGGCGCCCAAGCTGGTCGTGCCGGCGCTCTCGCGCTCGTTGCTCTGCGACAGGCGCTGCATGGCCTCCTGCTGGTCGGCGCTGTCCTTGGCCTTGATCGACAGCTGGATGTTGCGCGTCTTGCGATCGATGTTGACGATCATCGCGTTGACCTCGTCGCCTTCCTTGAGCACGTTGCGCGCGTCCTCGACGCGGTCGCGGCTGATCTCGGAGGCACGCAGGTAGCCGGTGATGTCGTCGGTGAGCTGGATCTCGGCACCGCGCGGGTCGACCGTCTTGACCTTGCCGGTGACCAGCGCGCCGCGGTCGTTCAGCGTCGTGTAGGTCGCGAACGGGTCGCCGTCGAGCTGCTTGATGCCCAGGCTGATGCGCTCGCGCTCGACGTCCACTGCCAGCACGATGGCCTCGACTTCCTGGCCCTTCTTGTAGTTGCGCACGGCGCTCTCGCCCGGCTCGTTCCAGCTCAGGTCGGACAGGTGCACCAGGCCGTCGATGCCGGCCGACAGGCCGACGAAGACGCCGAAGTCGGTGATCGACTTGACCGGGCCCTTGACCTTGTCTCCGCGCTTGACCGTGGCGGAGAACTCCTCCCACGGATTGGCCTTGCACTGCTTCATGCCCAGGCTGATGCGGCGCTTGTCCTCGTCGATCTCGAGCACCATGACCTCGGTCTCGTCGCCCAGCGACACCACCTTGGACGGCGACACGTTCTTGTTGGTCCAGTCCATCTCCGAGACGTGCACCAGGCCTTCGATGCCCGGTTCGATCTCGACGAAGGCGCCGTAGTCGGCGATGTTGGTCACCTTGCCGAACAGGCGCGTGCCGGTCGGGTAGCGGCGCGAGACGCCCATCCACGGGTCGTCGCCGAGCTG
>DATLIE010000183.1:0-7611 GCA_035539635.1 Burkholderiaceae bacterium
TCAACGGCCACCTCGACAAGCGCGTGCCGCACAACCTGAACATGAGCTTCAACTTCGTAGAAGGCGAGTCGCTGATCATGGGCTGCAAGGGCATCGCGGTGTCCTCGGGCTCGGCTCGAGGCTGGCGGAGGTGCAGGCCGAGCCCGAGGACACCGCGATGCCCTTGCAGCCCATGATCAGCGACTCGCCTTCGACGAAGTTGAAGCTCATGTTCAGGTTGTGCGGCACGCGCTTGTCGAGGTGGCCGTTGACGAACACCTGCTCGACGTCCGACAGGCCGCGCAGCAAGCGCTGCTGCAGGCCGCGGATGCGCTCGCCCTCGGCGGCCATCTCCTCGCGCGCGATGCGGAAAGCTTCGCCCATGCCGACGATCTGGTGCGTGGGCAAGGTGCCCGAGCGCATGCCGCGCTCGTGGCCGCCGCCGTGCATCTGCGCCTCGATGCGCACACGCGGCTTGCGTCGCACGTAGAGCGCACCGATGCCCTTGGGGCCATAGGTCTTGTGCGAGGCCAGGCTCATCAGGTCGACCGGCAGCTTCGCCAGGTCGATCTGCACCTTGCCGGTGGCCTGGGCTGCATCGACGTGGAAGATGACGTTGCGTTCGCGGCAGAGGGCGCCGATGGCCGGGATGTCCTGGATCACGCCGATCTCGTTGTTCACGAACATCACCGAGGCGAGGATGGTGTCCGGGCGCAGCGCCGCCTTGAACTTGTCGAGGTCAAGCAGCCCGTCTTCCTGCACATCGAGGTAGGTCACCTCGAAGCCCTGGCGCTCGAGTTCGCGCATCGTGTCGAGCACGGCCTTGTGCTCGGTCTTGACCGTGATCAGATGCTTGCCGCGCGTCTTGTAGAACTGCGCTGCACCCTTGAGTGCCAGGTTGTTCGACTCGGTCGCGCCCGAGGTCCAGACGATCTCGCGCGGGTCGGCCCCCACCAGTTCGGCCACCTGCACGCGCGCCTTCTCGACAGCTTCCTCGGCTTCCCAACCCCATGCATGGCTGCGCGACGCCGGGTTGCCGAAGTGCTCGCGCAGCCACGGCACCATCGCGTCGACGACGCGCGGGTCCACCGGCGTCGTGGCGCCGTAGTCCAGGTAGATCGGAAAGTGGGGCGTCATGTCCATCGGGCCACCCGTGCTCTTACTTGACCAGTGCCGCGCCGAGCGCGAACACCGAGTTCGGCCCCGTCACGCGGATCGGCTTGACCACCGGCGCCGAGGAGATCGCGCGCTTCATCGGCGCCTGCTCGGCCACCGACACGCCCTTGGCGATCTGCTCGTCGACCAGCTTCTTCAGCGTCACCGAGCTCAGGAAGTCGATCATCTTGCTGTTGAGCTCGGTCCACAGGTCGTGCGTCATGCACTTGCCGTTGTCGTCGCCCATGCAGTTCTCCTTGCCGCCGCAGCCCGTGGCATCCAGCGGCTCGTCGACGGCCAGGATGATGTCGGCCACGGTGATCTGCGCCGCCTCGCGGCCCAGCGAATAGCCGCCGCCCGGCCCGCGGGTGCTTTCAACCAGCTCATGCCGACGCAGCTTGCCGAACAGCTGCTCGAGGTAGGACAGGCTGATCTGTTGGCGCTGGCTGATCGCGGCCAGGGCGACCGGCCCGTTGGTGGAACGGAGACCGAGGTCGATCATCGCGGTGACGGCAAAACGGCCTTTGGTGGTGAGTCGCATAGGGGGCTCCTGTGGGGGAATCTGCGGGTAAACCCGCCTCGATTCCGAGCGGATCGCTCAAGTTTACCGGAAGTCGACAGATTTGGTCGGATACAGCTCAGGAAGTTCCCAGCCGGCGGGCCAGATCGCGGGCCAGCACCTCACTCGCCGCCTCGACCAGGTCGAGCACCTGTTCGAAGCCGGCCGGCCCACCGGCGTAGGGGTCGGGGACCGGCCGCCCGGCAAACAGGCGCAACTCGGCCCGTCCGCCGTCCGGCCGCAGCCGCTCGAGGTCGGCCAGGTTGTCCTCGTCCATCGCCAGGATCAGGTCGAAGCGCTCGAAGTCGGCCTCCGAGACCCGGCGTCCGCGCAAGGCCGACAGGTCGTAGCCGCGGCGGGCCGCGTGGCGCTGCGAGCGCGCATCGGGCGGGTCGCCGACATGCCAGTCGCCGGTGCCCGCCGAGTCGACCTCCACATGCCCATCCAGCCCGGCGGCCGCCAGCTTGTGGCGCAGCACGGCCTCGGCGGTCGGAGAGCGGCAGATGTTGCCCAGGCACACCATCAGCACGCGCACGCGCGTCGTCACGGCTTGGCTCCTGCGATCGGGACCACGTTGGTGTCGTGCGCGCCGCCGGCGCCGAACGCCTGTTCGCGCAGCAGCGCCAGCTGGTCGCGCACGCGTGCGGCCTTCTCGAACTCCAGGTTCTTCGCGTGCTCGAGCATCTGCCGCTCGAGCAGCTTGATGCGCTTGCTGAGGTCCTTCTCCGACAGCGCCTCGACCTCGGCCGCCGCCTCGGCGCGCTTGAGGTCTTCCTTGGCCGTCTTGTCCGACACCACGCCGTCGATCAGCTCCTTGATCTGCTTGCTGATGCTGCGCGGCGTGATGCCATGCTCGGCATTGAAGGCCACCTGCTTGGTGCGGCGGCGGTCGGTCTCGTCGATTGCCTTGCGCATCGAATCGGTGATCCTGTCGGCATACAGGATCGCCTTGCCGTCGAGATGGCGCGCCGCGCGGCCGATGGTCTGGATCAGGCTGCGCTCGGCGCGCAGGAAGCCCTCCTTGTCGGCATCGAGGATCGCCACCAGCGAGACCTCGGGAATGTCCAACCCCTCGCGCAGCAGGTTGATGCCCACCAGCACGTCGAACACGCCCAGACGCAGGTCGCGGATGATCTCGACACGCTCGACGGTGTCGACATCGCTGTGCAGGTAGCGCACCTTGACGCCGTTGTCGGACAGGTAGTCCGTCAGCTGCTCGGCCATGCGTTTGGTCAGCGTGGTGATCAGCACGCGCTGGCCGACCTTGACCCGCTCGTGGATCTCCTGCAGCACGTCGTCCACCTGGTGCGTCGCCGGGCGCACCTCGACCACCGGGTCGATCAACCCGGTGGGCCGCACCAGTTGCTCCACCACCTGCCCGGCGTGGCGCGTCTCGTAGTCGGCCGGCGTGGCCGACACGAAGATCGCCTGGCGCATCTTCTTCTCGAACTCGTCGAAGCGCAGCGGCCGGTTGTCCAGCGCGCTCGGCAGGCGAAAGCCGTACTCCACCAGCACCGTCTTGCGCGCGCGGTCGCCATTGAACATGCCGCCGAGCTGGCCGATCAGCACATGGCTCTCGTCCAGGAACATCAGCGCGTCCTTGGGCAGGTAGTCCACCATCGTCGGCGGCGGCTCGCCCGGCGCGGCGCCCGACAGATGCCGCGTGTAGTTCTCGATGCCCTTGCAGTGGCCCACCTCGTTCATCATCTCGAGGTCGAAGCGGGTGCGCTGCTCCAGCCGCTGGGCCTCGACCAGCTTGCCGGCTTTCACCAGCTCGTCCAGACGCTCGCGCAACTCGGCCTTGATCGTCTCCACCGCGCGCAGCACGCGGTCGCGCGGCGTGACGTAGTGGCTCGACGGATAGATCACGAAGCGCGGCACCTTCTGGCGAATGCGCCCGGTCAGCGGATCGAGCAGCGACAGGCTCTCGATCTCGTCGTCGAACAGTTCGAGCCGGATCGCGAGTTCGCTGTGCTCGGCGGGGAAGACGTCGATCACGTCGCCACGCACACGGAAGGTGCCACGCGAGAAATCGGTCTCGTTGCGCGTGTACTGCATGCGGATCAGCTGGCCGATCACGTCGCGCTGGCCGATCTTGTCGCCCGCGCGCACGATGAAGCGCATCTCGGAATAGTCCTCGGGCTTGCCGATGCCGTAGATCGCACTGACGCTGGCCACGATCACCACGTCGCGCCGCTCGAGCACGCTCTTGGTGGCCGACAGGCGCATCTGCTCGATGTGCTCGTTGATCGAGCTGTCCTTCTCGATGAACAGGTCGCGCTGAGGCACGTAGGCCTCGGGCTGGTAGTAGTCGTAGTAGCTGACGAAGTACTCGACCGCGTTCTTCGGAAAGAACTCGCGGAACTCGCTGTACAGCTGCGCCGCCAGCGTCTTGTTGGGCGCGAACACGATCGCCGGGCGGCCCAGGCGCGCGATCACGTTGGCCATCGTGAAAGTCTTGCCCGAGCCGGTGACGCCCAGCAGGGTCTGGAACGTGAGGCCGTCGTTGACGCCCTCGACCAGTTGGTTGATCGCCCGCGGCTGGTCGCCCGCCGGCGGGTAGGGCATGAAGAGCTGGAACGGCGAGTCCGGGAAGCTCACGAACTCACCCACCGGCTGGGTTTCCGGCATCGGCTCAGGACGACTCGGCATCGATGGCACTAGGGTTGACCCGTAAAATCCACGCAATCCGCCAGCGTAGCGCATCGCGCCGCGTCCTTCCGCCCTGCCCTCGACCCCTCCTGCCAACGCCCTGTCATGAGCCTCTTCTCGACCGTCGAAATGGCCCCCCGGGATCCGATCCTGGGTCTGAACGAACAGTTCGCCGCCGACCCCAACCCGAACAAGGTCAACCTCGGCGTGGGCGTGTACTACGACGAGAACGGCAAGCTGCCGCTGCTCAAGTGCGTCGCCGACGCTGAGCAGCAGCTCGTCGAGGCCGCCAAGCCACGTGGCTACCTGCCGATCGACGGCATCGCCGCCTACGACCTGGCGGTGCAGGGCCTGGTGTTCGGCGCCACGGAAAAGGGAAACGCGCTCGTCAAGGGCAAGCGCGTGGCCACCGTGCAGGCCCTGGGCGGCACCGGCGGCCTGAAGATCGGCGCCGACTTCCTGAAGCAGCTCAAGCCTGCGTCGCGCGTGCTGATCAGCGCGCCGAGCTGGGAAAACCACCGCGCCCTCTTCACCCGCGCCGGCTTCGAGGTCGGCGAGTACCCGTACTACGACCCGGCCCGGCGCAACGAAGGCGGCATCGACTTCGCCGCCATGAAGGCCGCGCTGCTGGCTGCCGCGCCCGGCACCATCGTCGTGCTGCACGCCTGCTGCCACAACCCGACCGGCTACGACCTGAGCCCGGCGCAGTGGGCCCAGGTGATCGCTGCCGTCAAGGCGAAGAAGCTCACGCCCTTCCTCGACATGGCGTACCAGGGCTTCGGCCAGGGCATCGCCGAGGACGGCGCGGTGATCCAGCAGTTCCTCGCCGCCGGTCTGGACTTCTTTGTCTCGACAAGCTTCAGCAAGAGCTTCTCGCTGTATGGCGAGCGTGTCGGCGCGCTGAGCGTCGTCTGCGCCAGCAAGGACGAGGCGGTGCGGGTGCTGAGCCAGCTCAAGATCGTGATCCGCACCAACTACTCCAACCCGCCGACGCATGGCGCCTCGGTCGTCGCTACCGTGCTGACGACGCCGGCGCTGCGCGCCCAGTGGGAGGAGGAGCTGGCCGGCATGCGCCAGCGCATCAAGGCGATGCGAGTCGCGCTGGTTGCCAAGCTCAAGGCCGCCGGCGTGCCGGGCGACCTGGGCTACATCACGACCCAGCAGGGCATGTTCAGCTATTCGGGGCTGAATGCCGCCCAGATGCAGCGTCTGCGCAGCGAATTCGGCATCTATGGCGTCGATTCGGGCCGTATCTGTGTCGCCGCGCTGAACGAGAAGAACCTCGACGCCGTCGCGAAGGCGATTGCCGCGGTGGCCTGACCCGCCCGCGCCCGGCGGCCCGCCAGACTTCGGCCAGCGGGCCGTTTGCATTTCTTTGCAGCGCCCGGCGCCGGTGCATTGCACCGACCAGGGGGTTCGTGCGTTAGTCGAGGGTCGGCCGCTGCGCGGCCCGAGGTGAGTGCATGAGCCCGACCCGAATCCCCCCCTTCTCCTCCGGCACGGTGGCGGCCCCGACCGAGCGTCGCTGGCGCGCCTGGCTGCTGCTCGCGTTGCTGCCCGTCCTGCTGCTGGTGCGCCCGGCCCGCGCCGAGGTTGACATGGACGGCGCCACCGACCCGCCGGCTCGAGTCGGCCGCGTCAGCGAACTACGCGGCCCGGTCGACCTGTCGCGCGAGCCCGGTGCGGCCTGGGAGCCGGCCCAAGTCAACCAGCCGGTCACGACGCAGACCGCCTTCTGGGTGCCGCCGGGCAGCCAGGCCGAGTTGCGCGTCGGCAGCGCCGCGGTGCGCATGGACGGCAACACGCAGGCGGTGTTCTCGCAGCTCGACGACCACGGCATCGCGCTCGACGTCGCCCAGGGCACGGTGCGCGCCCGCGTCCGCAGCCTGCCGACCGGCGACGCCTTCAGCCTGAGCGCCGACGGCGTGCGCGCCGAGGCGCTGATGCCGGGCGACTACCGCGTCGGCTACGACCCCGACCGCCGCGTCTACACGGTGCGTGCGCTGGCCGGGCGGCTGCGCGTCGTCACGCCGACCAACAGCGTCGACCTCGCGGCCGGGCAGGAGTCCCTGATCGAGCGCGGCAGCGGCCAGCTGCAGCTGCGCGCGGTCAGCGAGCGCGATGACTTCGACCTCTGGGCCGAGGCGCGCGACCGCGAGCACGACCGCTTGATCGCGAGCCGATACGTGTCGCCCGAGACCACCGGCATCGAGGCGCTCGACGACCACGGCCGCTGGGAGGTTGACAGTGGCTACGGCGCGATCTGGTACCCGTCGGCCGTCGCCTACGGCTGGGCGCCCTACCGCTACGGCCGCTGGGCCTGGGTCGCGCCCTGGGGCTGGACCTGGGTCGACGACAGCCCCTGGGGCTTCGCTCCCTTCCATTACGGCCGCTGGGCGCTGGTCGGCCACCGCTGGGGCTGGGTGCCGGGCCCGATCGTCGCGCGACCGGTGTGGGCGCCGGCGCTGGTCGGCTGGATCGGCGGCCAATCGGGCAACGTGAGCTGGAGCATCGGCTTCGGCAGCAGCCCGTCCGTCGGCTGGTTCCCGCTCGCGCCCCAAGAGGTCTACTACCCCCCCTACCGGCACACCGTCGTCTATGTCGATCGCGTCAACCACTGGCGCGAGCGCGGGCCGGACCGCTACCCGCGCGTGCCCTACGACCCGCAGCGCCCGCGCGACCCGCAGCGCGCCGGCGACGATGGCCCGGGTCGCGACCCGCAGCGCGACGGCCCGCCGCGCTACCGCTACGCCCAGCACCGCGACGCGCTGACCGTGGTGCGCGAGGACACCTTCCGCAACGCGCGGCCGGTCGGACGCGAGCGGATTGCGCTCGATCCGCAGCAAGCCGCGTCCCTGCGCCCGGTGATCGTGCGAACGCCCGAGGTCGGCGGCCCTGCGGGCGACCCGGGCGCGCGCTCCGGGCAGGCGCCGCGCGGCCGGGTCGAGACGCTGCCGGCCCCGCCGCCGCGCGTGCGCACGCCCCGGCAGGACGATCTGCGCCGCCAGGGCACGCCAAACATCCCGCCGGAGATCCTGAACGAACGCCATCCGCAGGGCACTCGCAACTTCACCTCGCCGTCCGCGCCGTCCGCGCCGTCCGCGAAGCCGGCACCGCCGCCGCGCGAGATCCAGCGCCCCAGGGCGCCCGCCGAGCGGCCGGAGGATGCCGCGCCGCGCCGGCGAGGGCCGGCCGCCGAACCCGGCGCGCGGGTCGAGCCGCGCACGCCTCGTCGACAGGACTTCGCCCCGGCAGCCCCCCAGGCC
>DATLIE010000184.1:0-4214 GCA_035539635.1 Burkholderiaceae bacterium
CCCTTCGGTGCGCCTGCCGGCCCTCGGCGACGCCGCGTCCGAGGACTTCAGCGTCGGCACCGAGCGGCGCATCGGCGAGCAGATCATGGCCGAGGTGCGTCGCGACCCGGCGTACCTGGACGACCCGCTGCTGCTCGACTATGTGCAGTCGCTGTGGTCGCCGCTGGTGGCCGCCGCGCGCACGCGCGGCAACATCGGCGCCGATCTCGACACCGCGTTCGCGTGGGAAGCCTTCCTCGTGCGCGACCGGTCGGTCAACGCGTTCGCGCTGCCTGGCGGCTTCGTCGGCGTGCACCTGGGGCTGGTGGCGATGACCGGCACGCGCGACGAACTTGCGTCGGTGCTGGCACATGAGCTGTCGCATGTGACGCAGCGCCACATCGCGCGCGGCCTCGCCAGCTCGAGCCGCCAGTCGGTGATCGGCCTGGCGGCCATCCTGCTGGGCGTGCTGGCTGCCAGCCGCGCCAACAGCGCCGACGCAGCCCAGGCCGCCATCGTCGGCGGTCAGGCCGCGATGGCGCAGGGCCAGCTCAACTTCACGCGCGACATGGAGCGCGAGGCCGACCGCATCGGCTGGTCGGTATTCCAGGACGCCGGCTACGCGGCGCAGGGCATGGCGATGATGTTCGAGCGCCTGGACTACGCCAACCGGCTGGTGGACAACGGCGCCTACCCCTACCTGCGCTCGCACCCGCTGACGGTGGACCGCATCGGCGAAGCGCGCGCGCGCGTCGATGCGTCGCCGAGCGGGGCGAAGGCGGCGCCGCGCCCGGCGCTCAACCACCTCCTGATGCAGGCGCGCGCACGCGTGCTGATGGACCCGACGGTGCAGGCGCTGCGCCGCGCCCAGGCCCAGGAGACGGGGGCGGCCGGCGGCGGCGAGCGCATTGCGGCGCTGTATGCCAGCGCACTGGCTTCGTTCGAGTTGCGCGAGTTCGAGCGCACTCAGGCTGCGCTCGATGCGGCGCTGCCGCTGGCGCGCAGCGCCGCGCCCGAGGACGCGCGCGCGCAACTGGCGCTCCTGCTGACACAGGCGCAGGTCTGGCGCGCCGTCGGGCAGGCGCCGCGTGCACTGGCAGCGCTGGACGCCTGGCGCACGCCGCCGGCCGAAGGCATGTCGCGCCCGTTGCTGCTGGCACGCGCGCAGGCCGCGATCGACGTCGCGCGCGGCGGCGGCGGCGACGCACTGCGCCCCAGCGTGGAGGCGCTTCAGACCTGGGTGGCCGAGCACAAGGACGACGCGCTGGCCTGGTCGCTGCTGGGCCAGGGCGCCGAGCAGCAGGGCCTGAAACTGCGCGCGCTGCGCGCCCAGGCCGAGGCTCAGGCCGCCTCGGGCGACTTGCCCGGCGCGATCGACCGCCTGCGCGCCGCGCAGCGCCAGGCGCGCCCCGGGGGCGGCGCGACGGTGGATTTTGTCGAAGCGTCGATCATCGACGCACGCTTGCGCGACCTGCTCGCGCGGCGCCGTGCGCAGATCGCGGAGATGCGCGGCGGCCGCGGCCCGAGCGACGAGCGCACGCCGTAGCGCGGGCGCCCGGCCGGCCTGGCTCGGCCGCTCAGTCGCGCGCGAACAGGCGCTCGACCGCCACGTCGATCACCATGCCGCACAGGCTGTAGATCAACGAGCCGATCAGGGCTGCCGCGAAGCCGGCGACGTTGAAGCCATCGAGCACGCTGGCGGCAGCCCAGAACATCAACGCGTTAATGACGAACAGGAACAGGCCCAGCGTGAGCAGCGTCACCGGCAGCGTCAGCAGCACCAGCAGGGGCCGCACGATGGTGTTGAGCAGGCCCAGCACCAGCGCCGCCACCATCGCGGTGCCGAAACTGGCGACGGTGACACCGGGGTAGAGGTAGGCCACCAGCAGCAAGGCGGCAGCCAGCAGCAGCCAGCGGACGATGAGCTTCATGGCGGCGCAGGATAACAGCGCCCCACGGCGCCACCGTGAATGCGGGCCGGGTCAACCCTCGATGTGGCTGCCGGCATCGGGTCGGCCGCATTGACGTGGCCCGTGAATTGCACACGATCGGGCCTCGCGCAACGGCTCGACCGCGGCGCAACGAGGGAGGTGAGGACGACCCGGCGGACACGAACCGCCAGGGCCGCCCGCCCCCGACCAAGTCTCCATCCACGAGGGCATTACGTCATGAATTACAGATCCAGTGCCACATGGTTGCTGCTCGCCTCGAGCGCGGCCCTGTTGCTGGCCGCCTGCGGCGGTGGTTCGAGCTCGGCCTCACTCGAGGCGGCGAGCGCGCGCGGCGGCAAGGGCTTCAGCCAGGCCGTACCGGCGCAGGGCATGGGCGAGGCGACGCTGCCGAGCAAGGCCGCTCGCGCCGACGGCGAAGCGGAAGCCGCGGCGGCGCACGCCCGCCAGGCGAGCCGCCTGTTCATCGTCCAGCTCGCCGAGGATCCGGCGCTGGTCTACAGCGGCGGGATCAGCGGCTACGCGGCCACCAAGCCCGCGCAGGGCCGCAAGATCGACCCGAACTCACCGGCAGTCGTGAACTACGCGGGCTACCTGACCAAGCGCCACGACGACACGCTGGCTGGCGTGGGCGGCGGGCGCAAGGCCTACAGCTACGTCTACGGCTTCAACGGTTTCGCCGCCGAGCTCAGCGACGCGCAGGCCAACGCACTGGCGACGACGCCCGGCGTGCTGTCCGTGGTGCGCAACGAGATCCGCCAGCTCGACACCGCGACGACGCCGACCTTCCTCGGGCTCAACGCCACGGGCGGCTTCTGGAGCCGGGCCAAGGGCGAGAACGTCATCATCGGCATCATCGACGGCGGCATCACGCCGGAGCACCCGAGCTTCTCCGACCGCACCGACGTCAACGGCAACGGCACCCAGGACGGCAAGCTGGGCTATCAGCAGATCCCGGGCTGGCACGGCAAGTGCGAGCCGGGCGTGGCATTCAACGCCAGCCATTGCAACCAGAAGCTGATCGGCGCGCGCTACTACAACGAGGGCTATGGCGGGGCTGACGGCGTCCTGTCGGTGCTGCCGTACGAGTTCATCTCGCCGCGCGACTACGACGGCCATGGCACGCACACCGCGTCCACGGCCGGCGGCAACGCCAACGTGCCGGTGACCGGCCGGGCGGCGGCGCTCGGAACCGTCAGCGGCATCGCGCCGCGCGCTCGCATTGCGGCCTACAAGGTCTGCTGGGGCATCGGCGGCACGGCCAACGCCGGTTGCTGGCCGGTGGACTCCGTGGCGGCCATCGACCAGGCCATCGCCGACGGCGTCGATGTCATCAACTTCTCGATCAGCGGCAGCCGCACCAACCTGCGCGACCCGGTCGAGATCGCCTTCCTGCGCGCCGCGCAGGCCGGCATCTTCGTCGCCGCCTCGGCCGGCAACAGCGGCCCGACCAACGGCACCGTCGCCCACCCGAGCCCGTGGATCACCACGGTGGCTGCCGGCACGCACCCGCGCAACGGCACCGGCTCGGTGACGCTGGGCAACGGCGCGACGTTCCTCGGCGCCTCGTTCGCCAACGCCGTCGGTCCGGCACCGCTGATTCGCTCGCGCGACGCCGGCCTGGCCGGCGCCGACCCGGCGCTGCTGGCGCTGTGCTACGGCGCGGCCGACGGCGGCGGCGCTCGCCTCGACCCGGCCCTGGTGGCCGGCAAAGTCGTGGTCTGTGAACGCGGCGGCAACGCGCTCGTCAACAAGAGCGCTGCCGTGCTGGCCGCCGGTGGTGTCGGCATGGTGCTGGCCAACACGCCCACCAGCGCCAACACGCAGCTGGCGCTGATCCACAGCGTGCCGACGGTGCACACGGCCGCCGCCGACTACGTGGCGATCAACACCTACGCCGCGGCGTCCGGAGGGACCGCAACGATCAACCAGTCGGCGGTCGTCAACAACCTGCCGGCACCCTCGACGGCCTCGTTCTCGTCGCGCGGACCGCTGGCGGCCACCGGCGACCTGCTCAAGCCCGACCTGATCGCGCCGGGGCAGGACATCCTGGCCGCGGTCGCGCCGTACACCTACGGCGGCGAGTCGTTCAGCCTGCTGTCGGGCACCTCGATGTCGAGCCCGCACGTGGCCGGCCTCGCGGCGCTGATGAAGGAATTGCATCCGAGCTGGTCACCGATGGCGATCAAGTCGGCACTGATGACCACCGGCACCAACGTGCTCGACGGTGCGGAGACGAGCGCGGGCGTGATCGTGCGCCAGGGCGCGGGCCACGTGAACCCGAAC
>DATLIE010000185.1:0-13999 GCA_035539635.1 Burkholderiaceae bacterium
ATCGGCTGCGGCGCCACGGGTGCTTCGTCGTCGACGGCGAGGACGTGCGCGCCGTGCCGCACCGCGCGCACTGGCAGCCGGTCGACTACAACGCGCTGCACGGCGGCATCGAGCGCTGGTTCGAGCCGATCGAGGCGGCACTGGTGGCCGACCCGCTGTGGGCGCGGCTGCTCGCGATACTGGCCGAGCGCGCCAGCGCCCTGCGCGGAGCGCGCACCTGGTACGTCGAGGCGCACCCGTTTCGCATCGACACGGCCGGCGGCATCGGCCGGCCCACACCTGAGGGCGCGCACCGCGACGGTGTCGACCTGGTGGCTGTGATCCTGGTGTCGCGCGAGGGCGTGAAGGGTGGCGAGACGCGCGTCTTCGATGCCGACGGCCCGGCAGGTCAGCGCTTCACGCTCGCCGAGCCGTGGTCGGCGCTGCTGCTCGACGATGCGCGCGTGATCCACGAGACGACGCCGATCCAGCCGCTCGACCCCGTGCGCGGCGGCCACCGCGACACCCTGGTCATCACGCTGCGGGCAGGCGCGTTTCAGGGGCCTTAGCGTCGCCGTCGGCGGCCCCGTCGGCCCTGGGCAGGTATTGCGGCGAGGTCAGGCCCATCGACACGTAGATGCTGGTCACCGCCTCGACGCCGATGTCGGCTGGCGTGATCCAGTGCTCGGGCACGTATATCAGGCCGCCCCCCACCGGCACCGGCGCGGTCGGGATCAGCACCGCGAGGCAGCGCTGGCCGTTGACCAGCACCGGCACGTCGCTGCCCAGCAGCGCGAGCGCGGCGCTGTTGCCGTCCTTGCTCGGCCCGCCGAAGTGGCACCAGACGGCGCTCATCGACCGGAGCCCATCGTGCCCGTCGCCCTGCCGCAGCAGGCCGACCAGGCGCTTGATCACGTCGTACACCGCACCGACCACCGGAATGCGCGACAGCACCGCATTGGCCGCCACGGCCACGCCGCGCTGCAGCCCGGCCTCGACCAGCAGGCCGAGGCCGAAGATCGCTGCCGCGACGATCGCCACGCCGATCGCATAGCCCACCACCTCGGAAGCGCCGACGCCCAGGCCGATCGAGATCAGCGTGCGCCCGACGAGGCTCTCGGGGCCGAGCCACCGGATCAGGATGCCGGCCGCCCAGGCGAAGATCAGCAGCGTGGCGGCCAGGGGCAGCGCGGCCAGCGCGCCGGTGGCGAAGATGCGCAGCAGGGTGCGGACGGGCCGCCAGGGCGTGTGACTCATGCGGCCCGCATGATACGGACCGGCCGCTGCCTCACTCGAACGGGTAGCGCACGCCGATGCGCGCGCGCATCGCGTCCATCAGTTCCACGATCGCCAGCGACTCGGCGGGCGGCAGTCGTGGGCTCTCGACGAGGCCGGCACGCACGCAGCGCATCACTTCCTCGATCTCGTATTCGAAGCCGTTGATGCGGAAGGGCGCATCGACCGTCTGTGCCGGATCGCCGTCGCGAACCAGCGTCGCCGCCGTCGACTGCCAGAAGCCACCGCCGTGCACGACGATGTGGCCGCGCTCGCCGTAAACGCGAAAGCTGTTGTCGGCGCTGCCGTACCAGCCGCAGTGGAACTGCGAGCTGCGGCCTGCGCCGAAGTCCAGCGTCGCCGCGAGTTGCACATCCACGTTCTCGCCGCCCAGCACCGCGCGACCGTCGAAGCCTTGCACCGGAGCGCCGGGCAGCACCATGCGCGACACGGTGATGTTGTAGATGCCGATGTCCAGCAGCGCGCCGCCGCCCAGCGCCGCCGTGTAACGACGGTTGCCGGGCTCGAACGGGCGGTCGATCACGAAGCTGGACTGCATCGCATGCACCGGCCCGATGGCTCCGGCGTCGAGCCAGGCGCGCACCTGGTCGTAGACGGGCAGGAAACGTGTCCACACCGCTTCCATCAGGAAGACCCGGCGCGTGGCCGCCAGCTCGACCAGCGGGCGCGTCGTCGCAGCGCTCGGTGTCAGCGGTTTCTCGCACAGCACCGGCTTGCCAGCGTCGAGCGCGCCGCGCACCGCGCTCGCGTGGTGCGGATGCGGCGTGCAGACATACACCGCATGCACGTCGGGGCGTGCCAGCACGGCGGGGAGGTCGCCGGACACGGTGCGCGGATCGCCCCACTCGCCGGCGAAGGCGGCCGCGCGATCCACGTCGCGGCTGGCCACCGCAGCCAAGCGTGCGCCCGCGACGCCCTTGAGCGCCGCGGCGAAGCGGCGCGCGATGGCCCCGGGGCCGACCAGGGCCCAGCCGAAGGGCTCACTTGACGACAACGGGCTCCTCCTGCGTTTCCTCGTCGACCTCCTCGCCGAGGAAGCCGCCGCTCTGGTGCTCCCACAGCCGCGCGTAGATGCCGCCGCGCGCGAGCAGCTCGCGGTGCGTGCCCTGTTCGACGATGCGGCCCTTGTCCATCACGATCAGGCGGTCCATCGCCGCGATGGTCGACAGGCGGTGCGCGATCGCGACCACGGTCTTGCCTTCCATCAACCGGTACAGGCTCTTCTGGATCGCCGATTCGACCTCGCTGTCCAGCGCGCTGGTAGCCTCGTCGAGCAGCAGGATCGGTGCGTCCTTGAGCATCACGCGCGCGATCGCGATGCGCTGGCGCTGGCCGCCCGAGAGCTTGACGCCGCGCTCGCCCACATGGGCGTCGAAACCCTTGCGGCCCTTCGGGTCGACGAGCGTCTCGATGAAGTCGCCGGCCTCGGCCTTGACCGCGGCGGCGCGCAGTTGCTCCTCGCTCGCGTCGGGCCGGCCGTAGGCGATGTTCTCGCGCACCGAGCGGTGCAGCAGCGAGGTGTCCTGCGTCACCATGCCGATGTTGGCGCGCAGGCTGTCCTGCGTCACGCCAGCGATGTCCTGGCCGTCGATCAGGATGCGGCCCTGCTGGATGTCGTAGAAGCGCAGCAGCAGGTTGACCACCGTGCTCTTGCCGGCACCCGAGCGGCCCACCAGGCCGATCTTCTCGCCCGGCTTGATCGTGAGCGAGAAGTCCTCGATCACGTGCTTGCTGTTGGCGCTGTACTGGAAGCCGACCGCGTCGAAGTGCAACTCGCCGCGCGGCACCGTGAGCTTGGTGGCCCCGGGCCGGTCGACCACCGTGTGGTGCTTGGACAGGATGCCGATGCCGTCGGCCACGGTGCCGATGTGCTCGAACAGCGACGCCAGCTCCCACATGATCCAGTGCGCGATGCCGTTCAGGCGCAGGCCCATCGCGCTGGCTGCGGCCACCGCGCCGACGCCGACGTGCCCCTGCGACCACAGCCACAGCGACAGTGCCATCGTCGAGCCGATCAGCAGCACCGACAGCGCCTGGTTGATCTGGTCCACCAGGGTCACCAGGCGCATCTGCTGGTAGGCGGTGGTCATGAAGTCGCCCATCGCGGCGCGTGCGTAGGCCGCCTCGCGATGCGTGTGCGAGAACAGCTTGACGGTGGCGATATTGGTGTAGGCGTCGGTGATGCGCCCGGTCATGAGGGACCGTGCGTCGGCCTGCTGCTGCGCCACCTTGGCCAGCTTGGGCACGAAGTGCCACAGCGTCAGGACGTACAGCGCCAGCCAGCCCAGGAACGGCGCCAGCAGCCAGGCGTCGAACGCGGCCAGGATGCCGATCAGGGTGATGAAGTAGACGATCACGTAGACCAGGATGTCGGCGCCGATGGTCCACACGTCGCGCACCGCGAGCGCGGTCTGCATCAGCTTGGTGGCGATGCGGCCGGCGAACTCGTCCTGGTAGAAGCTCATGCTCTGCCCGAGCAGCAGGCGGTGGAATTGCCAGCGCAGCCGCATCGGGAAGTTGCCGGCCACCACGTTGAAGCGCATCAGCGCCCAGCCGCAGGTCACCACCAGGCTGCCGACGAGGATGACGACGTACCAGGTCAGCGTGTTGCCATGGCGCGACCACAACTCGGCCGGCGGTACGGCCGCCAGCCAGTCGACGATGCGCCCCATGAAGGCGAACAGCAGGCCTTCGATTGCGGCGATGCCGGCCGACAGCAGCGTCAGCAGCGCCAGGTGCGGGCGCAGTCCCTTGGTGCAGGCCCACAGGAAGGGGATCAGCTTGCCGGGCGCGGGCTTCGGCGTGTCCTCAGGGTAGGCTGGAACCAGGCGCTCGAAGTAGGCGAACAAGGGAGGGGCGCTTTGCGTGAAAAAGGGCGCAAGGGTAGCGCAGTTGGCTGCCATTCACCTGCCAGTTCCCATGATCGAAGGTTGCCGGTGGGGCTACCATGCGAAGCACTTCAGGCGAGCAATCGACCGCAACACTGGGCGGAACACCGGAACCCGTCACCGGCGCCGAAGGACCCCGACAGCCAGCGCGCTGCCGGTGCAACAAGGGCCACGCAAGTGGCCCTTCTGCTTTGTGTCGGGGCCGCGCAAGTGGCTTTCTACAGCTTCATCTCCAGCCGCAACTGCGTGTTCAGCCACGAGCGGGTGCGCGTGCGGCTCGTGTCCAGCAGGCCCGCACTCTCGACGCGTGTCGTGCTGTCGGTGTCGGCAGCGAGCAGGTTGGACAGGCTCAGGCGCAGCTTCAGATCGGGGTTGAACGCCCACAGCGCATACGCGTCGACCACGGTCTTCTCGGACTGCACCATCGTGCGGTCCACGTCCAGCCGCGTGCGGTAGCCCGGCGTGTGGTTCACGTTGCCGCCCAGGGTCAGCGGCGTGCCGCGAAAGCGATGGTCGGCGCCGAGGTTCAGCGTGCCGCCGGGTTGTTCGGCCAGCCGGTTGTCCGGGCCGGGCACGGCGTCGACGCGCGAGCGGAAGATCGACGCGTTGGCGCGCAGTTCGGTCGGCGGGCCGCCGTCCACCAGTTGGTCGAGGCGGAACTTGGCCTCGAGCTCGATGCCGCTGGACTGCGCATCGCCGATGTTCTGCGGCCGCGACACATGGCGCGGCTGGCCCGGCGACCAGCTCACGTCCTCGAGTGCCACCACGTTGCGGATCAGGTCGGTGATGCGGCGCACGAACAGGTTGGCCGACAGCACGCCGCCGTCGGCCAGGTAGCGCTCGAGCGCCAGGTCAATGCCCAGCGCCACTTCGGGCTTGAGGCGCGGGTTGCCGGCGGTGTCCGCGGTCAGCTCGGTGTTCGCGCCCGGCGTCGGGTCGACCCGGTTCACGAACGGCCTGCCGATCAGCTGGTTCAGGCTCGGCGCGCGGTAGCTGCGCGTCAGGCTCAAGCGCACCTGGTCGCGCGCGGTCGGGTTGGGCTTCCACACTGCGTGCAGCAGCGGCGTCGTGACGCGGCTGCGGTTGCTCTGCATCTCGTCGCCGGCCCCCTCGCCGCGGGTCGTGATGCCTTCGCTGCGCAGCCCCAGGTGCACCGCCCATTGCGGGTTGATCGACCACTCGTCCTGCGCGTAGAACGCGTAGCGGCGCGACGAGGCTTCGAGGTTCTCGCCGAACTCGGTCAGTTGCGGCACGCCGTCGCGCAAGGTGGTCTTGGACTCGATGCGCCGGTTGCGCTCGAACTCGAGTCCGGCCACGGCCTGGTGGCCATCGCCGAGCATCGCCGAGGCCTTCAGCCCGAGCGTCGCATTGCGGTCGCGGTTGTCGGTGTCCTCGAAGCCGGTGTGCACCTGGGCGCCGCCGGCGTCGAACTCGCGCCGGTTCTGCGTGCCCGTCCAGTGCCCGTCGCCGAAGCCGGCGCGCCACTCGAGGCGCGGCCCGGTGCCGCCGAGGCGGTGGTTGAAGTTCAGGTTCAGACGCGCCAGCGTGAAGCGGCCGTCGGTCACCGTGTCGCTGCGCACGTACTCTGGCGGCGTCGGACCGACGAGCTGGTCGACAAGGCCCAGGCCGCGGCTGCGTCCCTCGCTGGTGAGGAACAGCGGCATCAGCATCAGGCTCGCCCCCTGCTCGCCGCGCCACTGGATGCGCCCGCTGGCATGCACGCCGCGGCGCTTGTCGTGGCTGTCGAAGCCGCCGTTCTCTTCGAGCACCGTGGTGCCGCTTGCCAGGTCCTGTTGGGTGCGATGGCTGCGGCTGCTGTTCTCCAGGGTGCGGTCGAACAGCGAGAGCGAGCCGTTGACGATCCAGTCGCCGAACGTGTCGTTGCGCGTCCAGGCGAGCGAGGGCGACACATGCCCGCCTTCGGCGGCGAGCGTCAGGTTGAGGTCGTTCAGGCGCTTGCGATAGCCCTCGCGCAGCACGATGTTGATCGTGCCCGCGATCGCGCGCGCGCCGGTCTCGGCGGTCGGCGCGCGCAGGATCTCGATGCGCTCGATCTGCTCGGGAGGAATCGAGTCGAGCGAGAAGCCCGGTGCGATGCGCTCGCCGTCGACCAGGATCTGCGTGTAGGCGCCGGCCATGCCGCGCATGCGGGGGTTGCCGCCGCGGCCGGGCGTGCCGGGAATCGTGATGCCCGGCAGGCGCTTGAGCACCTCGAGCGTGTTGCTGTCGCCGAAGCGCTCGATCTCCTCGCGTCCGATCACGATCTTGGCCGCGGTGGACTGGCGGCGCTGCTCCGCGTCGCTGGCGCGGCCGCCGGTGATCTCGACGCGTTGCGCCGGCGCTGGGGCCGGTGTGGGCGCAGGAGCGGGTGCAGGCGGGGGCGCCGTCGTCTGCGCGCGCGCCGTGGTCGCCAGCAGCGCCAAGGTCGACATGGCGAGCGCCAGTCGGCGCAAGGCGGGTGCGGTCATGGGCGCGCATTGTCTGCGAGCCCGGTGAAGGGCCGGTGAAGCGCGGGCCGCAGCCGACAATGCGGCTGTGAACGGCCTCACGCTGCTCTACCGCGACGACACCCTGCTGGCCGTGGACAAGCCGGCCGGCTTGCTGGCCGTGCCCGGGCGTGGCGAGGCCAAGCACGACTGCGTGGCGCACCGCGTGCAGGCCGGGGTTCCGCAGGCGCTGGTGGTGCACCGCCTCGACGAGGCCACGTCGGGCGTGATGCTGTTCGGCCTCGGTGCGGCTGCACAGCGCGCGTTGTCGATCGCCTTTGCGCAGCGCCGCGTGGCCAAACGCTACGAGGCCCTGGTGCATGGCCTGCCGGCGAAGGATGCAGGGCAGATCGACCTGCCGCTGGCGGCCGACTGGCCGAACCGTCCGCGGCAGCAGGTCGACCGCGAACGCGGCAAGCCTTCGCACACCGCCTGGCGCGTGCTCGCGCGCGATGCGGTGGCGCAGCGCGCGCGCCTGGCCCTCGAGCCGCTCACCGGCCGCTCGCACCAGCTGCGCGTGCACCTGGCCGCGATCGGTCACCCGATCATCGGCGACCTGCTCTACGCAGGCGCGGCACCACCGGGTGCACCGCGCCTGATGCTGCACGCCTGCGGGCTGCGCTTCGCGCACCCGGTGCATGGCCACCCGCTCGCCATCGAGAGTGCGGTCCCGTTCTAGGGCGGAACTTGCCGCAGCGCCGCCACTCGCACGCAGCACGCACCGAGGAATCGCGATGAACCACCCACCCGCCGCCCGCCGCCGCCTGCAACTGATCGCCGGAGCTGCCGCGCTCGTGGCGCTGCCGGCCCTGCACCTGCACGCGCGCGCGCAGGGTGCGCGCCGCCGCCCGACGCCGGCGCAGACCGAGGGCCCGTTCTACCCGGTGGCGCTGCCCGCGGACAGCGACGCGGACCTGCTGGCCAACGGCACCCTGCGCTACGCGCAGGGCCAGGCGGCCTGGGTCGACGGCACCTTGACGGACACGGACGGCCGCGCGCTGGCGGGCGCCGCGGTCGAGATCTGGCAGTGCGACCACCAGGGTCACTACCACCACCCCGGCGACGGTGACCGTGCGGACCGCAGCTTCCAGGGCTTCGGCCGTGTCGCGGTCGACCGCGAGGGGCGCTGGCGCTTTCGCACGATCCGGCCCGTCGCGTACGGCGGCCGCGCGCCGCACATCCACGTCAAGGTCAAGCTCGGCGCGCGCGAGCTGCTGACGACGCAGCTCTATGTCGAAGGCGACCCGGGCAACGCGCGCGACTTCGTCTGGGGCCGACTCTCGGCTGAGGACCGGCGCGCGGTGACGGCGTCGTTCGCCGCCGGCAGCGACGGCCACCTGGGCGCCCGGTTCGCGCTCGTCGTCGCGGCCTGAACCCGGCGCCGCTCGCGGGGTGCGGGCTATGCTCGCACGATGGACCATCACCTCACCATCGTGACCGGTGCGTCGCGCGGCCTCGGCCGCGCGATGGCCGAGTTGCTGGCACAGCAGCCCGGCCACCAGGTGCTTGGCCTGTCGCGCCAGGCCCCGCCCGCGCCCGAGGGCATCGAACAGTGGCCGGTCGACCTGGCCGACCCAGGCCCGGTCGCCGCGCGGCTGCAGGGCTGGCTCGCTGGCTTCGCGCCCGAGCACTTTGCGAGTGCGACCCTGATCAACAACGCGGCGCTCGTCACCGAACCGATGCCGCTCTCCGACAGCGACCCCGCGGCGCTGTCGGCCGCGGTGCGCGTGGGCCTGGAGGCGCCGTTGCTGCTGTCGGCGGCCTTCCTGCGCGCGACACGCGCCTGGCGCGGCACCCGCCGCGTGCTGCACATCTCGTCCGGGCTCGGCCGGCGCGGCATGGCCTCCACCGGGCCGTATTGCGCGGTGAAGGCGGGGCTGGACAACCTGGCGCGCGCGCAGGTGCTCGAGGAGGCGCTGCAACCCAACGGCGCGAAGGTCTGCTCGCTCGCGCCGGGCGTGATCGACACCGACATGCAGGTGCAGCTGCGCGGCGCCGACCCGGCCGCCTTCCCCGACATCGACGCCTTCCGGCAGATGAAGTCGGGCGGCAAGCTCGACACGCCGGCCACCGCCGCGGCGAAGGTCTTGCGCTACCTGCAGCGCGCCGACTTCGGCAGCAACCCGGTGGGCGACGTGCGCGACGCCTGAGTCCGTCCGCGCGCGGGCTCAGTCGCCCGCAGGACGCCGCAGCGGCTTGCGCATGTTGAGCCCGGTCGTCCAGTAGCCGCTCGCGCGGTACAGCGCCTGGGCGCCGGGGTTGTGGCCGAACACGTGCAGCGCCATGCTGTGCAGCCCCATGCCGAGCGCCATGTCCTCCGCCCGGTCGAGAGCAGCCTTGGCGTGCCCTCGGCCACGGAACGCCGGATCGACGTGGATGTTGAACAGGTAACCGGCGCCCGAGCCGTTGTTGGTGTCGATGCCGAACCAGAGCGCACCGACGGCCTGTCCCTCGGGCTCGCTGCGGATCTCGTAGAGGAAGTGCCCCGGGGTCGCCAGACCCTGCGGCAGCAGGCGCTGGAATTCGGCGCGCGACCGGTCCGCCGCTTCGTGCTCGGGCCAGCGCCCGGTCTGCGCGTTGTCCCGCGCGTAGTCGACGATCGCGCGCTCGCAGAAGGCGGCGAACGTGGCGTCGGACATCGGCACCAGCGAGGTCGTCATGACGTGGGCGTCCAAGGCCCGTCGACCAGCTGTGCCTCGTGCTCGCCGGGCCAGGGCGGCACCGTGATCGCGACGGCCGACACCGGTTCGTCGGCCGCCGCACGGAACTGGAAGCGCGTGCCCTGCGGGATCGTCAGGCACAGGCCCGGCTCGAGCGCCACGGTCTCCTCGCGACCGCCCTGGTGCCGCCACATCTGTCCGCGACCCGCGAGCACGTACCAGATTTCCTCGACGCTGCGATGCTCGACGGCGCGTGCCACCTGGCCCGGCGCAAGTGCGAAGTGCGCCATGCCGCCCCCCGCCAACCCGAGCAGCACGCGCACGGCCGACCCGTCAGGGGCCGTGGTGCTGGGGTCGGTGGGGAGGTGCAGGTGGGCGAAGGCGGTCATCGGCGAGACAGAAGCGTCGACGCAATGGGACCTGAGCATGCCGGAGATCGGTCGCGCCGGCCAGCGGCCCTGTGGCCGCGCGCCTGCTTCAGGCGCCGCCGTCGATCGCCGCCTCGCCGTGCGGTACGGCCCGGAACAGCGGCAGCGCCTCGGCGGCGCTCGACAGCGCGACGAGCGCCGGGTGTTCGGCGCACGGCACGTGGTCGGCGAGCACGCTCTGCGTGAATCGCCAGGCAATGGCTGCGCTGATGCCGTCCTGCATCGGGGCGTGGCCCGACAGGTCGATCGGCTCGGCGGCGAGCTGCGCCTCGAGCGCTGCGTATGCCGCACGCAGTTGCCCTGTCACCCGTTGCACCCATGGGCCGTGCCGCTTCTCCGGGGGCCGAAGTGCACGTTCGTAGACAAGCTGGGCGCTCTTCTCGCAGGCCGCAAGGGCGAGCCCGATGGTGCGCAGCGCGCGCGCCAGCGCCGCCGGATCGGACGGCATCAGCGAGCGCGGCCTCGCCAGCGCCTCGATGTACTCGAGGATCAGCGTCGACTCCATCAGCACCACGCCGTCGTCGCACACCAGTGTCGGCGCCTTGACGACCGGGTTGATCGCGCGGAACTCGTCGATGCCGCGGAACACCGAGATCGAGCGGTGCCTGAACGGCAGGCCAAGCGCGAGCAGCGAGATCGCCACGCGGCGCACGTAGGGGGAGTCGAGCATGCCGATCAGCTGCATGGGGCGAACCTGCGGTGCGATGCACGCATTGTGCGGTCGCGCCCGGCCGGGCCGGGGCGGGGGCCGGCCCGATCAGCCTTCGGACACGCCCTCGAAACGCAGGCACTGCTGGCGCACCACCTCGGGCAGGTACTGCTCGCGCTGCTGCGCGGCACGCAACCAGGCCGCGTCGGTGCCGGTGTCGATGTCGGCCAGTGCCTCCTTGATCAGCACCAGGCCGCGCTCGGCGTGCAGTTCGATCGCGTGCATCTCGACCGCGTCGATGGTGCGGCGGATCAGCTCGCGCAGCGGGCGGTGCTCTGCCGTCGTCGGGTCCACCACTTCGCCGTCGAGGCCGAAGCGGCAGGCCTGGAAGCGGTTGTAGGTGTAGGCGAGGTAATCGTCCTCCTGCGGCTCGAAGGGACGCTCCTTCACGAGCCAGCGTGCCACGCACTGCAGGTAGGCCGCGATCGCCGCCGCGCGCTCGACCGTCAGCGGCGTGTCCATCACGCGCACCTCGATCGTGCCGAACTCGGGCTTGGGCCGGATGTCCCAGTAGAAGTCCTTCATCGACTCGACGACACCGGTGTGGCGCATCTTCTCGAAGTAGACCTTGAACTGCTCCCAGGTCAGCGCGAAGGGCGCGCGGCCCGACAGCGGGAAGGCGAACACGGAGTTCAGCCGCGCCGACTGGAAGCCGGTGTCGGTGCCCTGCACATACGGTGACGACGCCGACAGCGCGATCACGTGCGGCACGAAACGGCTCATCGCGTGCAGCAGCCACAACGCCTCGTCGGGGCCGGTGCAGCCAATGTGCACGTGCTGTCCGAACACGGTGAACTGCTTGGACAGGTAGCCGTAGAGCTGCGACACCTGCTTGAAGCGCGGCGTGTCGAAGATGCGGCGCCGGCTCCAGTCCTGGAAGGCATGCGTGCCGCCGCCGCACAGCCTCAGGTTGAGCTTGCCGGCGTCTTCGACCAGCGCATCGCGCACCTCGTGCAGTTGCTCGATCACGTCGCGGTGGCGCTCGCACACGCCGGTGGACAGCTCGATCATCGAACTGGTGATCTCGGGCTTGACGTCTGCCGCGAGCTTGCGCCGGTCGGTCAGGCGCAGCAGGTCGGCCGCGCCGGGCGCAAGGTCGTAGTCGTGGCGGTTGACGATCTGCAGCTCGAGCTCGACGCCGAGCGTGAAGGCGCGCGAAGTGGCGAAGTCACCGAGGCTCATCGACCGTTCTCCCGGCGCACGGGCTGTGCGTCCACCTCGCCGGCGGCGCGCAGCGCCCCCATCACCGCCAATGGCGCGGCCAGTTCGAGCAGCGCGAGCGAGGCCAGCAGCACCGGCATCAGCTGCGTGCCGAGCGCGGGGTGGCGCGCCGCGAAGTCCAGCGTCAGCACCCAGGCGGTGGCCGACATCGGCGTCAACCCTGTGGACAGCCACACCGCCTGGTTCAGGCTCAGGCCGCTCGGTCGCGCCAGCGCCACCACGGCCACGCCCTTGGCCAGGGCGCGCGCCACCACGAGGGCTGCGGCCACACCCGCAGCGGCCTGCAACACGGCCACATTCCAGGCCGAGGACACGGCCACGAACATCACCAGCACCAGGACGCTGCCCGCGCTGCCGAAGTGGCGTGGCCAGATCCAGGGCCGCTCGCTGCGGTTGGCCAGCCACATGCCGGCCAGAAGCGGCACCAGCAGGGCCGAGAACTGCAGGGTCTTGGCCACCACCAGGGCCAGCAGCACGAAGGCCAGCAGCAGCACCATCGAGTTGTCCTCGCGCAGGTCGAAGCGACGGGCGATCAGGGCCAGGCCTTCGCCGAGCGCGGCGCCGAGCAGGATCGAGCCGCAGAACGAGAACAGCACCGGCGACAGCGCATCGAGCCAGGTCGTCGGGTCCGACAGCAGCAGGCCGGCCGACAGCAGCTTCATCGCCAGCACCGCGTACAAGGTGTTCAGCGCCGCGAGCGCGAGCAGGCGCTCGGTCACCTGGCCGGCGGCGTGCAGTTCGCCGACCACCCGCTGCAGCACCGCCGGCGACACGCACACCGCGACGATGGCCAGCGGCGTGGCCACCTCGGCCGCCAGGCCGCAGAACCGCAGTGTCACGAACACGGCGATGCCGGTCAGCAGGGCCTCGGCCACGCTGGTGGCGAGCAGCCAGGGGTTGCGCGCCAGCCAGCGCAGCTTCAGGCGCGCGCCGGCTTCGAACAGCAGCAGGGCGAGCGCACCGTCGATCGCCACGCGCAGCGCCGGTTCGTCGCCCTCGGCGCCGCGGCCAGCCAGCGCCAGCGCCGTACCGACGAGCGCGTAGCCCACCACGCGCGGCCAGCGCAGCACGCGCCACACCGCTTCGCCAACGAGTGCGGCCAGCACGGCCAGCAGCGTGGCGCCGAGAAGGGTGTCCGGGGCCAGCGACCAGGGCGTGGTGACGAGGGGCCAGAACGAGTCGAGCATGTTGTTGTGTCTTGATGCACCGAGGCGGCGATCCTGCCCGCATCCGGCGGCCGACTTGTGTCAGAACGTGGCGCGCACGGTACCTGCGCAGGCGCGCGCAGGCTGTAGGACGGCGCCCCAAAAAAGAACCCCACGTCACGTGGGGTTCAAAGCTCCTGACCTCGTGCCGCGCCGCATGCAAGGCACGCGGCACCGCAGTCGGTGGACCGACCATACGCGGCGCCCCCGGGCACGCCATCGGGGGATGCGCGTAGGAACTTTGTGCGCGGCGACCGGATCGACGCGCCGCGCGTACGGGCGAGGCCCTATACGGCGAGCCAGGCCGCGAGGTCGCGTTCGAGCTTCTCCAGATCGGCCTGGCGCGTGTACATCATGTGGCCGGCATCGTAGTAGTGGTGCTCCACGCGCGCCAGCACCTCGGGGGGCGCGTCGAGCTGGGCCAGCGACCAGTCGCTCGCGCTGTATGGCGTGCCCAGGTCGTAGCGGCCGCTGGCCACCAGCACCTTCAGGTGCGTGTTGCGGCGCAGTGCGCGCGCCAGGTCGTCGCTGGTGGAGCAGAACGCGTTGCCCTTGTCCTCGCCGCGATTCCAGTTCCAGGCCTTGTGCGCGTCGATCGACAGCAGCTCGTAGCGCTGCTCCTCGGCCACGCCGAGCGTCTCGCCGAGGTAGGCGCGCGCGGCCATGCCGTAGGGCGCCGCGATCGCCTCGATGCCGGGATCGAACTCGAAGTCGCGGCCGCGGCGGGCGGCCAGCGGCCCGCTGGCGCGCGCGTCGAGTCGGCCGACCTGGCGGCCCTGGTCGCGCAGCAACTCGAAGAAGAAGGTCTGGTCGTCGACGCGCAGGTTCTTCTCGTCGACCAGGGCCTGCGGCAGGCCGACCAGCTCCGCGAGGCGCCTGGCGATGCGCTGGCGCTCGCGGCCCTGCAGCTTGACACCGGCGTGCAGCGCGCGCAGATAGTCCTCGGCCACGAAGGCCTCGGCCGCCGAGCGCGCGGCGTCGGGCGACGCGGCCAGCGGTCCCTTGAGCTTGCCGTGGTACTGCGCGACGTTGGCGAACGCGGGCAGGAACAGCGCGAACGGCAGGTCGTTGCGAGGCGCGAACACGATGCTCTGCAGGTCCATCGCGCAGGACACGAGGATCAGGCC
>DATLIE010000186.1:0-2145 GCA_035539635.1 Burkholderiaceae bacterium
CCGCGATCCAGACCCTGGGCAGCGTCAACGCGCTGGTCAATTCAGCGGCCACCACCGACCGCGGTTCGCTGACCGAGACCACGCTCGAGATGTGGCAGGCGCAGTTCGACATCAACACGCGCGGGCCCTTCCTGCTGATGCAGGCGCTGGTGCGGCACCTGCTCGAGCGCAAGGTGCCAGGCGGCATCGTCAACATCCTGTCGCAGTCGGCGCATTGCGGCCAGTCCTTCCTGGTGCCGTACTCGGCGTCGAAGGCTGCGCTGGCCAACCTGACCAAGAACGTGGCGCAGTCGCACCGTGCGCAGCGCATCCGCTGCAACGGCGTGATGGCCGGCTGGATGGACACGCCGGGCGAACACGCGATCCAGAAGAAGGCGCACGACGCGCCGGCCGACTGGCTGGCCAGGGCCGAGGCCGCGCGCCCGATGGGCCAGCTCGCCCGGCCCGATGAACTCGCGGGCCTGATCACCTACATGCTGAGCCCGGAGTCGGGCGTGATGACCGGCGCGCTGGTCGACTACGACCAGTGGGTGCCGGGCGCACAGCCCGAGTGAGGCTGCCGTGAACCGCGCCGCGGCCCACGCGCCGGTCGACCAGCTGCTCAAGCGGATCTCCGCCGAGTACGAGCAGCTGTCGCGGCAGCTGAAGACGATCGCGCGCTACGTCGAGGAGCACCGCGACCACATCGGCCTCGACGGCATCCAGGACGTGGCACGGCACTGCGACGTGCAGCCCTCGGCGGTGGTGCGCTTCGCCAAGCACTTCGGCTACTCGGGCTTTTCCGAGCTGCAGAAGGTGTTCCGCGACTCGCTGTCGCGCCAGATCGCCCCCAGCCGCAACTACAAGGCGCGCATCCGCGAACTGATCGCCTCGGGCGCCGGCGCGCTGCCCAGCGCCGAGATCGCGCAGGAGTTCCTGGGGGGGGCGCTGGCCGGCGTGCAGGAGCTGCAACGCAGCCTGGACCCCAAGGCTTTCGGCCGCGCGGTGGATCTGCTGGCCACCACCGACGCCATCTGGGTGGTCGGCTCGCGGCGCTCGTTCCCGGTGGCCGCCTACCTCGGCTACGCGCTGCAGCACACCGACAAGCGGGTGCAGCTCGTCACCGCGCTCGGCAGCATGCACGAGGGCGAGCTGCGCGCGGCGCGGCGCGGCGACGTGCTGGTGGTGGTGTCCTTCGCGCCCTATGCCGAGGAGACGCTGGCGGTGGCGCAGGCGGCGCTGGCGCGCGGCGCCCGGCTGGTGACCATCACCGACAGCCGCATGAGCCCGCTGGCGCGCGAGGCCAGCGCCGTGCTGCTGGTGCAGGACCATGCCACCTTCGGCTTCCGTACCCTCACCAGCCCGATGGCCCTGGCGCAGAGCCTGTTCATCGCGCTGGCCTGCCGGCTCGAGCTGGAGCACGAGCCGGCGTTGCAAACCACCTCTTGACCCTGGAGCTTTGCGAATGAAGAACGTTGCGCTGTTCGGCGCCGGCCGCATCGGCCGCATCCATGGCAGCAACATCGCTGGTCTGCCCGGCGTGACGCTGAAATACGTCTGCGACCCGGTGGCCGACAGTGCGGCGCAACTGGCCGCGCAGCTCGGTGCCGCGGTGTCGACGCCAGAGGCGGTGTTCGCCGACCCGTCGATCGACGTGGTGGCCATCGGCTCGCCCACCGACACCCACAGCGACCTGATCAACCGCGCCGCCGCGGCGCGCAAGCACATCTTCTGCGAGAAGCCGGTGGACCTGTCGGTGCCGCGCGCGGCCGCCTGCGCGCAGGCCGTCAAGGCCGCGGGCGTGGCCTGCATGATCGGCTTCCAGCGCCGCTTCGACCCGACCTTCAGCGCCGCCAAGAAGCGCCTGATGCGCGGCGAGATCGGCGTGCCCGAGATGCTGGTGGTCACCAGCCGCGACCCCGGCGCGCCGCCGGCGCACTACCTCAAGGGCTCGGGCGGCATCTTCCGGGACATGCTGATCCACGACTTCGACATCTTCCGCTGGATCCTGTGCGTGGACGAAAACGACGAGGCCGACACGCTGTACGCCAACGGCTCGGTGCTGGTGGACCCCGAGATCGCCAAGGTGCCCGACATCGATTCGAGCGTGGTGACCATCCGCACGAAGAAGGGGCGCCTGTGCCAGATCAACACCAGCCGCCGCGC
>DATLIE010000187.1:0-7833 GCA_035539635.1 Burkholderiaceae bacterium
GCGCTCGAGGCGGCGGCGACAACTTGTCGCTCGCCCTGGTGCGGGTCGAAGCGCTCGACCGCTGAGGCCCGGCCGCGCGTCAGCGCGGCGCGGATGCCGGCGTCGCGGGCACGGGCAACGGCGCAGCGGGAACTCAAGGCGCGGGCGCACCGCGATGCGGTCGAGGCGCGGAACAAGGAACGTGGGGCGAAGAAGCCGTCGGCTGCGCCGTTGCCCGTGCCCGCGACGCCGGCATCCGCGCCGCGCTGACGCGCGGCCTGGCCTCAGCGGTCGAGCGCTTCGACCCGCACCAGGGCGAGCGACAGGTTGTCGCCGCCGCCCCGGGCGCGCTGACGCGCCTTGGACACCAGCATCTCGCTGGCCTCACGCGCCGGCAGCGTGTGCACGATCGCGCCGAGTTCCTTCGGGGTGAAGTAGTGCCACAGGCCGTCACTGCAGGCCAGCACGCAGTCGCCGATCTCCAGCTCGCCCAGGCTGCGCACGGCCAGCGGCGGGTCCTGGTGCGTGCCCAGGCAGCCGGTCAGCAGGTTTGACTGCGGATGCGCGTTGGCTTCTTCCTCGGTGATCTGGCCTTCGTCGATCAGGCGCTGGACGAAAGAATGGTCGACCGTGCGGTTCACCAACTCGGGGCCGCGGAAGTGGTAGACACGCGAGTCGCCTGCATGCACGACGTCGCACTGCCGGTTCGGGCCGATGACGTAGCCGGCGATCGTGCTGTGCGGCTCCTCTTCGGCGGTGATCGCGGTCAGCTTGATCATCAGGTGCGCTTCCTGAACCACCTGGCGCAGCAGTTCGGCCGCCTCGTCCTTCTCCGGCACGAAACGCTCGTACAACTGCCGCGCGACCATGATCACCTGGTCGGCTGCCTTGCGGCCGCCGCTCTTGCCGCCCATGCCGTCGGCCAGGATCGCCAGCGCGCAGCCGGGCACGCGCCCATGGGCGATGAACTCGACCTGGTCCTGCTGGTACTGGCGGTCACCCCGATGCATGCCAGTGGCCGCGTTCAGGCGATAGGCAACGGTGGTGGCGCTGGACATTCGGCCAATATACGGGATGGCCGGGGGCCGGCAGGCGCCGCTTGTGTCGGGCCGTGAACTCTTGCCGGGGGTCTAAACTGTCTCCACGGGAGCCATGGACGACAACCTGCATTCGCCGCAGAGACGGCTGATCGAAATGCGCATCGAGCATGCCGACCTCGACAGCCTGATCGACCGCATGGCCGAACAGACCCCGTTGGACGACTTGGCGCTGCGCCGCTTGAAGAAGCGCCGGCTGCTGCTGCGCGATCAGATTTCGCGCCTCGAAGGGCTGGTCGACCCGCCCGAGCCGGCCTGAATGGTGTCGTCGGACGACGTTGCCGGCGCGCTGCCGCTGGCCGTGGCCGTTGCGCATGCCTTTTCCGCGACCGGGGCCTTGGCGCAGGCCGAACCCACCTATGTCGAGCGGGAGGTGCAGCAGCGCTTCGCGCTCGCGGTGGCCGACGCGATCGAGCAGCAGGAAGCCCTGGTGGCCGAGGCCGGCACCGGGGTCGGCAAGACCTACGCCTACCTGGTGCCGCTGCTGCTGTCGGGTCGGCGCGCACTGGTGTCCACGGCCACCAAGAGCCTGCAGGACCAGCTGTTCCTGCGCGACCTGCCGCGCCTGGTGCAGGCGCTCGGCGTGCCGGCGCGGGTGGCCCTGCTCAAGGGCCGTTCGAGCTATCTGTGCCTGCACCGCCTCGCCCAGGCACGCCAGGGCGGCGCGCCTGGCCAGCCGGTGTTGCTGCCGGACCGTTTCGCGGTCCGCGCGCTGGCGCGCATCGAGGCCTGGGCGGCGTCGACGAGAAGCGGTGACCTGGCCGAACTCGAGGGCCTGGACGAGCGCTCGCCGGTGATCCCACTCGTCACCTCGACGCGCGACAACTGCCTGGGCAGCGACTGCCCGCAGTTCGCGTCGTGCCATGTCGTCAAGGCGCGGCGCGAGGCGATGGCGTCCGACCTGGTGGTCATCAACCACCACCTGTTCTTCGCCGACATCGCATTGCGCGACACCGGCGTGGCCGAGCTGCTGCCGAGCGTGGAGGCGGCGGTCTTCGACGAGGCGCACCAGCTCGTCGACACGGGGGTGCAGTTCCTCGGGCTGACGCTGGGCAGCGCGCAGGCGCTCGACCTGGCACGCGACCTGGTCGCGGTGGGTTTGGCGCAGGCACGCGGCCTGGTCGACTGGTCGTCGCTGGCCGGTGCGATCGAACACGCGGCGCGCGATCTGAGGCTGGCGGCGGCCGGCCCGCTGCGCGAGGTGCGCGCGATGCTCAAGTTGCGCTGGAGCGAGCGCGCGCTGCAGGAACCCTTCATGCATGCGGTCGAGGCCCTCGCCGGGGCGGCCGACACGGCCGCAACGGCGCTGCAGGCGGTGATCGACGTGGGGCCGGACATGGCCCGGCTGCGCGAGCGCGCGCTCGCGCTGGCCGATGCCGCGCGCACCTTCGAATCCGAAGCGCCGGCGGGGCGTGTGCGCTGGATCGACGTCTCGGCCCATGCCGTGCGGCTGGTCGAATCACCGCTGGACATTCGCGACATGCTGACCGAGCAGCGCCAGCGCGCGCCCAAGGCCTGGGTCTTCACGTCGGCGACCCTGGGCGACGACGAGGCACTCAGCTGGTTCACGCGGGCGTCCGGTCTCGAGGCCGACGCGCGCACCTTGCGCCTGGGCAGTCCGTTCGACTATGCCGCCCATGCGCGCCTGTACGTGCCGCCGCGGTTTCCGAAGCCGAACGAGGCCGGGCATCCGGTGGCGGTGGCCGAGCTGGCGGCGCGCTGCGCCGCCGCCCTCGGTGGGCGCACCTTCGTGCTGACGACGACGCTGCGCGCGCTGCCGGTGGTGGCCGAAACGCTGCGTGCCGGGCTGGATGCGGCCGGCGCGCCCGACGTCGAGGTGCTGGTCCAGGGCAGCGGGCCCAAGCGTGCGTTGCTGGAGCGCTTCCTGGCGGCGCGTGCGGCCGTGCTCGTCGGCTCGCAGACCTTCTGGGAAGGCATCGACGTGCCGGGCGACGCGCTGCAGTGCGTGCTGATCGACAAGCTGCCGTTCCCTCCGCCCAACGACCCGCTGGTCGAGGCGCGCGTCAGGCGCGTGGAGGAGGCCGGCGGCAACGCCTTCAACGAGTGCTTCGTTGCCGATGCAGCCGTTTCGCTCAAGCAGGGCGCGGGGCGCCTGGTACGCAGCGAGACCGATCGCGGCCTGCTCGTCGTGTGCGACCCGCGCATGGCGCGCATGCCCTACGGGAAACGATTGATCGCAGCGCTGCCGCCGATGCAGCGCGTCGAGGACGAGGCGGGTGCGCTGGCCTGGCTGGCCGAGCTGGCGTCAGCGCATTGACGCCGGCGCCCGCGCCGTCACCAGAACTGCCACCACGACTTCTCGCGTTGGCGCAGGCCGTCGCGCAGGTAGCGGCTGTTGGGGAAGTTCAGCTCCAGCACGCGCAGCGAGTCTGAGCGCAGCTGGTCCAGCCCGAGTTGCTCGTAGCTGGCCACCAGCACGTACAGCGCCTCTTCGTTCGACGGCGTGCGCGGGAACTCGGTGACCACCTGCTGAGCGCGGTTCGCGGCCGCGACAAAGGCGCCGCGTCGGAAGTAGTAGCGCGCCACGTGCAGTTCGTACTCGGCCAGCGCATTGATGATGTAGTCCATGCGCGCCTTGGAGTCGGCGGCGTAGCGCGACTGCGGGAACTGCTCCACCACCTGGCGGAAGGCCTGGTGCGCTTCGCGCGAGGCCTGCTGGTCGCGTTCGGACAGCTCCTGGCGCGAGATCGACGACATGATGCCCAGGCGGTCGTTGAAGTTGACGATGCCGCGCAGGTAGTACGCATAGTCCAGCGCCGGACTCGACGGCTGCAGCCGGATGAAGCGGTCCAGCGTCACGAGCGCCGAGGCGCGGTCGTTGCTCCTGTACTGGGCGTAGGCAAGATCGAGCGAGGCCTGCTGGGCCAGCAGGGTGCCGGCGGCGCGGCCTTCGACGCGCTCGAACAGCTTGATCGCGCGCTCGTAGTTGCCCGACGCGAGCTCGTCCTTGCCCTCTGCGTACAATTTTTCGACGGCCTGCGTCGAGTTCGGGTCCTCTTTGGGCGTGGAGCCGCAACCGGCAATGACCAGGAGCGTTGCCGTGCAGAGGGCAAGCGAGATGTGACGGATCATGGTGCGATGGTGCACACAGGGCCGGTCGACAACCCCATGTCCTCAGAGGAAAACGAGATCAATTATAGAGACGGGCCTGGCGACGACCCGGGGGACGCGGCCGTCGAGGTGCGCCGCTTCGAGGTCGGCGCAGCGGGTCACGGCGAGCGCCTGGACAAGGTGCTGGTCGCGCACGCCGGCGAGTTCTCGCGCAGCCATCTGCAGTCGCTGGTCGAGCGCGGGCTCGTCAAGCTCGACGGCGTGGCCGCGCGCGCGGCGTCGCAACGGTTGCGCGCCGGGCAGCAGGTCGAGGTCGAACTGCTCCCCACCGACGAGAGCCGCGCGTTCACGCCGCAGGCGATGCCGCTGGCCATCGTGCACGAGGACCCGCACCTGCTGGTGATCGACAAGCCGGCCGGCCTGGTGGTGCACCCCGCGCCCGGCCATTGGCAGGGCACCCTGGTCAACGGGCTGCTGGCCCACCATGCCGGCGCGATGGCGCTGCCCCGCGCGGGCATCGTCCACCGGCTCGACAAGGACACCTCGGGGCTGATGGTGGTGGCCAAGACGTTGCCGGCGATGACCGCGCTGACGCGCGCGATCGCGGCGCGCACGGTGCGGCGCGAATACCTCGCGCTCGTGCACGGCGAGCTGCCGGCCGAGCCGTTCTCGGTCGAGGCACCGATCGGTCGCGACCCGGTGGTGCGCGTGCGCATGGCGGTGCTGGGGTCGGGGAAGCCGGCGCGCACCGACGTGCAGCGCCTCGCGTTCGACGGGCAGGCCAGCGCCGCGCGCTGTCGCCTGCGCACCGGCCGGACGCACCAGATCCGCGTGCATCTGGCTTGGCGCGGCCATCCGCTGATCGCAGACGCCTTGTACGGGGGCGCGCCGGCGCTCGGCCTGTCGCGCCAGGCCCTGCATGCGGCGCGCCTGGGCTTCGACCATCCGGCAACGGGCGAAGCGATGCTCTTCGATGCGCCGCTGCCGGTGGACTTGGCCTCGGCCTGGCAACAGGTCGTTCCCGGGTAGGTCCTGGCGCGGGCCTGCCGCTACAATGGCCTGAATCGCCCCGGGTCGATGGATGTCGCCGGGGCCAGCCCGCCAGCGCTTTGCCGTCGTGAGCGACGCGCCGCTTGTCCCGCGGGCCTGACGTGAAACCCCATGACGGCGCCGACGCAACGGTGCCCACGCACGCCGCCCCCATGAACACTTCGGAGGCCAAGCGCGTCCTCGAAACCGCGCTCATCTGTGCCCAGCAACCCTTGCCTCTGGCAGCGCTGCGCACCCTGTTCGACGACCAGGTCGGCAGCGACACCCTCAAGTCCTTGCTCGACGAACTGGTTCGCGACTGGGAGGGCCGCGGCGTCGAACTGGTGCCGCTGGCCACCGGCTGGCGCTTCCAGAGCCGGCCCGAGATGCGCGAGTACCTCGACCGCCTGCATCCCGAGAAGCCGCCCAAGTACTCGCGCGCCGTGCTCGAAACGCTGGCCATCGTCGCGTACCGCCAGCCCGTGACGCGCGGGGACATCGAGGACATCCGCGGCGTCGCGGTCGGCAGCCCGATCGTCAAGCAGCTCGAGGACCGCGGCTGGATCGAGGCCATCGGGCACCGCGAGGCGCCCGGGCGCCCGGCCCTGTACGCGACGACGCGTCAGTTTCTCGACGATCTGGGCCTGGCGAGTCTGGATCAGCTGCCGGCGCTCGACGGGGCCGGCGAAGGTGAGGGCCGGCTCGTCCGGGCCCTCGCCGACCAACCCGGCCTCATCGACGGCGAGGTCGCCGCCGATGGCCAGGCCTCGCTGGCGCTCGACCCGCCCGACACCGAACCCATAGGCGATTCACTCGCCCCTTCACCATGAACGATTTGCCCGACGCCGGCGACGGCGCGCCCGAAACGCCCCCGAGCCAGGACGAGGCCGCCGAGCGACCGCGTCGCCGCCGCGCACCGCGTGCGGCGCCAGCCGAGGGTGCGGCCGGCGCCGAGGCTCCGGTCGACTCGACGGCGAGCCCCGCGACAGGCGGCGCCGAAGGGGCCCCGGCGCAGGTCGGGGCCGGCGCGCCGGCCGACGACGGACCGGGCGCAGACCGTCCGCGCCGCAAGCGCCGCCGCGGTCGCAAGGGGCGCGGTCCGCGCGAGGGCGCTGAGGGTGCCGAGCAGAGCGCGGCACCGGCGCGGCCGGCGGTGGAGGCGCCGCCGATGCCCGACACTGGCGAACTTTTTGCCACCGTCACGGCCGGCAGCTTCGATGCCGAGGCGGAAGCCGAGTCGGTCGACGCCGCCGAGCCTGCCGCCGCGCTCGAGGGCGCCGCGACGGCGGAGGCCGACGCCATCGGCGCACCGGAGCGGCGCATCCTGGCGCCGGATGCGGACGCGCCGAAGCTGCAGAAGGTGCTTGCGCAGTCCGGCCTCGGGTCGAGGCGCGACCTCGAGCAGATGATCGTCGATGGCCGTGTGACGGTGAACGACGAGAAGGCTCACGTGGGGCAGCGCGTGTCCTGGGGCGACCGCGTGGCGATCGACGGCAAGCCGGTCAAGGTGCGCATCGCACCGCTGCCCACGCGCGTGCTGGCGTATCACAAGCCGGTGGGTGAGGTCGTCACGCTCGACGACCCCGAGGGCCGACCCACCGTGTTCCGGAGCCTGCCGCGCCTCTTGCATGGCAAGTGGCAGTCGGTCGGCCGACTGGACATCAACACCGAAGGCCTGCTGCTGTTCACGACCTCGGGCGAACTCGCCAACCGCCTGATGCACCCGCGCTTCGGCGTCGAGCGCGAGTACGCGGTGCGCGTGCTCGGACAGCTCAGCGACGAGAACCGCGCCCGCCTGCTGGCCGGAGTGCCGATCGAAGGTCAGGTTGCGGCCTTCCTGCGCATCGAGGACGGCGGCGGCGAAGGGGCCAACCACTGGTACCGCGTCGTCATCGCCGAGGGCCGCAACCGCGAAGTGCGTCGCCTGTTCGAGACCGTGGGACTCGCGGTGAGCCGGCTGATCCGCATCCGCTACGGCGCGATCGTGCTGCCGCGCGGCTTGAAGCGCGGCCGCTTCGTCGACCTGGCCGAGGACGATGTGAAGCTGCTGCGCCGCATGACCGGCCTGGGTGTGCGGGGCGAGGGCCATCCGCCCAAGAAGGCGCAGGGCGGCGGCCGACGCGACGAGCCTGCGGCACCCAAGCCGCGTCGGGAGCAGCCGTCGCCACTGGCGCCACCGCGCGCGCGGCAGGACGTCAAGAAGCGCCGCGGCGGCGGCAAGCATTCGCTGCACGAAGGTTTCGGCGACGCCGCGCTGCGCGCGCGCGAGCATGAGTTCGCCGAGCACGACGATGTGCCGTTGCAGGGCGAGGGCGCGGACTTCACCAACATCCCGAACCCGCTGCAGCAGACCTTCGATCGGCGTGCAATGCGCGAGGCGCAGCGCCCGCAGCGCGACATCGACGACGACAACGCGCCGATCCCGAACCCGCTGCAGCAGACCTACGACCAGCGGGCGCTCAAGGCTGCGCGTGCGCCGCAGCGCGAGGTGGAGGACGACGGTCCGATCCCGAACCCGCTGCAGCAGACGTACGACAAGCGGTTCAACAAGGGTGCTGGCCACGGCCCTGCCGGCACGGCGGGGCGCGGACGCGGCGGCAGCGGTGGCGGCGGCGGTGGCAAGAAGCGCGGCGCAAAGCCGGGAGCGGGCGGGGGC
>DATLIE010000188.1:0-2933 GCA_035539635.1 Burkholderiaceae bacterium
GCTTCCTGGCATGGCAGCGACGCCTGCCGAAGGCCACGACGAAGGCGGTGCCGGCATGACGCCGAACCTGCCGACCGGCTGCGTCATCGCGCTCGTGGGCGCCGAGAGCACGGGCAAGACCGAGCTCTCGCGCGCCATCGCACAGCGCCTGCAGGACCGCGGCACGCCCGTCACGCTGGTGGGCGAGTACCTGCGCGAATGGTGCGAGCGCGAGGGCCGCACGCCCCGCCCCGACGAGCAGCAGGCCATCGCTGACGAACAGATGCGCCGCATCGACGCCGCTGCGGCCACGGGCGTGGTGGTGGCCGACACCACGGCACTCATGACAGCGGTCTACAGCGAGCAGCTGTTCACCGACACCTCGCTGTACGACAGCGCCCTCGCCGCGCAGCGGCGCTACGCCATCACGCTGCTCACCGCGCTCGACCTGCCCTGGGTGGCCGACGACATGCGCGACGGCCCGCATGCGCGCCAGCCGACCGACACGCTGGTGCGTGCCGCCCTCTCGCGCGCGGGGCTCTCGTATGCGGTGGTGCACGGCAGCGGCGGCGAACGGCTGGCGAACGCCTGGAATGCGATCAACACCATCGCCGGCAACGAAGGCCGTGCCCGCACGCGCACCCGCCGCGATGCCAAGCCCGCCTCGTGGACATGGCCTTGCGAGAAGTGTTCCGACCCGGAATGCGAACATAAGCTCTTCAGCGACCTGATGGCGCGCCGCGACCCCACCTGAGCCTTTCGGCTCCTGCGCGTTCGCGCGCCCTCTCCCCTTTAACGGAGACCCGATGCCCGTTTCGATTGCTGCGCGCCTTGCCTCGCGCGCTCCCGCCGCCACTTTCCTCGCCCTGCTGCTGACCGCCGGCGCCGCTTCTGCGGCCCCCGTTGCCGCCACCGTCGAGAACGCCACCACCCCCACGGCCTGCGCCGAGGAAGACAACGTGTCGATGGTGCTGCGCGGCGACGGCATCCGCCGCCTGCGCATCGAAGCGCTGCAACCCAGCTACCTGGGCAGCATCGGCAACGACGTCACCGCGCCCGATTTTTCGGGCTGCAATTTCGACGGCGGCGCGCACCCCACCGACCCGGCGCACCGCTTCAAGCAACGCACCGTCGTGCTGCTCGACAACGCGCAGTGGCGCATCGTCGGCATGACGCTGCCGACCTTCTGGCGGCCGGCGCGCGTGCCGGTGCAGGTCGGCGCGCGCCACGACCGCGGCTTTCACCTGCTGCAGGTGTTCAAGAAGGAGAACGGCAAGGCGCTCGAGGCCATCGTGCTCTACCCGTCCGACGGCTACTGGCGCCTCAAGCCGCTGCCTGAGGCGCGCTTCGGCGACGGCGTGTACGGCTCGTCGTTCCTGCTCGGCCCGGTCGTGCAGGCCGGGCGACCGGTGGTGGACATCGCGTCGATCCGCGTCGTACCGAAACCGCTGGCCATCCACCTGCGCTTCGCCGACGGCGGCAGCGCCGTGGCGCGCGTGACCGAGATCAGCCGCACCCGCACCGCACTCGACGTGACGCTCTCCCAACCCACGGCAAGTGCGAAGCAGCCCTTCGCGGTGCTGCGCTCGATGTACGTGGCGCCCGACAACGCCGACATGAGCGAGGTGCGCTGGCAGGCTTCGCCGAAGGCGGCCGAGCAGGCGTTGCCGCTGCCCGAGGTGAAGACGCTGAACGCCACGCAGGTGCGCTTCGGCCGCAGCCTGCCCTCCAAGCACAACACGAGCGCGCCCGACATCGCATTCGGCGGCTTCGAAGACGAAGCGCGCTGAGCTCAGGCCGCGCGCCGCACCTCGCCGGGCGTGAGGCCCAGCACACGGCGCATGCAGCGCGCCATGTGGCTCTGGTGCGAGAAGCCGCTCTCGAGCGCGACGAGGCTCGCGGGCATCTCGCTGTTCAGCAGCAGGCTGCGCGCGCGGTCGACGCGGCGGTGCACCACGTAGGCATGCACCGCCTGGCCGGTGGAGCGCTTGAACTGCGTCTTCAGGTGCGAGGCACTCAGGCCCGCGACCTCGGCCAGCGCGGCCAGCGACAGGTCGCCGTCCAGGTGCGCCTCGATGAACTCCGTGACACGCTTCAGCTGCAGCCGCGTCAGCCCCTGCGCGGGTGACGGCGCCACCTGCGGGCCGGCCGCGATCAACTGCACCGCGAGCGCGGTGCCCAGGCTGTCGGTGTAGAGCCGGCCGTTGGGAAAGCCCGCGCGCCGCTCGGCGTCGAGCGCCCAGGCGATGTGCTCGATCTGCGGGTCGCGGAACTGGTGGCGTTCGCCGAGCACCGCACGCTCGGCCGGCAGGCCCATCTCGTCGGCCGTGCGCACCAGCAGCGCGGGCGCCATGCGCACCACGACCGAAGTGCTCGGCGACTCTTCATGCCAGATGTCGGTGCTGCCGGCCGGCAGGATGTCGAGGTCGCCGCGCGTGTAGAGAAAGCGGTGGAACTGGCAGGCGCCCGCCACCGGCGCGCCCGCGTGCAGCTTGAGACGGTGGTCGGGCAGCGCCTCGTAGCCGACCACGCCGCCGGGGGTCTGGCGCACGTCGACGCGCAGGCTGTCGGTGGCGGGCGGCGCGACGAAGCTGTCGGCCGACAGCGCCACCTCGGACGCCGCACCACCGTGCCCGCGCAGATCGGTGTCCAGATCGGTATCGCTCATCGAAACATTATGGGCCGCGCGCGGCGTGCATGCCGTCGGCCGTTTGTGCTCCCCCATGGCCGAACGTGCGCGACCGAAAGCCGCGCGATCCGGATCATCGACGGCCATGAACACCACACCCCACACCCCCTACGCAGGCAAGAAGGCCGTCATCACCGGCGGCACCCTCGGCATGGGCCTGGCCACCGCGCAGGCGCTGCTCGACGGCGGCGCCGACGTGCTCGTGACCGGCCGCAACCCGCAGAACCTGGAGGCCGCGCGCCGCGTGCTCGGCCCGCGCGCCCAT
>DATLIE010000189.1:0-18658 GCA_035539635.1 Burkholderiaceae bacterium
CTTTTGCAACGCGTGCTCCCGTATTTTATACGTAATTTTCTCGTTGCGCAGGTCCGTCGTCACCCTAAGCCCTTGATTCTGCAGAGTTTTCGCGATTTCCAGACAGTATTCGGCCTGGGAATCGGTGATGTTGAGCACCGCGACCTGCACCGGCGAGAGCCAAGTGGGCAGCGCCCCGGCGTGCTGCTCGATCAGGATGCCGATGAAACGCTCCAGGCTGCCCACGATGGCGCGGTGCAGCACGATGGGGGTGTGGCGCGAGCCATCCTCCCCCACGTATTCCGCGCCCAGGCGCTCGGGCAGGTTGGGGTCGACCTGGATCGTCCCGCACTGCCAGGGGCGGCCCAGCGCGTCTTTCAGCGTGTATTCGATCTTCGGGCCGTAGAAGGCGCCCTCACCCGGCAGGTATTCGAAATCGCAGCCCGACGCCCGCAGGCCTTCGGCCAGCGCGTTCTCGGCGCGGTCCCAGCTCTCTTCCGTGCCGATGCGCTTTTCCGGGCGGGTGGAGAGCTTGTAGATGATGTTCTCGAAGCCGAAGTCCTTGTAGACCTTCTGCAGCAGCGTGGTGAAAGCCACCACCTCCGCCTGGATCTGGTCTTCCGTGCAGAAGATGTGGCCGTCGTCCTGGGTGAAGGCGCGCACGCGCATGATGCCGTGCAGGCCGCCCGAAGGCTCGTTGCGGTGGCACTGGCCGAACTCGCCGAAGCGCAACGGCAGGTCGCGGTAGCTCTTGATGCCCTGCTTGAAGATCAGGATGTGGCCCGGGCAGTTCATCGGCTTGAGCGCGTAGTCGCGCTTTTCCGACTCCGTCACGAACATGTTCTCGCGGTACTTGTCCCAGTGGCCGGTCTTCTCCCACAGGCCCTGGTCCAGGATCTGCGGGCCCTTCACCTCCTGGTAACCGTTGTCGCGGTACACGCGGCGCATGTACTGCTCCACCTCCTGCCACACCGTCCAGCCCTTGGGGTGCCAGAACACCGTGCCCGGCGAGTGCTCGTCGATGTGGAACAGGTCCAGCTCGCGGCCCAGCTTGCGGTGGTCGCGCTTCTCGGCTTCCTCCAGCATCGTCAGGTACTGCTGCAGTTCTTCCTTGGTCGCCCAGGCCGTCCCGTAGACGCGCTGCAGCATTTCGTTGCGGTGGTCGCCGCGCCAGTAGGCACCAGCGACTTTCATGAGCTTGAAGTGCTTCAGCTTGCCCGTGCTCGGCACGTGCGGGCCGCGGCACAGGTCCTCGAAGCCGCCTTCGCGGTACAGGCTCACGTCCTCGCCCGCCGGGATGCTGGCGATGATCTCGGCCTTGTAGTGCTCTCCGAGCGACTTGAAGTAGGCCACCGCCTCGTCGCGCGGCAGCACACGACGCTCGACCGGCTCGTTCTTCGCGGCCAGCTCGCCCATGCGCTTCTCGATCACGGCCAGATCCTCAAGCGTGAACGGGCGCTTGTACGAGAAGTCGTAATAGAAGCCGTTCTCGATCACCGGGCCGATCGTCACCTGGGCCTCGGGGAACAGCTCCTTGACCGCATAGGCGAGCAGGTGTGCCGTCGAGTGCCGGATCAATTCCAGCCCGTCGGCGCCTTTGTCCGTGACGATGGCCACCTGGGCGTCGCGCTCGATGCGGTACGACAGGTCGACCAGCTTGCCGTCCACGCGGCCGCCGAGGGCGGCCTTGGCCAGCCCGGCGCCGATCGACGCGGCCAACTCGCCCACCGTGACCGGCGCGGCGAACTCGCGCTTCGAAACGTCGGGCAATTGAATCGAGATCATTCTGGCAACTCCGGAAAAGAAAAAAGCGCGGACCGAGCCGCGCTTTCGTGAGGGAACGAGAAGGAAACGGTGGACGTGCGCGAACGACTACACCGCAACAGCGGTGCCAAAAGTTCGCGGTGTCATAACCGACATGCCTTTCTCGCCCTTGTGATCCAAGTTGCCGCGATTCTAGTTCACAGGCGGTACAGCTGCCCGCCGTCGATGCGCACGCGGTCGCCCACCCGCAGATCGACGGTGTCACGGAAGTCGAAGCTGCGCAGGCCGCCGCGCTCCAGCTGCACCGTGACGCGCACGCCACCGTGGTCGCGACGCGCGTTCTTCTCCACCTCGTTGCCGATCAGTGCGCCGCCGACGGCACCGGCAACCGTGCCGACGTTCTTGCCCGAATTGCTGTTGCCGAACTGCCGCCCGATCACGGCACCGATGATGCCGCCGGCCACCGCGCCCGCGCCTTGCGGCTGCTCGGCGGGGATGCCGATCGGATCGATGCTGCGCACCTGGCCGTAGGCCACGCCCGAATGGCTGCCGCCGTACACCGGCGCGCTGCGCGGCGCAGGGCTGGCACAGGCACCCAGCAAGGCCAGGCAGACGGCGGGAATCAGGACACGGACGGTTCTTAGCATGGGGCACTCCAGCGCTTGCGGGCAAAGGCCGCGACCACCGGGCAACGCCCCATGGCATTGCCCGGTTGATTGCTGGAACGTAAAGCGAGCGCCCCGGCCTCAGTCGCCGACGTCCTGGGGTTCATCGGTCTCCGACGTCGGGGGCTCGAAGCCGTTCAGCGGCACCGGCTCACGCGCCTCCGCGTCGAGCGGACGCAGGGCACCGAGGTAACTCATCATCCCTTGCGTCGATTGACTCGCGCTGGGCGGCACGGCCGTCAGGGGGTCGCCGGCCAGGTCGCCCGACCCGCCACCACCGCAGGCCGAGCACAGCAGGGCGAACGCCGACGTCGCGAAGAACTGGGTCCTCATGGCGGCTCTCCTCACTGGGCGCCCGGGGTGGGCGTGCTCAGGTACGGGAAGCGCGGCAGCAGCGGCACCACGGCCTGGTCGACCGCGTCGTGCAGGCGCAGCGAGGTGGCGCCCAGCGGCACGTTCGACGGCCGGCAAGTCGCGCCGAGGCCCAGGGCGTTGCCGTCACCGTTGAGCATGCACAGGCCCCCCATCACCGCGACCAGCGAGATGTCGACCACGTCGTCCTTCGGCCGGCGTCCGTTCGGGAAGCCCGCCGCATCGCCTCCGGCCAGACCGAGGCGGTGCTGCTGGGCTTCCGGTGTGGGCAGCGTGTCGGTGTTCATGCGCAGCATCTCGGACGCCACCGCGTTGCGCGGCTGGTTCACGCCGGGGATCCCGGTCAGGAAGGTCGTCACGAGGTCGGTGCGCGGCAGGTTGCGCGGCGCGGTGTTCGGCAGGTTCAGCGCGATCTCGATCAGCGCCGGCAACGTCGGGTGAGTCACGTAGTCGGCAAACTGGGCGTCGTCGCGCGGCTTGCTCGAGTTGAAGCGGTCCTTGTCGGGCAGCCCGATCACCACCTCGTTGACCAGCGGCATGCCCAGGCGCGACACCTGGGTCCAGGCGCCACCGGCCACCGCGGTGGTCTGGTGGCTGCGGCGCGGCGTCGGGTCGAGCAGCGTGCCCTGGCGCAGGCTGGCCGAGGTCCAGGCGCCGATCACCGGCTCGTTGTTGCGCACGAGGCAGCTCTTGTGCACCTCCATCGCCAGCGTCGTGACGTTGGCGTCGTCGATGGTGTTCGGCGCCGCGTTGATCAGCGCCGGGTCGGTGATCACGCCCACCGGTGCGTTGACCAGGTCGAAGATCGTGCCCAGGTTCACCGCGAACGCCTCCTTGCGCTGACCGACGAACAGCCTGCCCGGCATCGCACAGCCGGGAATGTTGACGTTGTAGACATGCTGCGCCGCGTAGGCCGCGTAGTCGGGAATCGTCTTGGTGCCGATGTTGTCGACCGGCTTGTTGAAGCTCGCGCCGCCGCCGGCGGCGTTGGTGACGGCTGCGCGCTGCCCGGCGCGACGATCGCCGCGCATCACGTCGACCGTGAAGCTTTCGTTGAGGTTCAGCGTCGCGGCGTTCGGCGCCGTCACCTGGCCGGCCTGGATCAGCGGGATCGCGACGTTCTTGTCGCCGATCGGCAGCGTGATGCCCTTCAGGTTGTTGCGGAAGCGGAACTGGAACGTCAGGTCCTCGCGCGCGTCACCGTCGTTGTCGACGTGGATCTCGTAGAGCGCATTCGGATCCATCGAGAAGTAGTTCGGCCCGCCGTACGGGGCCTGCAGCGGCTGGTAGTTGGCGATCAGCGTGACGTAGTCGCCCCGGCCGGCCTCGTAGCTCTTGAACATGTAGAAGTCGGTGCCATCGACCTTGGGCTGCGTCGTGATGTACGGTGCCTCGCGGTGACTGGATGCATGGGAACTGGGCAGCCCGAGGCTGGCCAGGGCCGCCGCCGCGGCGAGCGCCAGGGGCGTGAGGGAACGGGGCTTCATCATCTCGGTCCTTCCGGAGGTGGTTGACGGGTGCACTGCCTTACGCGGCGCTCGCCCAACCGGATGCAGGACAATTCGCACTTCCCGTTCTTTCGCCCGCCCCGAGAGCCCGCCATGACCACCACGATCCGCCGCGACGACCTGATCGAGACCGTCCGCGCCGCGCTGCAATACATCAGCTACTACCACCCCGCCGACTACATCGCCCACCTGGCCCGCGCCTACGAGCACGAGCAGAGCGCCGCGGCCAAGGACGCGATCGCGCAGATCCTCACCAACTCGAAGATGTGCGCGGAGGGCAAGCGCCCGATCTGCCAGGACACCGGCATCGTCAACGTGTTCCTCGAGGTCGGCATGGACGTGCGCTGGGAGGGTTTCGGCCCCGGCAGCCTGCAGGAAGCGGTGGACGAAGGCGTGCGCCGCGCCTACCTCGACCCCGACAACAAGCTGCGCGCCTCGGTCGTCGGCGATCCGCTGTTTTCGCGCAAGAACACGAAGGACAACACGCCGGCGGTGCTGGCCACCACCATCGTTCCCGGCGACAAGCTCGGCGTCGGCGTCGCGGCCAAGGGCGGCGGCTCGGAGATGAAGAGCAACTTCGAGATGCTCAAGGCCAGCGACTCGCTGGTCGACTGGGTGCTCAAGACCGTTCCCAAGATGGGCGCCGGCTGGTGCCCACCGGGCATGCTGGGCATCGGCGTCGGCGGCACCGCCGAGAAGGCGATGGCGATGGCGAAGGAAGCGCTGATGGACGACATCGACATGTTCGAGCTGAAGCAGCGCGGCCCGAAGACCGATGAAGAGAAGCTGCGCATCGAGCTGTGCGACAAGGTCAACGCGCTGGGCATCGGCGCGCAGGGCCTGGGCGGCCTGACCACCGTGCTCGACGTCAAGATCAGGACCTGGCCGACGCACGCCGTCGGCAAGGCGGTGGCGATGATCCCCAACTGCGCCGCGACGCGCCACGCGCATGTGGTGATGGATGGCTCGGGCCCGGCCTACCTGGAGCCGCCGAGCCTGGACCTGTGGCCCGACGTGCACTGGCAGCCCGACTACAACAGGAGCAAGAAGGTCGACCTCAACACCTTGACCAAGGAGCAGGTGGCCGCGTGGAAGCCGGGTGACACGCTGCTGCTGTCCGGCAAGATGCTCACCGGCCGCGACGCCGCTCACAAGCGCATCCAGGACATGCTGGACAAGGGCGAGAAGCTGCCCGTGGACTTCACCAACCGCGTCATCTACTACGTCGGCCCGGTCGACCCGGTGCGCGACGAGGTCGTCGGCCCCGCCGGCCCGACCACCGCGACGCGCATGGACAAGTTCACCGAGATGATGCTGAGCCAGACGGGCCTGATCGGCATGATCGGCAAGGCCGAGCGTGGCCCGACGGGCATCGACGCGATCAGGAAGCACAAGAGTGCCTACCTGATGGCCGTGGGCGGCGCCGCCTACCTGGTGTCCAAGGCGATCAAGGGCGCCAAGGTCGTCGGCTTCGCCGACCTCGGCATGGAAGCGATCTACGAGTTCGACGTCAAGGACATGCCGGTCACCGTGGCCGTCAGTTCCGACGGCACCAGCGTGCACCAGACCGGTCCGCGCGAGTGGCAGGCGAAGATCGGCAAGATCCCGGTCGCCGTGGCCTGACCCTTCGACTGCAAGCACCCATGCCCGCCCACATCCTCCAATCCCTGCCCGCCGGCGAACGCGTCGGCAGCGCCTTCTCCGGCGGCCTCGACACCAGCGCCGCGGTGCTCTGGATGCGCAAGAAGGGCGCGACGCCCTGCGCCTACACCGCGAATCTCGGCCAACCCGACGAAGCCGACTACGACGAGATCCCGCGCAAGGCCAAGGCCTATGGCGCCGACATCGCGCGCCTGGTCGACTGCCGCCCGCAGCTCGTCGCCGAAGGCATCGCCGCAATCCAGGCCGGCGCCTTCCACATCAGCACCGGCGGCGCCACCTACTTCAACACCACGCCGCTCGGCCGCGCGGTCACCGGCACGGCCCTCGTGATCGCGATGCGCGAGGACGGCGTCAACATCTGGGGCGACGGCAGCACCTACAAGGGCAACGACATCGAGCGCTTCTACCGCTACGGCCTGCTCGCCAACCCGAAGCTGCGCATCTACAAGCCCTGGCTCGACCAGACCTTCATCGACGAGCTCGGCGGGCGCAAGGAGATGAGCGAGTTCCTGATCGCCAACGGCTTCGACTACAAGATGAGCGTCGAGAAGGCGTACTCGACCGACTCGAACATGCTAGGCGCGACACACGAGGCGAAGGACCTGGAGTTCCTGAACTCGGGCATCCGCATCGTCAACCCGATCATGGGCGTGGCCTTCTGGAAGCCCGAGGTCGAGGTGAAGGCCGAGGAGGTGTCGGTGCGCTTCGAGGAAGGCGTGCCGGTGGCGTTGAACGGCCAGACCTTCGCGAGCGCGGTCGCCCTCTTCGAGGAAGCCAACCGCATCGGCGGCCGCCATGGCCTGGGCATGTGCGACCAGATCGAGAACCGCATCATCGAGGCCAAGAGCCGTGGCATCTACGAAGCCCCGGGCATGGCGCTGCTGCACATCGCCTACGAGCGCCTGGTGACCGGCATCCACAACGAGGACACGATCGAGCAGTACCGCGCCAATGGCCGGCGCCTGGGCAAACTGCTCTACCACGGCCGCTGGTTCGACCCGCAGGCGCTGATGCTGCGCGAGACCGCGCAGCGCTGGGTGGCACGCGCGGTCACCGGCGAGGTGGCTCTGGAGCTGCGGCGCGGCCACGACTACTCGTTGCTCAACACCGAAAGCCCCAACCTCACCTACCACCCCGAACGGTTGACGATGGAACGCGGCGAAGGTGCCTTCAGCGCCGCCGACCGCATCGGCCAGCTCTCGATGCGCAACCTCGACATCGACGACACGCGCGACAAGCTCGGCGTCTACAGCCGCGCCGGTCTCCTCGGACAGGACAGCGGCAACGACATCCCTCTGCTCTCGAAGGACTGACCCATGCTCGACGAACAGGACCAGGGCACCCGCATCGGGGTCGGCGTTGCGCTCGGGGTCGTGCTGCTGCTCGTCGTCGGCCTTCTGGGCTGGCTGACGATGCGCGGCGCCGCCAGGGCACCGGTGCCGGCAGCCGCCGCCGCTGCGGCCGAGAGCTACCTCGACGTGCCGCTGGCCGGCGAACTCGCCGGTACCCTCTTCTTCGCGGTCGGCCTGGCCGAACTGCCGGCCGACACGCCGGCCGTGGTGGACAAGGTCAAGCAGGCGCTGGCCGCCGCGCCGGCCCGCAAGGCCGTGCTCTCGGGCTTCCACGACGCCAGCGGCGACGCCGCCACGAACGCCGAGCTGGCCAAGAACCGCGCCAAGGCGGTGCGCGACGCGCTGCGCACCGCTGGTGTGGACGCCGCGCGCATCGCGCTGCGCAAGCCCGAATCGACACTCGGCGACGGCAGCCGCCAGGAAGCGCGGCGCGTCGAGATCCGGCTCGTCGACTGACACGGGCTGGGCCATAGGAGCCATCGGCCGGCGCCCGCGGGGCGCGGCCGATGGCCCATCGTGGCGATGCGCGGCGCACCCGCGCCCGCAACACTGGCGGCACGTTGTTCACCCCACGCTGCCGGAGCCGCCATGCCAGTCGTCACCCCCACCCGCCTGCCCTTCGTCCAGACCTGGCTGCGGCACGCCGCCGCGCTGCGCAGCGACGCTGCGCTTTGCGCCGTGCTGGTCGCCGCGCTGGGCGCGGCCGGCCTCGTCGTGGCCCTCGGCCCGCTGCCCGTCCAGACGCTGCTGAGCTGCGCCTGAGGCCCCGTTTCAGCGGGCCGGGGCCCCGCCCGGTCGCCGCCGCGTGCGTTTCGTCGCAAGCCGGTCGCCGACCACGACGGCGCTTCGCACAATGCGCGCCCATGCCCGCCGCCGCCTTCGCCGAAGCCCGTCCAGCGCGCGCCACGCTCGCGCCGCGGAGCGCTGCGGCTGCACCCTGGCGGCCCGAACCTGCACGGCACAATCGCGAGCCCGAATCGCCGCGCCCGCGAGCCGTGCTCACCTTCGCCCGCACCAAGATCCAGCCGCCGCGCCCTCGCCAGGGCGCCCTCGTGCTGCGCCCGGTGCTGCAGCGGCAACTGGTCGGCGCCCTGAATACGCTGCCACTGGTGCTGGTCAGCGCCGCCGCCGGCTTCGGCAAGACCTCGGCGCTGGCGCAGTCGATCGAACTGCTGCCCCCCGGCACCGCCGTGGCCTGGGTCTCCTGCGACCATGGCGATTCACCGCTGCAGCTCTTCAGCTGCCTGGTGGCCGCCCTCGAACCCTGCGACCCGCCCTGGCGCACCTCGCCCGAGGCACTGATCGCCGCCGCCGCGGCCGCCGAGGACACGCCCGCGGGCCGCGCCGCGTCGCAGCGGGCCATGGTGTCCGAGCTGATCAACGCGCTCGACGCCTGCGAGGTGTCGCACGGCGTGATCATGGTCGATGACCTGCACCGTATCGAGCATCGCGGTGTCTACGAATTCATCGACCGCCTGCTCGAACGCATGACGCCGCGCTGGACGCTCGCGATCGCGAGCCGCGAGGTACCGCCGATCGCGCTGGCGCGCCTGCGCGCGGCCGGCGAGGTGGCCGAGTTCACGCTCGACGCCCTGCGCTTCGGCGCCGACGAGACGCGCGCGCTGGCCGCCAGCGTGGGCCTGGACGCCGATGCGGCCCAGGCCCTGCACCAGCGCACCGCCGGCTGGCCGGCCGGCTTGCGCCTGGCGCTGAACGTGATGCGCTCGATGCCCGGCGCCAGCCTGGAGGGCTCGGCGCCGCTGATCGACCGCCATGTGTTCGAGTTCCTGGCCACCGAGGTGCTGGGCCGCCTCGCCCCCGAACTGCGCGACTTCCTGCTGCGCACCTCGGTGCTGCCCGAGCTCAGCGCCGCGCGCTGCGCCGCGCTCAGCGGCGATGCGCGCGCCGGCGAGCGCCTGGAGGCGATCGAGCGTGCCGGCCTCTTCGCCTCCAGCGTGCTGTCCGACGGCGACCCCACGCTGCGCCTGCACGACCTGTTCCGCGACGCGCTTGAGCACCGGCTGCAGCTCGAGCGCCCGGCGGAACTGCCGCGCCTGCTCGAGCGTGCCGCGCGCACCGAGCCGGACGGCGTGCGGCGACTGGGCTACTGGCTGCGCGCCGAGGCCTGGGACGAGGCCGCGCGCGAGCTGCACCTGCAGACCTACTCGCTGCTCACGGCCAGCCAGACCGCGACCGTCGAGCGCTGGCTGCAGCGCTTCCCCACCCGGCTGCATCACGAACAGCCGGACCTGCTGATCGTGCGCACGCTGGTCAGCTGGATGCACTGGCGCTGGCGCGACATGATCGCCGCCGCGCAGGCCGCGGCCGAGCGCTTCGAGCAGGCGGGGCGCCCGCTCGACGCGATGGCGGCCCGCGCCTACGGCGTGCTCGCCCTGCGCGGTGGCGGCCAGCGCGCGGACAGCGACGCCCTCGCGCAGCGCCTGAACCGGGAGCTCGAAGCGCTGCTGGCCGAACGCGCGCCCGACATGCGCGCCGGCCGACGCTGGGAGGAACACGAGCCCGGCCTGCTCGCCGCCATGCTGGGCTGCGAGTCGGTCGTCTGGGCCGCCTTCGACGACGCGCGCCTGGACGACCTGGCCGCGCCCACCGCGCGCTCGATCGAGCTACTCGACCATGCCGAGGGCCTGACACCCTTCTTCCAGATGCTGCCGCTGCCCGCCTATGTCGGCCTGCGCGGCATGCAGCCAGTGCTGCAACGCTACGTGAGCAAGGCACGCGAACGCCTGACGCGCGACGACACGCACCTGGGCACGCTGGTGCAGGCGCTCGACGGCAGCCTGCGCCTGTGGGCCGGCGACGCGGCCGGCGGACGCCTGCTGCTGCGCGAGGCCGCGGCCGAGGTGCGCTGGCACGACTTCCCGCTGCGCGTCACCGACCACGTGTACCCGTTCCTGTGCATCGCCGACGTGCTGCTCGGCGACACGGCCGCGCTGGTCGACGACGCCGCGGTGCTCGAACAGATCCTGCGCCGCGCGACCGAGCTGCCCGACATCGGGCGTCGCGTCGCGAGCGAGCTCTTCTTCACCGGTCGCTGGCTCTTCGCCGGCGGCCAGACCGCGTCCGCACTGCGCCTGTGGCGACTGGTCGAGGGCTGGGACGACCCGCGCACGCGCCCGCTGTGGCGCACGCAGATGGCCGCGCTGCCGGCCTTCATCGCGCTGGCCGAGGGCAGGCTCGCCGACGCAGCGCAGGGCATCGCCGCCGCGCTCGACGCACACGACCGCGAGCTCGACCTGCAGGGCCAGTGGACCGAGCTGCGGCTGCGCGGCGCCGAGCTGCGGCTGCGGCTGGGTCACGCGCCGCGCGAGGCCGCCCGCTGGCTCGAGCCGCTGTTCGAGCGCCATGCCGGCGACGCCGACATCGCCGCCGTCTGGCTGGTCGGACCAGGCCTGCTGCAGGTGCTCGCCGCCACGCGCTGGAACGGCGCGCTCACCGAAGCCCAGATCGCCACCCTGGCGCGCTGGGCCGACGGTGCCGCAGCGCTGCGCAGCACGGCGCCGCGGCCGGCAACCCTGCCTGCCGCCACGCCGGCTGCAGCCGAGCCGGCGCGCGACACCGACCTGTCCGAACGCGAACTCGAGGTCCTGGCGCGCATCGCCGCCGGCGACAGCAACAAGCTGATCGCGCGCGCCTTCGACCTGTCGCCGCACACCGTCAAGCGCCACGTCGCGAACATCCTCGACAAGCTGGACCTGCGTTCGCGCGGCCAGGCCTCGGCCTGGTTCCACGAGCACCACGCCTGAGCCGAGCCCGGCAGTGGCCCGTTCGGGCCATCGGGATCAGGGCCTCGCCTGGCCCCGAATGGCCCTTCAAGGCGATGTGCGGCGACCCCTGAACCGGAACACTGGCGCCCTGCCCGGAGCAAGGTGCCCCGGGCCCGATCCAGGAGCCCGCGCCATGCCTTTCGCCGATTCGTCCACCGCCCCCGCCAAGACCACCCCGACCGCGCCGCGCGTCGACCTGTACGGCACCATCCACAAGGCGCTGCGCCTGTTCATGACCGACACGCTGACGCGCGTGGGCCGGCTCGACAGCGCCGACGCCGACGAGCTGGCCGCGACGCTGGCCCAGTTGCGCGCGCTGCTCGAGCTGTGCCGCTCGCACGTCGCGCACGAAAACGAGTTCGTGCACGCCGCGATCGAGGCCCGCCGCCCCGGCGCCAGCCAGCGCATCGCCGCCGAACATGTGGAGCACCTCGATGCCATCGCCGGCCTCGAAGCGGAGGTCGCCGCGCTGGCCGCGCTGCCGCGCGAGCCGGCCGCGCAACGCCTGTACCGCCACCTCGCCCGCTTCGTCGGCGAGAACTTCGAGCACATGCATGTCGAGGAGACCACGCACAACGCCGCGCTGTGGGCGCTCTACGACGACGCCGAGCTGCTCGAGATCCACCAGCGCATCCTGGCCGCCGTCGACCCGGCCGAGATGGGCCTGGTGCTGCGCTGGATGGTGCCGGCGATCAGCCCCGCCGAGCGCGCGGGGATGCTGGGCGAGATGCAGCGCCAGATGCCGCCCGAGGCGATGCGCGGCGTGCTCGAGATCGCGCGCGCGCACCTCGACGACAGGGCCTGGGGCAAGTTGGCGCGCGCGCTGAACGTGCCGATCGCTCCCGGCCTGACCGAGCGCTGAGCGGCGCTGCGAGCTTGATCATGATCCGCAAGCTGCACCACGGCGCCTTCCGCTGCCGCGACTCCGAAGCCACGCGCCGGTTCTACGAGGACTTCCTCGGCCTGCCGCTGGCCGGCGCGCTGCAGATCCGTCAAACCCAGACCGGGCGCCCGACCGACACCCTGCACACCTTCTACCGCCTGGGCGACGGCTCGTTCATCGCCTTCTTCGAGGCCCCGGACCTGCCCTTCGAGTTCAGGCGCCAGCACGACTTCGACCTGCACCTGGCGCTCGAAGTCGACGGCGAGACGCTGCGCACGATGCTCTTGCGCGGCCGCGCCGAGGGTATCGAGGTGCGCGGCCCGTCGGACCACGGCTTCATCGACTCGGTCTACTTCCGCGACCCCAACGGCTACGTGGTCGAGCTGTGCGCCAAGCGCGCCGGCCACGACGAGGCGATGGACCCGCGCCTGAACGGCGCGCGCAAGACCCTCGACCGCTGGACCGCGACGCGCGAGCTCGTGAGGCCCTGATGAAGTCCTGGCGCGGCCTGCTCGCGTTCGCCTGTGCGCTCCTGGTCTTCGCGGATCAGGCACGTGCAGGCGAGCCGCCGCGCACGCTGCGTGAGACCGGCTTCTTCGACGCCTCGAGCCACAAGCTGCCGTTCTCGCCCCAGTACCCGCTGTGGTCCGACGGTGCCGACAAGCAGCGCCTCATCGCACTGCCGCCGGGCACCGCGATCGACGCGTCGGAACCCGATGCATGGGACTTCCCCCGCGGCACGCGGCTGTGGAAGACCTTCACGCATGGCAACCGCCCGGTCGAGACGCGCTTCATCGAGCGCCAAGCCGACGGCGCCTGGCAGTTCGCCGCCTACGTCTGGGACGCCGAGGGTCGCAATGCCGAACTCGCGCCGCCGCGCGGCGGCGTGCTCGCCGTGCCGGCGGCGCCGGGCGGCCGCTACGTCGTGCCCGGGCGCGGCGACTGCCTCGCCTGCCACGGCGGTGCGCCCTCGCCGGTGCTCGGCTTCGGCGCGCTGCAGCTGGCTCCCGAACTGCGCGCGCTGGTCGCGCGCGGCTGGCTGCGCGGGCTGCCGCACGAACTGCTGACGACGCCGCCGCGCATCGCCGCGGCCTCCGCCATCGAGCGCGCCGCGCTCGGCACGCTGCACGGCAACTGCGCGCATTGCCACCACGCCGGCCCCGGCCGCGTACCGCTCGGCCTGACGCTGCAGCAGCGCGTCGCCGACCCGCACGCGAGTGCCGCCCAGGTGCTGCACTCGATGGTCGATGTGCCGAGCCGCTACCAGCCCGATGCGCAGCCGGACGCCCGCATCGTCGTGCCCGGCGACGCCGCCGCCAGCGTGCTGCTGCGGCGCATGCGCTCGCGCGACCCGCGCGTACAGATGCCGCCGCTAGGCACCGAACACACCGATGAGCAGGCCCTGGCCCTGCTCACGCAATGGATCCGCCAGGACCTCCCCCGCCACAAGGAACCCTGAACATGAAGACCGCCCTCCTCCCGGTGACCGCCGTCGCCGGCCTCCTGCTGCTGGCCTACGTCAGCGCTGCCGACGCGCAGACCGCACCGGCCAGCACGATGACCGTCGAGAAGGCCGCGCGCGGCAAGTACCTCGTCGCCACCTCGGCCTGCATGGACTGCCACACCCCGTTCAAGATGGGACCCAAGGGCCCGGAACCCGACATGAGCCGCGCGCTATCGGGCCACCCGCAGGACCTGAAGATGCCGCCGGTGCCTGCGCTGCCGCCCGGCAGCCCCTGGGTCATGATCGCCGCCGGCACCAACACCGCCTGGGCCGGGCCCTGGGGCGTGAGCTTCACCGCCAACCTGACCCCGGACAAGGAGACCGGCCTGGGCGACTGGACAGCCGACGACTTCAAGAAGACGATCCGCACCGGCCGCCACCTCGGTCGCGGCCGCGAGATCCTGCCGCCGATGCCGATCCCGGTCTACAACAACATGACCGACGAGGACCTCGAGGCGATCTTCGCGTACCTGCGTACCATTGCGCCGATCAAGAACCGCGTGCCCGAGCCGTGGGCCCCAGCCGGCACGTCGGCCACCAAATAGCCGGCCCGAGGAGGAACGTCATGAGGGTGTGGATCCGTCGCGGCCTGTGGACCGTGTTGTGCCTGGCGCTGCTCGCTGCCGCGCTCGTGTTCGTCGGGCTGCAGCTCGGCGAGCGACGGGCCGCACGGCAGATCCAGGTCGCCGTGCAGCCGGTGCCGATCCCGACCGATGCGGCGGCACTCGAGCGCGGCCGCTACCTGTTCATGTCGCGCGGCTGCGCCGAGTGCCATGGTGCCAACGGCGCCGGCCGCACTTTCGCAGACGACGCCAAGGCCGGCCTGAAGATCGCCGGCGCCAACCTCACGCGCGGCGGTGCCGGCAGCGTGACCACGGCCTACCAACCGGTCGACTGGGTGCGCGCGATCCGCCACGGGCTCGACCCCAAGGGGCGGCCGCTGCAGATCATGCCCAGCGAGGACTACAACCGCTTCACCGACGCCGACCTCGGCGCGGTGATCGCATACGTGCTGTCGTTGCCGCCCGCCGCGGGTGGCCCGGCGGTCGCCCGACTGCCGCTGCCCGCGCGCGTGCTCTACGGCTTCGGGCAGATCCCCAATGCGGTCGACCGCATCGACCACACGCTGCCACCGCAGCAGCCGGTGGCCGAAGGCGTGAACGTCGCGCATGGCCAGTACGTCGCCAACCTGTGCCTGGGCTGCCATGGCGAAAAGCTCGAAGGCGGCAAGATCCCCGGCGGGCCACCGGACTGGCCGGCCGCGGCGCGCCTGGTGCCCGGCGACGGCAACGTGATGGCCACGCGCTATGCCGAGGCCGACGCGTTCCTGAAGATGCTGCAGACCGGCAAGAGCCCCGACGGCCGCGCGCTCGCCGTGATGCCCTTCGACTCGCTCAAGCACATGAGCGAGGTCGACGCGCGCGCGCTGCACCTGTACCTGAAGAGCCTGACTGCGCCGCGCTGAGGCGCATCCGGCCCGTCAGGCGTTGCGCACCACGCGCTGCGGGTACGGGATCTCGATGCCGGCCTCGTTGAGCGTGCGCAGGATCGAGAGGTTGACGTCGCTCTTGACGTTGCCTTGCCCGTTCTCGGGGTCGCGGATCCAGAAGCCGACCTGCAGGTCCAGTCCGTCGGCGCCGAAGGCGGCGAGCTGCACGGCCGGCGCCGGGTCGGCCAGCACGCGCGGCACCTGCGTCACCGCCTGGGTCAGGCGCGGCAGCAGCGTATCGAGGTCGGTGCCGTAGGCCACCTGGACGTTGGTGTTGATCGACACCTTGGGGTCGGCCAGCGACGAGTTCTCGATCCGCTGCGTGATCAGCATCTCGTTGGGCACGATCGACTCGCGCCCATTGAGCGCGCGCACGACGGTGAAGCGCGTGTTGATGTCGGTGATGCGGCCCTCGAAGCCATCCACCTTGACCATGTCGCCGATGCGCAGGCTCCGCTCGGCCAGGATCACGAAGCCGCTGACGTAGTTGGCGGCCAGCTTCTGCAGGCCGAAGCCGATGCCCACGCCGACCGCGCCGCCGAGCACCGACAGCGCCCCGAGCGGGATGCCCGCGGCGGTCAGCGCCAGCAGCAGGCCCACCAGCAGTAGCAGCGCACGCACCGCATTGGCCGCGATCTTGCGCACCGACAGGTTGTCGGTGGCACCAGCGAGCAGGCGCGACTCGATCGCGGCCGACACCCACAGCGCGGCCACCAGCACCACCGCGGCGGACAGCGCGCCCTCGAGCAGGCTGCGCAGGCTGACGTCCACGCCGCCCACCTTCCAGTGCAGGCTGTCCAGTTCCTCGAGCAGCAGCGGCAGCGCGCCGGTGACCCAGAGCACGAGCGCGATCCAGACCAGCCACGACACCGTGCGCTCGACCACGCGCACCGCGTTCGACTGCGGGAACGCCACGCGCAGCACGCGCACCGCGACGCGGATCATCAGCAGCGACGCCAGGATCGGCACCGCGAGGCGGAACACCGCGAGCACCTCGACGAAGCCGCTGCGCGCGAGCAGCCAGCGTGCCCCGACGGCAAATGCCAGCGCCAGCGCCGGGAACAGCACGCCGTCGAAGATGCGCTCGCCGAACCACACGCTCGACGGCCGCGCCAGGTTGCCGCGCACCAGCCGCACCACCAGCCAGGCCAGCACCAGGCAGCCGGCCAGCGTCGCCAGCTCGATCAGCGCACTCGGTCGCTGCAGCGACGCGATGAGGGCGCCGATGTCCTCCGCCGGTGCCGCCATCAGTCCAGGCCGCCGAGCACCCGCAAGTGCGCGGCCACGCTGCGCGCCAGTGCGCCCAAGTGGTAGCCCCCCTCGAGGCAGGACACGATGCGGCCCTCGGCGTGGCGCCCGGCCAGCGCCACCAGCTGGCGCGTGATCCAGGCGTAGTCTTCCTCGACCAGGCCAAGCTGGCCGAGCTCGTCCTCGCGATGCGCGTCGAAGCCGGCCGAGACGAAGATCATCTGCGGCTTGAACGCTTCCAGCCGCGGCAGCCACATCTGCTCGATCGCCTCGCGCACCTGCGGACCGCGCGCATAGGGCGGAATCGGCACGTTGACCATGTTGGTGCCCTTGGGCACCGCGCCCGAGTATGGGTACAGCGGGTGCTGGAAGAAGCTGGCCATCAGGATGCGCTCGTCGCCGGCGACGATGTCCTCGGTGCCGTTGCCGTGGTGGACGTCGAAGTCGATCACCGCCACGCGCTGCAGGCCGCGCACGTCCAGCGCGTGGCGCGCCGCCACCGCCACGTTGTTGAAGAAGCAGAAGCCCATCGCCGCGTCGCGCGTGGCGTGGTGGCCGGGCGGGCGCACGGCACAGAAGGCCGTGTTCGCGCTGCCGTCGATCACCGCGTCGGTCGCGGCCACCGCCGCGCCGGCGGCGCGCAGCGCGGCCTGCCAGCTGCCAGGGCCGGCACTGGTGTCGGGGTCGATCTGGCAATGCTCGCCGCTCTGGCGCAGTGGCTCCATCGCGGCGCGCAGCTCGCGCACATGGGCCGTGGCATGGGCGCGGGCGAGCTGCGCCTCGTCGGCCAGCGGCGGATCGCGCAGGTCGAGCGCATCGATCAGTCCGGTCGCGATCAGGTGGTCCGAGATCGCATCGAGCCGCTCCGGGCATTCCGGGTGGCCGCGGCCCATGAAATGCGCACGGCAGTCGGCGTGGCTGTAGAAGGCGAGGGTCATGCGAATTGAAGTATCGTGAGGCGCATGGACATGAAGCACGGCGCGGACGCCGCCCTGGTCGCCCAGTTGGCGCGTCTGGCAGACCAGATTAGCACGGTCATCGTCGGCAAGCGTTCGCAGATCGAGGACTGCATCGCCTGCCTGCTGGCCGGCGGCCACCTGCTGATCGAGGACGTGCCGGGGGTCGGCAAGACGACCCTGGCCCACGCACTGGCGGTCAGCCTCGGCCTGGACTTCCGGCGCGTGCAGTTCACCGCCGACATGATGCCGAGCGACCTGGTCGGCGTGTCGGTCTTCGAGCGCAGCCGCGAGCAGTTCGTGTTCCATGCCGGGCCGGTATTCGCCCAGGTGCTGCTGGCCGACGAGATCAACCGCGCCGGGCCCAAGACCCAGAGTGCGCTGCTCGAGGCGATGGAGGAGCACCAGGTGACGGTCGAGAACGAGACGCGCGCCCTGCCCTCGCCCTTCTTCGTGATCGCGACCCAGAACCCGACCGACCAGCTCGGCACCTACCCGCTGCCCGAGAGCCAGCTCGACCGTTTCCTGATGTGCATCACGCTCGGCTACCCGGACCGCACCAGCGAACGCGCGCTGCTCGCCGGGACCGACCGGCGTGCGGTCATCGAGCGCCTGTCCCCAGTGATGACGCCGGCCGAACTGCAGTCGGCGCAGCGCGCCGTGCTCGCGGTGCACGCCGGCGATCCGCTGCTCGACTACCTGCAGGCCCTGATCGCCGCCACGCGCAGCGGCCAGTGGTTCACCGAGGGCCTCTCGCCGCGCGCCGGCATCGCGGTGCTGCGCGCCGCGAAGGCACACGCACTGATGGACCGGCGCGACTACGTCGCGCCCGACGACGTGCAGGCGGTGCTGGTGCAGACCGCAGCGCACCGCCTGGTGCCGGTGCCCGGCGCCGGCCGCGGTGCGGCCGAGCAGGTGCTGGCGATGGTGAAGTCGATCGCCGTCCAGTAGGCCCGCGGCGATGCTGAAGATCCTCGGCCGGGTGTCGTCGATCAATGTGCGCAAAGTGCTGTGGACGTGCACCGAGATCGGCTTGCCCTTCGAACGCGAGGACTGGGGCATCGGCTTCAAGCCCACTCGCGATCCGGCGTTCACCGCGCTGAACCCGAACGCGCTGGTGCCGGTGGCGATCGACGGCGAGTTCGTGCTCTGGGAATCGAACACCATCTGCCGCTGGCTCGCCGCCGAGCAGGGCCGCACCGACCTGCTGCCCGCCGCGCCGCGGGAGCGCGCGCTCGTCGAGCGCTGGATGGACTGGCAGCTTGGCGACCTGAACAACGCCTGGCGCTATGCCTTCATGGGCCTGGTGCGCCAGAGCCCGGCCCATCGCGACCCGGCCGCGATCGCCGCCAGCGCGGCCGAGTGGAACCGCCTGATGGGCCTGTTCGACGCCCACCTGCAGCGCAGCGGCAGCGGCCCGCACGCGGCCGGCGCCGGCTTCACGCTCGCCGACATCGTGCTCGGGCTGGCGGTGCAACGCTGGCGCCGCAC
>DATLIE010000190.1:0-6125 GCA_035539635.1 Burkholderiaceae bacterium
CCGTGGGCAGGTACTGCACCGTGCGTGCACGCTGCGGCTGGCGCGTGGGCACCATCAGGCGCAGGCCGGCGCCGCCCACACGGGCCGTGATGGCCTCGCACACGCTGCGGCCCAGGAACCCGGTGCCACCGAGCACCAGCACCTTCTTCATCGATCGGATACCCGTCATGGCAACTCCCCATCCGCCGCCGGCTGGCCCGCTTCACGCGGACCGATGACACGCCCGAGCCGCGCCTTCAGCGATGGCGCCTGCGTGGCGTTCGGGTTGGCCATCAGCGCCGAGTAGAACGTGGCGTTGGACAACACCTTCTTGACGTAGTCGCGCGTCTCGTTGAACGGGATGTTCTCGGCCCAGATCGCCGGCTCGATGGTCGCGCCTTCACGCCAGCGCCTTGGGCGGCTCGGCCCGGCGTTGTAGGCGGCGGCGGCCAGCGCCTGCGAGCCGTCGAAATCGTCGAGCACCAGTTTCAGGTAGCTGGTGCCGAGCCTCAGGTTCACCGTGCGTTCGGTGATCTGCTCGGCGCTGTAGGGCAGGCCGATCTTGCGTGCGGTCCAGCGCGCGGTCGACGGCATCAGCTGCATCAGGCCCGATGCGCCGACATGCGAGCGCGCGTCCATCACGAAGCGCGATTCCTGCCGGATTAGGCCGTAGACGTAGGCCGGGTCGACGCCGATGTCGCGTGCGCTGGCAACGACGTCCTCGCGGAACGGCATCGGGAAGCGCTGGTCGAGGTCGATCTCGTGGCGTGTGCGGTCGCTGGTGTTGATGCAGCGGTCCCACACCTCGCGCTCGCAGGCGCGCTCGGCCGCGGCGAGCAGCGAGCGGTCGTTCATGCCGCGCAGCGAGAAATTCCACTCGCGCACGCCTTCGCTGCGCAGGCCCAGTGCGATCAACTGCAGTGCGCGCGTCAGGCCGGGGTGGCTGCGCGCGGCGTCGCGCTCGGCCTCGGTCAGCGGTTGCGGCCGCGCAGGCACCGCAAACGGCTGGCCCAGGTCTTCCGACGCCAGCTTGCCGTAGAAGTGCAGCTCGCGGCCGAGCTGGCGCAAGGCGGCCAGCGCCTGCGACAGCTGGCGGTCGCCCGCCGCGCCGGGCGCCGCGGCTTCGCGTTGCGCGCGTGCCATCCAGTAGCGCCAGGTCGGGTCGCGCTGCTCGGCCGCGCTCAGGTGATCGATCGCGCGCTGCACGCTGGGCCAGCGCTCGGTTCCGTTGAGCGTGCGCAGCGCCGCCCGCGCGGCCCAGGCGAAGGTGTCGTCGCTCCACGCCGGAGGCGGGGCACCGGCGCGCTCGGCTTCGGCCCAGGCACTGCGGTAGTAGGCGCTGGCCTCGGGGGCGAGCTTGAGCGCCGCCGAGCGCCCGGCCTGCGCCCAGGCCCAGGCCGACAGGTCGCGCGGCAGGCGCTCCTGCCAGCGCCCGGCCAGCAGGTTGGCCGCGACGTCGGGCTCGTTGGCAGCGACGCGGATCAGCGCGATCGCCGCCACCTCGGCCTGGGCCCGGTTGGCCACCGTGGCGCCTGCGTTGAGGTACAGCGCCGGCTTGTCGAGCGCGCTGTTGACCTGCGACTGCAGCGCGGGCGCGGCCAGCGCGGCGGCCATGCGCACGACGCGCGGCCGGTTGGCTTCGGCGGCCAGGCGCGCGCGTCGCCAGGCGTCTTCGGCGTCGATCAGCCGGGCCTCGTAGAGCGTGCTGGCCATCAGCGCGCAACCGTCGTCGAGCTCGCGCTGCGCTTCCCAGGCTTCGAGCGCGCGCGCCTTGAACGACGCGGGCAGGGTCTTGCCGGCCTGTTGCGCCTCGAGCTGCTCGGTCAGCAGCGCATAGCAGCTGACCTCGCGGTCGTCGTTCATGCGAAAGCGCGGGTACTCGCGCGCAAAGTTGGCCCAGTCGCGGCGCCGGCCGAGTTCGAGCAGCCAGTCGTTGCGCAGCCGGTCCTCGACGTAGGTGCCGGGCCAGCGGGCGTAGAACGCGTCGAGTTCGGCCTGCTGCGCCTGCGCGAGCCGGTTGCCCAGCTCCCAGTAGTCGATCCACGAGGCCAGCGTGTGGCGCTGCGCCGTCGCCTGGTCGCGCAGCGCCAGCAGGCGTGCGCCGTCGCGCCTGCGCAGCGCGTCGCGCGCGTCCAGAGCCAGGTCGCTGACCACGGCGGGCGCGGCGGCGTTGCCGTTCTTGCCGTTGCCCTGGGCCGTGGCGGGCAGCCCCATGGCCGTCAGCGCCAGCAGCACCAGGGCGCCGAGCGCGGCGGAAGTCGTGGGTCGAAGGGGCATCGGATCGGGGCTGTCGCGTGAGGCCGCGCAGCCCGGGTTCTTTGTAGCGCAGGTGGGATTGTCCTGCGTCCCAATGGTTCAGGGGGTCGAGGCGTTGACGGCGGTGTCCATCTGTTGCTGCGTCAGTGCCGCTTGTTCACGCAACCACTGCGCGAAGGCCGTGACCTCGGGCCGCGCGTCGCGTTCGCTGGCCAGGTTGATGAGCCAGTAGGTGAAGGGCGAGGTGAGGCGGCGCGCCGGCCCCAGCGGCTCGACCAGTTCGCCGCGCGACAGGCTGTCGATGATCAACGGCAGCCGGCCCAGTGCCACGCCGCCGCCCGCCAACGCAGCCTGGACCTGTTGGTAGGTGAAGTTCAAGTACAACCAACGTGCCGGCTCGAGCCGCGGCACGCCGAACTGGCGCAGCCAGGCGCGCCAGGTGAGGAAGTCGGCGCTTGGGCGATGGTCGTCCTCCTCGAGCAGCGTGTGCTTGGCCAGGTCGGTCGGCTCGGCCAGCGGCGGCGCATGGCCGCGCTCGGCCTGCTGGGCGAGCGCACAGCTCACGGTGGGCGTGATCAGCTCGCCGAACAGGCGCTCGGCGCCCGGCGGCGCGCTGTCGGGGTGGCAGTAGCGCAGCACCAGGTCGATCTCGGGGTCGTCCAGATCGGCCATCACGTCGCTGGCCGAGATGCGGATGTCGATGTCGGGGTGCCTGCGCTCGAACGCAGGCAGGCGCGGCAGCAGCCACAGCGACGCGAACGAGGCGAAGGTGTTGACGCTGACATGGCGCCGCCCGCGCGCGCTGCGGATCTGCCGCACCGTCGTGTCCAGGCGCTGCAGGAAGGGCAGCACGCTGCGCAGCAGTTGCACGCCGGCGCCGGTGAGCTCCACCTTGCGCGTGCCACGCACGAAGAGCGGGGCGCCGAGTTCGTCCTCCAGCGACTTGATCTGGCGGCTGATCGCCGGCTGCGTCAGGTACAGCTCGTCGGCCGCGGCCGAGAAGCTCAGGCGCCGGGCCACGGCCTCGAAGGCCCGCAGCGGGCCGATCGCGAGCGCGCGATGGGGGGCTCTATTCATGATTGAACGGCATGAATCACGGGTTCAGGAGTCATTCGACACCAGACCGGCCAGAGCCGATCATTCACTCGCCAATTCGACGCAAACGGAGTCTGCCATGAGCCTGATGTCCATGCACCAAACGCAACACCTGCTGATCACCGAGCCGGCTTGGCTGACCGCCTTCGGCGGGCGCCTGTGGGTCACGCGCGACGGCGACCTGAACGACTACGTGCTCGAGCCCGGCCAGCGGGTGGCCGTCGGGCGCGGCGACCAGGTGACGGTCGGTGCGTGGTCGCCGGGCGAGCCGACCCGGTGGACCTGGACGCCGGCCACCGAGCCGCCGCGCTACGGCTTCCTGCGTACCGGCGTCGCCCTGGCCTTCGGCGCGGCCGCGCGGGCCTTGCGCGGTGCGGCCGACGGCTTCGCAGCCCTGGCGCGCAGCGCCGCCTCGATCGCCAGGCGGGCCCAGGGCTGCATCAGCTGCGGCGACTCCATCGCCTCGGCCGGCACGGTCCAGTAGCCCAGCGTCACGGCCTTGCCCTTGCCGTCGTAGACGAAGGGCTCGCAGCCCGCGGCGGCGAAGCGCTCGCGCGTCGCTTCGTCGGCCTTCAGGTACAGGCGCTCGTAGGCGAGGAGCGCGATGAACAGGTCGTCGACGTAGAGGCCATGGCCTCCGAACATGCGGCGCGCCCGCACGGCGCCCAACGGTGCGAGCAACTCGAGGCAGTGATCGACCAGCGCATGACCCATCGCGCCAGTGTAGGCAGGCACAATCACCGGCCCATGCCGCAAGACTTCAGCCTCGAACCGACGCGCGACAAGAAGCTGCTGCGCCGCCAGCTGCAGGCCGAGCGAATGTCGATGGTGGACCGGCACCAGCGCGCGATGCACCTGCAGGAGGTGCTGCGCGTGTGGCTGGTGCACCGCGACGAGACCGCGATCGGCGCCTACTGGCCGATCAAGGGCGAGTTCGACGCGCTGCCCGCGCTGTTCCGCTGGACCGAGGGCGAGGACGTCAAGGGGCGTCACCGCATCATCGGCCTGCCGGTGATCGACCGCGAAACCAAGAAGCTGCGCTTCCACCGCTGGTTCCCGGGATGTCCGATGGAGGAGGATGCCTACGGCATCCCCAAGCCCAAGGACACCGACCGCTTCGAGCCGCAGCTGCTGCTGGTGCCCTGCGTGGGCTTCGGCCCGGGTGGGTTGCGCCTGGGCTACGGCGGCGGCTTCTACGACCGCACGCTGGCCACGCTGTCACCCCGGCCGTACACCGTGGGCCTGGGCTACGCGCACGGCTTCATCCCCTGGCTCGATGGCGAGCCGCACGACGTGCCGCTGGACGCCGTCCTCACCGAGGACGGCGTCGCCTGGCAGAAGCCGGATTGAGGGCGCTCAGAAGCGCTTGCCGACGCCCAGGCTGAACAGCACCGGGTCGACCTTGAAGGTGCCGGCCTTGCTGCCGAACGAGGACACGTCGGTGCGGATCTGCACCTTCTTCACGTCGACGTTGAGTAGCCAGCCCCCGCCGACGGCGAAGTCCACGCCGGCGCCGAGCGCCAGGCCGACGCTGCTGTGCTCGATCGACGGCTGCAGCAGGGTGTCGATGGCGGGATCGAAGTCCACCTTCGAGAAGTTGGTGTAGTTCAGGCCGGCGCCGACGTACGGACGGAAGCTGCCCATCGGGAAGTGGTACTGCAGGCTCAGCGTGGGCGGCAGGTGCTTGAGCGTGCCGATCTTGGTGCCGCCGGCGCGGATGTCGTGCTTCTGCGGATAGGTCAGCACCAGCTCGAGCGCGAGGTTCGGGCTCAGGAAGTAGCTGATGTCGACTTCCGGGAAGACCTTGTTGTTGACGCTCAGGTCCAGGCCGGTGATGTCCTTGTTGGCCGAGTCGAGGTTGAGTGCACGGGCGCGCACGAGCCAGTTGCCGCTGTCCTGTGCGTAGACAGGCGCCAAGCAGGCGGCGGCGAGGGCGGTGGTGGCGATCCAGGGGGTCTTGCTGCGGAGCTTCATCGTCGGTTCCTCTTCGGAGGTCTGTCGTTGTGGGATGACAGCCATTGAAGAACCGATGCGCCCGGCGGATGTTGCGCTGCAGCAAGGTCGCGCACGCGAGTTGCCCGGGCGCCACACCGAGGGCGCCACGCGGGCCGGACGCGGTCAGCCCGGCGTCTGCAGTCGCCGCGCCAGCTCGACCGCGAGCGCGGACTGGTTCAGGGTGTAGAAGTGCAGGCCCGGCGCCCCGCCGGCGATCAGCTTCTCGCACAGGGCCGCCACGACGTCGAGGCCGAAGGCGCGGATCGAGGCCGCGTCGTCGAGGTAGCCCTCCATCTTCAGCGCCACCCAGCGCGGGATCTCGATGCCGTCGCGCTGCGCGAACTGGGCGATGCGGGCGAAGTTGTGGAAAGGCATGATCCCGGGCACCACCGGCACCTCGGCGCCGAGCCGTCGGGTCTCGTCGACGAAGTGGAAGTAGGCGTCTGGGTTGAAGAAGAACTGGGTGATCGACGAACTGGCGCCGGCGCGCACCTTGTCGACGTAGTGCTGCAGGTCGCGCGCCGCATAGCGCTGGCTCGGGTGGTACTCGGGATAGGCCGCGACCTCGAGCAACCAGTCCGGCCCCTGGGTCTCGCGGATGAAACGCACCAGTTCCGCGGCGTAGCGGAACTCGCCGCCGACAGCGGTGCCGCTGGGCAGGTCCCCGCGCAGCGCGACGACGCGCCGGATCTTCTGCGCGCGGTAGGTGGTCAGCGTTGCCGCGACGCCCTCGCGCGTCGAGCCAACGCAGGACAGGTGCGGCGCGGCCTCGAAGCCGGCCGCGGCGATCGCCTGCACCG
>DATLIE010000191.1:0-5678 GCA_035539635.1 Burkholderiaceae bacterium
TGCTGCGCGAAGCGAACCACCACCGACCTGAACTGGTCCTGGTTCTTCGCTTCCAACACCGACAAATAGTCGCCGTGCAGCATTTGTTAACGGTTCGCCCCCATCACCTCGGCAGTTCTTACGCCTAGCGCGGCACCGCCCGGTTCATCAAACTGCGCGGCGCGCGGGCCCGTCGGCCCGCCGATTGTTCACCAGGAGTCGCGCATGAACACATCTTGGACCATCCGCGCTTGGCCGCCTCTATTGTGGCAGGCGGACGGCGCCGCCCACTTGCACTTCAACCACGTGGAGACGCAAGTATTCCCGGCCTCCGACGAGGAAGCGCCTGTTTCGGGCCAGACTGTCTGGCGCACCACGGCCCCGGACGGCGAAGCGGGGGTGGCCTGGGACTGGGTCATGCTGTCGCGCGACGTGATCGCGATGGCCGACCCCATGTGCGTCGTGACCAACTTGCGCCTGCTCGGCGACAAGGGCGAGGTGCTGACCTCCTGGGAAGCGGCACGCCACCTGAGCCGCATCGTCTACGGCCTGCCCTGGCAGGGCGAGGTGCAGCGCGCCGTGGGCCGCGAGCTCAACGACTGATCCGGCACCGACGGCGCTGTCGCATCAGCGCAGCGCCGCCGTCCGCAGCTGGCGGGCCACGAACACGATGCCCGCCGCCGCGATCGCGGCGCAGACCACGAACGGAATCGCGACATCCGGCGCCGCCACCGCCTCGCCCTTGAGCACGCGGTTCATCAGCGCCACCTGACTCAGCGCCGGCACCCACAGGTGCCAGGGCGACTCGCCGCCCTGGTTGAACACGCTGACCAGTGGCAGCAGCGACACGCCCAGCATCACCACGGTGTTGTTGGCCTGCGCCTCCTTGAAACTCTTGCAGCGGATCGCAATCGCCATCATCAGCGCCGCCAGTGCCGCGGCCAGGGGCGCCAGCAGCAACAGGAACAGGCCCGCCTCGCGCAGGCCGAACTGGAACATCGCCGCCAGCGTCTCGCTGCGCAACAGGCCTTGCGCCGGCAGGAAGGAAAAGCACGACAGCAAGGCGATCAGCATGCCCACCGCCGCCACCGCACCCCATTTGCCGATCACCAGGGCGAGGCGCGAGGCCGGATTCATCAGCAGCGGTTCGAGCGAGCCGCGCTCGCGTTCGCCGGCCGTCGTATCCAGCGCCGCGTTGAGCGCGCCGTAGAGCACGGCCATCAACACGAAGAAGGGCACCATGCCGGTGAGCTGCGCGGCACGCGACTGCGGGTTCGCGAGGTCGCGCTCCTGCACGTCGATGACTTCCAGCGTTGCCGGCGCCACGCCGCGCAGCGCCAAGCGCAGCGTCGCCTGCTCGGTCGAGAAGCCGCGCAACAGGCGCGCCAGCCGCCCGGTGGCGGCACCAGCGCGCTGGTTGGCCGACGAGGACACGATCTCGACCAGCGGCGCCTCGCCACGTGCGAGCTCGGCCTCGAAGGCCTTGCCGACCACGAGCACCGGGTCGGCCTGCTTCTGCGCGACGAGCCGCGGTTCGTAGTCGGCGGGCGCGACCTCGATGCGGTAGGTTTGCCGTTCAAGAAAGTTGCGCAAGGTCGGCGCATGCTCGATGCCGGACACGACGACGGTGCGCTCCTCCGCGCGCTTCTCGATGCCGGCCACCAGCGCCGACAGCGCGATCAGCACCACCGGCCCGATCGCCACCGACGACAGCAGCACCACGGCCAAGGTGCGGCGGTCGCGCAGCGCGTCGAGCAGCTCCTTGCGAAAGACGATCCAGGCGCTCATGCGTGGGTTCTCTCTTCGTGCGTGAATGCCAGCTTGACGAAGGTCTCCTCAAAGTCGCGCTCCCCGCACTGCGCGTTCAGCGACGCGACGGTGCCCTCGGCCACCGCCCGCCCGTGCGAGACGACGATCACGCGGTCGCACAGGCGTTCGACCTCCTGCATGATGTGCGTGGAGAACACGATGCACTTGCCGCCCTCGTCGCGCAGGCGCCGGAGTGCCTCGCGCAACGCGCGCGTGGCCACCACGTCCAGGCCGTTCGTCGGCTCGTCGAGGATCAGGTTCGGCGGATCGTGCACCACCGCGCGCGCAAGCGCGGTCTTCATGCGCTCGCCCTGGCTGAAGCCTTCAGTGCGGCGGTCGAGCAGCGGCTTCATGTCGAGCATCTCAGCCAGCAGGTCGGCGCGCGCCGACGCGGCCGCTGCGCTGAGCCCGTGCAGGCGGCCGTAGTAGACGATGTTCTCGCGCGCGGTCAGGCGCGGGTACAGGCCGCGCGCGTCCGACAGGACGCCCATGCGCGCCAGCGCCGCCTGCGGCCGCGCCGCGACGTCGATGCCGTCGACGACCACGCGGCCGGCATCGGGCGCGATCAGCGCGGCGGCCATGCGCAGCGTGGTCGTCTTGCCCGCCCCGTTGGGCCCGAGCAGGCCGGTGATGCGGCCGTCCTCGGCGCGCAGGCTCACATCGGCCACCGCCTGCACCGTGCGTGCCTTCTTGCCGCGGCCCTGCGTGAAGCGCTTGGCCAGGTGTTCGATCTCGATCACCGGGCGCCCCCTTCCCGACCCGCCTGCGGATCGGGCAGCGCGAACATCGGCGGGCGCGGGATCGCGGTCACGCAGCCGGCATCCACCTTCAGCGCGTCGGCATCGTCGTCCGCGTCGACAAAGCGGTACAGCACGTCGCGCATGCAGCCGATGCCCATCACGCCATGCCCGGCGTTGGGCACGAGCACGTGGCGCGCCTGCGCGCCCAGCGCCTTGGCCACGCGTTCGCCATGCCGCGGCGGCGTTGCCGGGTCGATGCCGCCGGACAGCACCAGCACGGCGGCCGGTGCCGGCGGCACCTGGTAGAACGCCGCGGGCACCTCGCCGCGCGCAACGTGCGGGCAGACCTCGCGGTACATCTCGGCGAAGCTTTCGCCGAAGTCGGCGCCCGGGCGATCATCGCTCTGCGCCAGGCGCGGGAAGTCTTCGGCGCAGGCCACGGCGTAGTGCATGCCCGCGGCCATCTGCGGCGCGCGGCGACCGCCGGCGAAGGCCATCGCCAGGCCGGCCAGCGGTTCGAAGCGGCCGCGCGTCGCATCGCCCAGCGCGCTCGGCAGCGCCGCCGCAAGCGCGGGCACATACAGCGGCCCGCGCACCATGCCCAGCAGCAGCTCGGGCGTGAGCTCGAAGCCCTCGCTGCGCCCGGTCAGCGGATGCGCCAGGCTCACCTTGCGCGGCAGCGACGCCCGCAAGCCGCGCCAGCGCTCGGCCAGGCGCGGCTCGCGGGTCTCGCAGGCCTTGTCCTGCACGCAGGCGTCGAACAGCGCGTCGAGCGCGGCCTGGTTGTCGCGCGAGAACGAGGCCGGCAGCGCCATGTCGGGCGGCGCCACGCCGTCGAGCACCGCCCGCCGCACGCGCTGCGGGAACTGGCGCTGGTACTCGAGCGCCGCGCGCGTGCCGTACGACCCGCCGATCAGGTTGAGCTTCTCCGCACCGAGCGCAGCGCGCACCGCGTCGGCGTCGGCCATCGCGATCGTCGTCGTGTAGAGGCGCAGGTCGCCATGCGGAAGGGCCTTCAGGCGCTCCAGGCAGCGCAGCTGGCGTTCGCGCTGTCGCTTCAGGTCGAACTGCTCGGCCAGCGGCAGCGCCGGGTCGTCGGGCTCGCACTGCAGCGGGGCGCTGCGGCCGGTGCCGCGCTGGTCCACCAGCACGATGTCGCGCCGGTTGCTGAAGCGGCCGAGCATCGCGCCGATCGCCGGGGCCAGGTCGATCGCACTCTGTCCCGGCCCACCGGCGAAGAAGAACACCGGGTCGGGCTTCTTGTTGCGCGCCAGCGCCGGCAGCACGGCGTAGTGCACGTCGATCTGCGGGCCTTGCGGCCGGGCCGGGTCGAGCGCGCGCCGGACCGCGCCGCACAGTGCTTCGTGCTCCACGCCGCGCAGGCGGCAGGGCCCGGCGGGGGCGTCGGCGGCCCAGGCCGGCACGAAGGCGCCCCAGAGCACGCCGATGAGCGCGGCGGCGAGAACAGGTCGGGGCTTGGGCATGGCGCGCATTGTCTTTGCAGTCGCGCCCTGGCGCCGCGCCCGCGTGGCGCTGCGCCCGATCCGGCGACGAAGCGCTATCGGCCCCGGCACTGTTGGAGCCGGGGCTCCAGCCTCAGGCCTTGGCGGCCAGCAGGCCCTTGCAGCTGGCGCGTTCGGCCGGGCCGGCCTTCGCGCACAGCGCATCGACCTTGGCCTGCAGGCGCTTGATCGTCGCGCCCTGCTTGCCGTCGGCGTTCCAGGTCGCGAGCTTCTTGCCCACGCGCTCGAGCGAGCGGCCGCTGCGGTCGTGGAAGGCGCCGCTGTCCTTGGCCGCATCGGCGAACACCTGGCCTGCCGCCTTTTCGATGCGCGCCGCGTCACCGGGCGCGAGGTCGACCAGCGCATTGACGTAGCTCGCGCCCCATTGAAGGCGCGTCGCCGGGCCGACGCTCTTGTCGTAGGCCTGCTGGTACCAGTCGAGCGCCTCGGCCTTCTTGCCGAGCTTGCGCGCGTTGCTCGCGAGCTGGCTCATCAGGTAGTAGGGCGAGTGGCTCTTCGCAAGGTTGGTCTTGAGCAGCGCGTCGCTCTCGGTCCAGAGCCCGGTGTGGCCCAGCAGGTAGGCCACCGCGGTGATCACCGCTTGGCGCTCGAAACCGTCGCTGATCTCGCGGTCCATGCGCGCGGCGCTGTCGCGCACCTCCTGCACCAGCGCCGGCGGCAGCTTGGGCTGCGTCTCGCCCTTGGCCTGGCCCAGACGCGCCAGGTCCACGCGCTCGATCAGCGCGCCGACACGGTCACCGCGCGACAGGGTCGTGTCGGCCTGGAACCGCGCCAGCACGGCGTCGAACTTCGCGACCAGCGGCGCGCGTTCGGTGCTGTCGTCGGTCGTCAGCGCCTTGACCATGTCGGCCGCGCCGTTGGCCAGCACGTCCATGTGGGTGCGCGCGGCCTGCGGGTCGGCGAGCACGCGGGCAACGCGCTGGCGCAGCGCGTCGTCGGGCTTCAGGCCCTTGCCGTCGTCGCTCGCGGCCAGGGCCTTGAGCCACAGGCGCGTCGTCGTCTCGCCGTCTCCGGCCGGTGACTTGGCGGCCAGTTCGGCCAGCACCGCGGGGCGGTCGGCTTCGGCGACGAGCCCGCTCTCGTCCACCTCCCACGAATGGAAGGCGAGCATGCGCCACTCGTTGGCCGTCAGTGGCTTGCCCGCGCGCGCGTCGGCCAGCACCGCCGCCACCGGGCGCCCGCCGGCCAGGCCGGCCTCGAGCAGCGACAGCACCTGCGGCGCGTCGGCCTCGCCGGGCAGGCGCGTGATCTCCTTGCCCTCGGGCGTGAACAGCACCAGGGTCGGGTAGCCGCTGACCTTGAAGCGCGCGCCCAGCTTCTGCGCCGCCGGACGGTCGCCGTCGACGAAAACGGCCACGAAGTGCTTGCTCTGCGCCGCGAAGTCCTGGCGGTTGAACAGCGTGGCCTTGAGCTGGTTGCACGGCGGGCACCAACTCGCGCCCCAGTACAGCAGCACCGGCTTCTTCTGGGTGCGGGCCTGACCGAAGGCGCGCTCGATGTCGGCATCGGCCGCGGCGACCAGCCAGGGCACGTTGGTCGACGGCAGGTCGCCCGGCTTGGCATGGACGGGGGCCAGCGCGAGGGCCAGGGCCAGCGCGGCGGCGGCAAGGGGGGCGGTGCGGGGCAT
>DATLIE010000192.1:0-7110 GCA_035539635.1 Burkholderiaceae bacterium
GTGGTGCAGAGCCCCAACGGCCGCCGTATCGGCTACGTCTTCGTCAAGGACATGATCAGCCAGGTGGGCAGCCCGCTGGCCACCGTGATGGGCAGCTTCCGCACCCAGGGCATCCAGGAACTGGTGCTGGACCTGCGCTACAACGGCGGCGGACTGGTCTCGATGGGCGGCACCGTCGCGTCGTACGCGTCCGGCAGCCCGGGCAACGGCCAGCTCTACACGCGCCTGCTCTACAACGACCGGCAGAGCGACAGCAACCAGGACTTCCTGTTCACCAACCCCGGCAACTGGGCCGGCTTCTCGACGGTCTACGTGCTGGCCGGCGAGCGCACCTGTTCCGCCAGCGAACAGGTGGTCAACGGCCTGCGCGGCATCGGCGTGACCGTGCGGCTGATCGGCGACACCACCTGCGGCAAGCCGGTGGGCTTCCTGCCGCAAGACGACGGGCAGGGCACGACCTACAGCGTGGTCAACTTCGAAGGCGTCAACGCGTTGAACCAGGGGCGCTACTTCGACGGCCTGACGCCCACCTGCGCGGTCGGCGAGGAGTTCAGCCTTCCGTTCGGCGACCTGAACGACCCGCTGCTGGTGGCCGCAGCGCACGCGATCGACAACGGCGGCGCCTGCCCGGTCAGCCTGACGCGCGAGACGCCGGCCGCGCGCAGCCTGACGGGCCGCAAGCCCTACCGCGGCGCCGACGGCGGCGAACGCACCGGCATGAGCGGCCGCTAGGCGCCTGAAAGGAAACACGGCCTTCGTGCGACGATGGACTGCGGCCGAGTCGGGCCGCGGGAGTCGATATGAAGGACGTGGACCTGTTCGTCATCGGCGGTGGTTCGGGCGGCGTGCGCGCGGCCCGGGTCGCCGCGGGCCACGGCGCGCGCGTGGCGCTGGCCGAGTCGGCCCGGCTGGGCGGCACCTGCGTGATCCGCGGCTGCGTGCCCAAGAAGCTGATGGTTCTGGCCTCGCGTTTCGCGCAGTCCTTCGGCGACGCGACCGGGTTCGGCTGGAGCCTGCCGGCGCCGCCCCGCTTCGACTGGGCCGAGATGAAGCAGCGCGTGGACGCCGAAGTGGCCCGGCTCGAAGGCGCGTACCGCGCCGCGCTCGAAGGCGCGGGCGTCGAGCTGCACGCCGCGCGGGCCGAGATCGAGGACGCGCACACCGTGCGCCTGGTGGCGAGCGGCGAGCGCTTTCGGGCGCGCCACATCCTGGTGGCGACGGGCGCGACGCCCGACCTGGGGCCGACCATCCCGGGCGCCGAGCTGGCGGCCAGCTCGAACGAGGTCTTCCAGTGGCCGTCGCAGCCGCGGCGCGTGGTGGTACAGGGCGCGGGCTATATCGCGCTGGAGTTCGCCTGCCTGTTGCGGCGCCTGGGCTCGGAGGTCAGCGTCGTGCTGCGTGGCGAACGCGCGTTGCGCGGTTTCGATGACGAACTGCGCGACCACCTGCAGGCCCAGCTCGAGGCCCAGGGCCTGAACTTTGCCACCGGCCGCGCGCTCGCCGCGATCGAGCGTGCGCCGGACGGGCTGGCGGCGGTGCTCGACGATGGCCAGCGCTTGGGGGCCGATGCGGTGCTGCGTGCGCTCGGGCGCCGACCGAACAGCACTGGGCTTGGACTCGAGGCCGCCGGCGTTGCACTCGGCCCCGACGGCGCGGTGCCCGTCGATGCGGGCGGCACGACGACGGTGCCGAGCGTGCATGCGGTGGGTGACGTCACCGACCGGGTGCAACTCACCCCGGCCGCCATTCGCGAGGGGCAGGCCTGGGCCGACCGCGTGTTCGGCGGCATCGAGCACGCGCGGCTGCCGCACCTCGGCCCGGAGGGCCTGGTGCCCTCGGCGGTGTTCACGACGCCCGAGGTTGGCAGCGTCGGCCTGACCGAAGCGCAGGCGCTGCAGCGCCACGCCGACATCGACGTCTACCGCACCGACTTCCGCCCGATGAAGGCCACGCTGGCCGGTGGCTCCGAGCGCGTGCTGATGAAGCTGGTGGTGCAACGCGGCAGCGGCCGCGTCCTGGGGGTGCACGTGGTGGGCGCGGAAGCGGCCGAGCTGATCCAGCTGGCCGGCGTGGCGCTGACGCTCGGCGCGACCAAGGCCGACCTCGACGCCACGCTGGCCGTGCACCCCACCGCCGCCGAAGAGCTGGTGACGATGCGCGCGCCGGTACGGCGTCACGGCCTGACCGCGTAGTCGATCGGGGCTCACCCGGGAGGGATTTGTCCGCAGGCCGGCCGCGGCCCGCGGTGCTAGCCTGCCAGGGGCCATGAGTGCCGTACCCGCTCCGCCGGCCCCTGCGGCGACCCTGCGCCGCAGCCGACAGGAGTGGGCGCTGCTGGTCGTCACGCTGTTGGCGCTGCTGGTCTACGCGGCCTGGAGCCGGCGCGACGCCTACCTCAACGTCGACGCGCTGGAGCGCCAGCGGCTGGAGGTGCAGGCGCGCATCGCCGGGGAAAACCTGTCGCGCCAACTGATCGGGGCGTACGAGGCGCTGAACAGCGCGCGCGAGCAGGTGCCGCTGTGGCCGCCTCGCGGCATGGCGGTGGCCGCGTCGCGCGAGCTGCGTGCACTCGCCGATGCGATGCCGGCCGTCAGCATGATGACCCTGCTCGACGCCGAGGGCCGCGTCGTCGCGGCCAGCCGGCTCGAGCTGCTCGGCCGCGACTTCTCCGAGCGCGAGCAATTCCGCCTCGCGCGCGAGCGCGGCGACCCGTCGCTGCCGATGCTCTCGCCGCCGTTTCGCAACGCGTTCGGCCAGATGTCGATGAACCTGGTGCTGGTGGTGCCCAGCGCAGACGGGCGCTTCGGCGGCCTCGTGACCGCGACGCTCGACCCGGAGTATCTCGAGGTCGTGCTGAGCTCGGCGCGCTACGCGCCCGACATGTGGGCCAGCGTCGTGCACGGCGGCGGCCGCGTGCTGGTGGTCGAGCCACCGAACGAGCGCGTCGTGGGCATGGACCTTTCGCCGCCGGCCACCATGTTCTCGCGCCACCGCGACTCGGGCGAGGTGGCCACCGTGATGACCGGCCGGGTGGTCGTTAACGGCACCCAGGGGATGCTCGCCCACCGCACGGTGCGGCCGGCCACGGTGCCGCTGGACCATGCGCTGGTGGTCGCGGTCGGGCGCGACCTCGACGCCATGTACGCCCCCTGGCGCGAGCAGACGGCGATCCTGGCCACGATGTACCTGCTCTTCGCCGCCGCGCTGTCGCTCGGCCTCATGATGCTGCAGCGGCGCGCGCGTGATGCCGAGCGCGTGCAGGCTGCGCAGGAAGCCGGGCGGCGCGAGAGCGCCGAGCGCGTCGAGCTGGCGCTGCGGGGTGGCGACCTCGGGCTCTGGGACCTGGACATTCGCAGCAACGTCGCCCAGGTCAGCGAGCGCTGGAATGCGATGCTCGGCCGGCCGCACGACCCGACCGACGACGGAACCCAGGTCTGGCGCGCCCTGGTGCACCCGGACGACTGGGCGCGCGTCAGCGCGGCGCAGCAGTCTCACCTCGACGGGCATAGCGAGCGCTTCGAGGCGATCTACCGGATGCGCCACGCCGACGGGCACTGGGTCTGGATCCATGACCGGGGCCGCGTGCTCGAGCGCGACGCCGAGGGCAAGCCGCTGCGCATGGTCGGCACCCACCTGGACATCAGCGAGCGCATGGAGGCGCAGGAAGCGCTGCGACGCAACGAGGAGAGCCTGGCCATCACGCTCGAGTCGATCGGCGACGCCGTGATCGCCACCGACGCGCAAGGCCGCATCACACGCCTGAACCGGGCGGCCGAGCGGCTGACCGGGTGGTCCTGCGAGGCCGCGCTCGGGCGTCCGTTGGGCGAGGTGTTCCGCATCTTCAACGCCCGCACACGGGTGCCCGCGAGCGACCCGGTGCAGCAGGTGCTGTCCCACGGCGAAGTCATCGGCCTGGCCAACGACACGCTGCTCGTGTCGCGCGACGGCCAAGAGCACCAGATCGCCGACAGCGCGGCGCCGATCCGCGACCGGGCCGGCGAACTGGTCGGCGTGGTGCTGGCGTTCAGCGACGTCACCGAGCGCTACCGCATCGAGCAGGCGCTGCGCGACAACGAGGAGCGCCTGCGCTCGCTGCTGACGCACCTGGCCGCCGGGGTGATCGTGCATGGCGCCGACGGCCGGGTGGTCGACGCCAACCCCGTGGCCTGCCAGGTCACCGGGCTGGCACTCGACGCGTTGCGCGGACGCGTGTCGACCGACCCCTACTGGACCTTCCTCGAGGAAGACGGCTCGCCGATGCCGCACGAGCGCTACCCGGTGGCGCAGGTGCTCGCCAGCGGCCAGCCCTTGACCAACTTCGTCGTCGGGCTGCAGCGCCCGGATCGCGAGCGGCCGATTTGGGTCCTGTGCAACGCCTACCCGGCGCGCGGGGCGCAGCAGGCCATCGAGCAGGTGATCGTGACCTTCGTCGACGTCACCGAGCGTGTGGCTGCGACCGATGGATTGCGCCTGCTGGGGGCTGCGGTCGAGCGCCTGAACGACGTGGTGATGATCACCGAAGCCGAGCCGGTGGAGGAGCCCGGGCCGCGCATCGTGTTCGTCAACGCCGCCTTCGAGCGCCTGACCGGCTGGCGGCGCGAGGAGGTCATCGGCCGGTCGCCGCGCGTGCTGCAGGGCCCGCACTCCGATCCTGCCGATCTCGCACGCATCCAGGCGGCGCGCGTGCGGCGCGAGCCGCTGCACTGCGAACTGCTCAACTACACGCGGCAGGGCGCCGAGTACTGGGTCGAGATCGACATCGTGCCGCTGGCCGACCGCAGCGGCCGCGTCACGCACATGGTGTCGATCGAGCGCGACATCACGGAACGGCGGGCGCTCGAACGCCAGGTGCGCGAGTCGCAGAAGATGGAGTCGATCGGCACGCTGGCCGGCGGCATCGCGCACGACTTCAACAACATCCTGGCAGCGATCCTGGGCAACGTGGCCCTTGCGCGCGAGGACGCCGGTGCCGCGCACCCGGTGCAGGCGAGCCTGGACCAGATCAACCGCGCCGGCCTGCGCGCGCGCCACCTCGTGCAGCAGATCCTGGCCTTCAGCCGCCAGGAACAGCGCGGGCTCGTCGCCCAGCCGCTGCGCCCCGTGGTCGAGGAAACGCTGGACCTGCTGCGATCCACGCTGCCGGCGGGCGTGCGCCTGGACGCGCGCCTGAGCGACCGCCCGGTCGCGGCACGCGCCGACGCCACGCAGCTGCAGCAGGTGCTGATGAACCTGTGCACCAACGCCTGGCACGCCGTGCCGGCCCAGGGCGGGCGCATCGAGGTCGGGCTCGACGCCGTGCCGGTCGACGGGCCGCAACGCGACCTGCTGCCCGAGGTGCCGCCCGGCGCGCAGGCCCACCTGTGGGTGCGCGACAACGGGCACGGCATGGACGCCGCGACGCGCGAGCGCATCTTCGAGCCCTTCTTCACCACCAAGCCGGTGGGCCAGGGCACGGGTCTCGGCCTGCCGGTGGTGCACGGCATCGTGCGCTCGCACGGCGGCAGCATCGCGGTGGACACCGCGCCCGGCGCCGGCTGCACCTTCCATCTCTACCTGCCCTGGGCCGAGGAGCAGGACGCCGCCGCGCATGCGGCGGCGACAAGCCCGCCGCTGCCGGTCGGCGGCGGGCGGCACGTGCTCTACATCGACGACGACGACGTGATGGTCGTGATGGTGGAGCGCCTGCTGCAGCGCGCGGGCTTTCGCGTCACCGCCGAGTCCGATCCGCGCGCGGCGCTGGCGCGGCTGCGCGGCCAGCCGCAGGCGTTCGACGCCGTGGTCACCGACTTCAACATGCCCGAGCTGTCAGGGGTCGAAGTGGCGCGCCAGGTGGCCGCGCTGCGCCCCGACCTGCCGGTGGTGATGAGCAGCGGCTACCTGTCGGAGGAACTGCGGCGCGAGGCCAGCATGGCCGGCGTGCGCGGCCTGCTGAAGAAGGAGAACACGCTCGAGGAACTGGCCAGCCTGCTGCAGTCGCTGCTGGAGTGAACCGGACCCGTGGCTTCGCGCGGCCGGGCGCCACTCACATGAACAGGTGCTCGCCGGCGTTCTCGCCGCCGAGGATCACGTAGTTCACCTTCTTCAGGTCGGCGAGCTGGGTGCCGCCGGCGTAGCTGATCGAGCTCTGCAGGTCCTCGCGCATTTCGCGCAGCGTGTCGGCAAGCCGGCCCTTGATCGGCTCCAGGATGCGCTTGCCCTCGACGTGCTTGTATTCGCCCTTGTTGAAGTCGGAGGCCGAGCCGTAGTACTCCTTGAAGAGCTTGCCGTCGACCTCGACGGTTCGGCCGGGCGACTCCTCGTGGCCGGCGAACAGCGAGCCGATCATCACCATGCAGGCGCCGAAGCGCACGCTCTTGGCGATGTCGCCGTGGTCGCGGATGCCGCCGTCGGCGATGATCGGCTTGGTCGCGACCCGGGCGCACCACTTCAAGGCCGAGAGTTGCCAGCCGCCGGTGCCGAAGCCGGTCTTCAGCTTGGTGATGCAGACCTTGCCCGGGCCGATGCCGACCTTGGTCGCGTCGGCGCCCCAGTTCTCGAGGTCGATCACCGCCTCGGGCGTGGCGACGTTGCCGGCGATGACGAAGGTCTTCGGCAGCTTCTTCTTGATGTGGTCGATCATCCGGTGCACGGTGTCGGCGTGGCCGTGGGCGATGTCGATCGTGATGTAGTCGGCGCCGACCCCGTCGCTCGCCAGCCGGTCGATCACCTCGTAGTCGGGCGGCTTCACGCCCGAGCTGAGCGAGACGAACAGGCCCTTGTCGCGCATCGCCTTCGCGTAGGCGACGTTGTCGATGTCGAAGCGGTGCATGACGTAGAAGAAGCCGTTGGCGGCCAGCCATTCGGTGATTGGCTCGTCGACCACCGTCTTCATGTTGGCGGGCACCACCGGCAACGCGAAGCGGTGCGGCCCGAACTCCTGCGCCGGATCGCATTCCGAGCGGCTCTCCACCCGGCACTTGCGCGGCAGCAGCAGGACGTTGTCGTAGTCGAAGATTTCCATGGACGGCCATCGCGCGGTGAGGCCGCACGTTGATGAGCAGTGCACGGCCGGGGGCTGCGAGCGCGCGTCGCGACGCCCGGCCGTTCGAAGCGCGCCGAATGGGCCTCCGA
>DATLIE010000193.1:0-12418 GCA_035539635.1 Burkholderiaceae bacterium
TCGAGGTGGCGGATGCGGTCGCAGACGGCCTCGATGTCCGCCGGCGCGCGCCCGAGCGCGTGCGCCAGGCCCGTCACGTCGCGCGCGGCCAGGCGGTCGAGGTGCTCGTCGATGATCGTTTCGGCGAGTGCGCGCATCTGCGCGCATGCGATCGACGGCAGCTGCAGGCGCAGGCACTCGGCGACGCTGCGTGCGCCCACGCCCGCGGGCTCGAGCGCCTGCACGCGCTGAAGGGCCAGTTCCATCTCGGCCATGCGCGGTGGCGGCTGCAGCCCGGCCAGCGCCAGCAGCTCGCCCAGCGGCGTGCGCAGGTAGCCGTCGTCGTCGAGCGACTCGACGATCACCTGCGCCAGCAGGCGATCGCGCGGCGGCAGCGGCTGCGCCGTCAGCTGGGCATGCAGGTGCTGGGCCAGCGAGGTCAGCGCCGGCATCAGGTCGAGCGCGCTCGTGTCCTCGCTGTCGGCGTGGCGCTGGCGAGCCAGCGCGTCGGCTTGCCAGACTTCGCGGTCGCTGTCGCCAGTGTGGGTGTCGTCGGGGGGCGAGGCCACCCCGTCCTGGGCGTCGAGTGCCGCCAGCGGGGCGTCGTCGCCGTCGTCGCTGTCTTCGGTTTCGAGAAAGGGATTGCGCCCCAGCGCCTGGCTCACTTCCTGCGCGAAGTCCAACGACGACAGCTGGAGCAGGCGCACCGCGTGCTGCAGCTTGGGACTGAGTGTTTGCTGCTGCCGCTGGTCGGCACGCATTTCCATCGAAGCCATACATCGTCCCTGGCAGCGCCGCAATGCAAAGAGATTCCAGACAGGGCACGAGGCTACGGCGAGGGGACCCCGCGGCGCGCCGTCCGGCGCCGCGCGCTGCTGTAGGCGCCGTCCGACGCGCCGCAGGCATGCCTGTTGCCGGGCGCCACGCATGAAGGCGCGGCGTGCGGTCTGGATCCTGGTGCGCGACACCGTGTCGGCGTGGATCGACGACGACGTGCCCAGCCTCGGCGCCGCCCTGGCCTACTACACGCTGTTCTCGATCGCCCCGCTGCTGCTGATCGTGCTGGCGCTGGCCGGTGCCGTGTTCGGCGACGAGGCGGCGCGCGGCGGCCTGGTCGGTGAGTTGCGCGGGCTGATGGGCGACGACGGTGCGCGCGCGATCGAGGCCCTGCTGCTGAGCGTGGACCGCGGCGGCAACAGCCTGTCGGCCACGCTCGGGGGTTCGCTGGTGCTGCTGATCGGTGCCACCACGGTGTTCGCGGAACTGCAGGGCGCGATGGACCGCATCTGGCACGTGCCCGCCGCTGCGCCGCAAGGCGGTGTCTGGTCCTGGCTGCGCCGGCGCCTGCTCTCGGTCGGCCTGATCCTGGGCATCGGCTTCCTCCTGATGGTGTCGCTGGTGGCCAGCGCCGCGCTGGCCGCGCTCGGTCGCTGGTGGACCCCGCTGCTGGGGCCGGCGGAGGGGCTGGCGCGCGGCATGGACTTCGCGCTGAGCTTCGGCCTCGTCACCGTCGCCTTCGCGATGATCTTCAAGTGGATGCCGCGGCTGCGGCTGCGCTGGCACGACGTGTGGGTCGGCGCCGCCGTCACGGCGCTGCTGTTCACACTCGGCAAGCAGCTCATCGGCACCTACATCGGCAGCAGCGGCGTCACGTCCGCCTTCGGCGCGGCGGCGTCGCTGGTGGCGATGGTGCTGTGGGTCTACTACTCGGCGCAGATCTTCCTGCTCGGGGCGGAGTTCACGGGGGTCTGGGCGCGCCAATTCGGATCCTTGCGCGGCACTGCGGGCACGCCGCATGCCATGCATACGACACCCTCCCCTCTTGCAAGGAGCAGTCCATGAAAACAGAGGACGTGATCGACACCATCAATACCCTGATGGAGACCAGCCGCGACGGCGAGCTGGGCTTTCGCAACGTGGCCGAGAAGACGCAATCGACGCAGTTGCGCGCCCTGTGCATGCGGCGCGCCGAGGAGTGCGCGCTCGCCGCCGCCGACCTGGCCACGTGCGTGCGTCAGCTCGGCGGGCAGCCCGACGCCGGCGGCTCGGCCAGCGGCGCCCTGCACCGCGGCTGGGCCGCGCTGCGCAGCAGCGTCACCGGCACCACCGAACTGACCATGCTCGAGGACTGCGAGCGCGGTGAGGACATGGCCATGGAGCGCTACCGCCGCGCACTGCAGACCGACTTGCCCGAGCCCGAGCGGACGCTGGTGACGCGCCAGTTCGAGGGCTTGCAGCGCAACCACGCCGAAGTGCGCGCGCTGCGCGACCAGGAGCGCGCACAGCGCCACCGCCAGCACGCCGCCTGAGCGGCGCGGCGCGCCGTCACGGCACCGGCGGTTCGGTCGGTGGCGGACGCGGGGCGTCGGCGGGCGTCGCCACCGGCAAGGTCAGGCGCCGCACCGTCGCCGGCAACGCCAGCAGACGCGCAAGTTGCCGCACGCGTTGCGCGGCCAGCACTGCGGCCACCAGGTTGAGCGCGATCACGAGGGCCACGGTCCAGCCCAGGCCGAGGCCCGCGTCGAGCAGCGCGGCGGCGGCGCCGAGCCACAGCGCGATCCATGCGGTGACGGCAAGCACGCCGATCGCCACCACCAGCGCCACGATCTGCGCCAGCGCCAAGCCGGCGCGCTGCATCTCGAGCGACAGCAGCTGGACGCGGTCGCTGACCAGCCCCGGCAACTCGGACGCGATCTCGCGCAGCAGTGCCGGCAGGGAGACCTTGGGCGCGCGCGCGCTGTCGGCGCGTGCGGCCTCAGCCGGGTCGTCCATCGCGATGCCGCGCCAGTCAGTGGCCGTCGCCCTGGGCGAGGCGGCTGATCAGCACGCCCACCGCCACCGCCACGGCCAGCGAGGCCAGCGGATGGTCGCGCACCGTGGCCCGCAGCGTGTCGGCCCACTCGTGGCCGAGCTCGCCGGCATCGTGCACGCGCTGTTGGACCGCGTCGGTCGCGCCCTGCGCGCCGCTGACCATGCGTTCGACCGCCGGTGCCGCCTTGGCGGCGACACGGTCGATGGTGTCGTGCGCGCTGCGCACCACGCTGTCGAGCAGCGGCGCGGCGGCGGAGAGATCGGTGGCGCGAGGCGGTGCGCCGACATCGGTGGGGACGGGATCGTTGGCGACGGGACTCATGGCAGGCTCCTGGGTGATCCGGCGGGCGGAACAACGGCGGCCCGCGGGCCGCCGTTCGGGTCCGTCTTCCGGTCAGTTGCGATCGGCGCGCGCCGGCGTGTCCTGCGGAGCCGACATCGGCTGGCTGGTGTCCGCGGGTGCCGGCGTGGTCGACGATGGCGTGCTCGACGTGCTCGGCATGCTCGACGTGCCCGGTGTGCTGGGCGTGGTCGTGGTGGTCGAGGGCGTTTCGCTCGTCGTCGTCGTCGTGGTGGTGCTGGTGGCCGGCGGCGTCGCGGTCGGCGTCGTCGTCGTGGTGGTCGTCGGCGCGGTGCCCGGCGTCGAGGCGCTGGGCGTCGTGGTGTCCGCCGGCGCGGTCGGCGTGCTCTGGGCCAGGGCGATGCCGCCTGCGGTCAGCAGGGCGGAAACGGCCGCGGCGGCGGTCAGGGTCAGGGTCGTTCTGCGCATGGTGTATCTCCTGTGGCAGTGAGGGAAGCCTCGACCGGTCGCCGGCCGTGGTGGGTGAACGCGGCAAGCGACGTGCCCGGTAGCGCGTTGCGCCGCGAATCCACGCGAAGGCGGCGTGCGCCGACTTGACGCACGACAACGCAGGGTTACCCTGGGTCGCTCGCCCCGCCTTGCCGCATGAAGACCGCCGACTCGCCGTCCGCAGCACCCGGTGTGCCCATGGCTGCACGGCGGGGGGCGTCCCTGCGCGCCTGGCTGGTCCTGGTGATGCTGGTCGCCGCCGTGCCGCTGGCGATGCTGCTGACCTACCAGTTGCTGGTCGACATGCAGGCCCAGCAACGGCGCCTGGACGAGAACCTGCAGCGCAATGCGGCGGCGCTGACGTCCTCGGTGGAGCGCGAACTGGCGGCCCAGGTCGACGTGCTGACGCAGCTGTCGCAGCGGCTGCAGCGCGAGGGAGGCGACCCGCTGCCGGCGTTGCAGCGCGCGCTGCACGAGCATGCGCTGCCCTCGCACTGGCAGGCGGTCTTCCTGCGCGGACCGGACGGGCAGGTCCGCTTGCACAGCGCGGGCCAGCGCCTCGCGCTGCCACCGCTGGCCGGTGCCACCGTCTCCAACCTGGTGGCGTTCGAAGGCCGCCGCGGCACCGTCGTCGAAGTGCCGGTCATGGCGGCCGACGGCCAGCGCCATGCGCTCGGCGCGTGGACCGAGGCCGACCACTGGCAGCGCGTGGTGGACAGCGGCGGCGCACCCGACAACGGCTGGCTTTCCATCGCCGGGCGCGACGGGCGGCTGATCGCGCGCTCGGGCGTGGCGACGCAGGCCGTGGCGGCGCTGGTCGAGCCCGCCGACGCCGGCGCGAGCAGCCCAGGCGTGCAACGCGTTGCCCTGCCCGAAGGCGGCTTCGCCTACAGCGCCCGCCAGGCGTCGACGCTGTCGGGCTGGCAGGTCAGTGCGCGCGTGGCGGCCCAACCCATCGAGAACGCGCAACGCCGGGCGCTGCTGATGGCGCTGACGACCATCACGGTCTGCCTGCTGCTGGGCGTGGCGCTGGCCACCCAGCTGGCGCGCCATGTCGCCGACCCGCTGACCGCGCTGGCGAGCCGCGGGCCGGCCGCGCTGCCGGCCTCCCTCGTTGTGCGCGAGGTGGCGCAACTGCGCGACGCGATGGCGTCGGCCCAGGCGCAGGAAGCGCATGCGCGCGCGCACCTGAAGAGCCAGGCCGACGAGTTCCAGGCGCTGTTCGCCGGCACCCCCGCCGGCCTGGCCTACCTGCCCGACGCCACATCGGGCCGGGTGCTCCAGAACGCCGCGATGGACGCCCTCGTCGGTCCGGTCGGGGCCGCATCGTCGGCGCCGGCGCCGCAGATGTTCGAGCGCGGCCGCGCGCTGCTACCGGCCGAGCATCCGCTGCAGCGCGCCGTGGCCAGCGCTCGCGAAGTCGGCCCGATCGAGCTCGAGCTGCGCGCCCCCGGCGCGGCCGTCCGGCATGTGCTGGCACGCGCCGTGCCGCTCTTCGACGACCAGGGGCACGCACGCGGTGCGGTGGCGGCGATGGTCGAGATCACCGAACGCAAGCTCGCCGAGCAGCGCCTGCTCGACGCCGACCAGCGCCTGCGCGCGAGCCAGGACCTGATCGACCTTGCGCAGGATGCGGGTGACGTCGGCTTCGTCCAGTACCGCATCGAAACCGGCGTCGGCACCTGGACCCCGGGCCAGGCGCGCTTGTGGGGCTTCGATCCGGCGCAGCCACTGCCCTCGCCGCGCGAGTTGCTGCAGCGCGTGCACGCCGACGATCGCGAGTCGGTGCGGGCGTGGTGGGACACCCTGCTCGAGTCCAGGCGCCTGCGCGACACCATCGAGTACCGCTTCACGGCCGGCGGCGGCGCACCGCGCTGGCTGTCGACGCGCGTGATGCTGGCCTACGACGCCGCGCGCCGGCCGCTGCAGATCGTCGGCGTCACGCTCGACGTCAACGAGCAGAAGCGTGCCGAGGACGAACGCGCGGGCCTGGTCGCCGGCGAGCAGGCGGCGCGCCGGCAGGCCGAGGCGGCGAGCCGCGCCAAGGACGAGTTCCTGGCCATGCTCGGCCACGAGCTGCGCAACCCGCTGGGCGCGATCGCCTCGGCGGTGGAGGTGCTCAACCGCGTCGACGCGGGTACCGACACGGCCGCCAACGCGCGGCTGATCATCGGGCGCCAGACGCGCCACCTCGCGCACCTGATGGACGACCTGCTCGACGTCGGCCGCGTCATCTCGGGCAAGGTGCTGCTGTCGACGCGGCGCATCGAGCTGGGCGCGCTGGTCGAGCGCGTGCTGGCCAACTTCGAGCTCACGGGCGCGTCACAACGCCATGACGTGCAGCGCCGGTTCGAGCCGGTCTGGGTCGATGCCGATCCGACGCGCATCGAACAGGTGGTGGGCAACCTGCTCGGCAACGCGTTCAAGTACACGCCGCCGGGGCGGCGCATCGACCTGGTGCTGACCCGGCAGGAGAACCAGGCCGTGCTCGAAGTGCGCGACCAGGGGCCGGGCATCCCGCCCGAGCTGCTGCCGCGCATCTTCGAACTCTTCGTGCAGAGCGATCAGACGATCGACCGCCCCGGCGGCGGGCTGGGCATCGGCCTGACGCTGGTGCGGCGCCTGGTCGAGCTGCACGGCGGACACGTGACGGCGCGCAACCGCGAGACGGGCGCCACGTTCGAGGTGGTCTTGCCGGCGGTCGACGCGCCGGCGCATGTCGACAAGGCGACGCCGCGGCCGCCGACGCCGCCACGGCGCGTGCTGCTGGTCGACGACAACGAGGACGTGCTGGAGACGATGCGTGTGATGCTGGAGCTCGACGGTCACGTGATCAGCACCGCCCTCGATGGCGAACGGGGCCTGGCGCTGCTGCTCGATGAGCTGCCCGACGCCGCGATCGTCGACATCGGCCTGCCGGGACTGAGCGGCTACGAGGTGGCGCAACGCAGCCGGCGCGCCGGCTATGCGGGCAAACTGTTTGCGCTGTCGGGCTACAGCGGCACCCAGGACGCGGCGCAGGCGCGGCGCCACGGTTTCGACGCCCACCTCGCCAAGCCGGTCGATTCGCGGCGCCTGCGCGAACTGCTGGCGCAGACCGCGCGCATCGCGGGCCGCCCGGCCTAGCGCCGCCGCGTCAGGAGTTCGCAGGCCCGCCGTCAGGCTCGGACGGCGCCGAGATGTCGCGCACCGCCTCGTCGACCGGCCCCGGCTGGCGCGTGGCCAGATCGCCGAGCGAGACGACGCCCACCAGCTTGCGGTCGACGTCGATCACCGGCAGGCGCCGCACCTGGGCGTTGCCCATCAGGCGCAGCACCTCCTGCGGGTCCTGGTCTTCGGTGCAGAACTCGGTGCCGTGGGTCATGACGTCGGACACGCAGGCCTGCAGCGGGTTGGCGCCGACCGCGGTGCCGCGCACGGTGATGTCCCGGTCGGTGACCATGCCCAGCAACTCGCGGTCGCTGCACACCGGCAGCGAGCCGACGTTGAGCTGGTCCATCAGCTGCGCGGCGAGCTGCAGCGTGTCTTCGGGGCCGATGACCTGCACGTCGCGGGTCATGATGTCTGCAATGGTGGGCATGGGGGCCTCCTTCGAGTCGGTGTCGAGGGTGTCGAACGCGCTGCCGGGGTCTTCCTCGCCGGCCGCGGAGAAGCCGTCAACGGCCATCGCGATGTCGCCACACCCGCTCGGACTCGAGGCCCGAGGGCGTCTGCGCGTCGAGGCCGCGGTCGGGCGACTCCGCCACCTGCGGTTCGTCGTCCGGGTGCTCGATCAGTTCCTCGATGATGAAGCGCCCATAAAGCTGGGCGCGTTCGGCGTTGAACGGCTTGACGGTGTCGGCGATGCGCCGCGCCATGGCGTCGTCGCCCGCCTTGACGACCAGGAAGTGGTAGCCGTGTTCGGCCAGGGTCAACTGCGCCTGCACGAGGTTCAGGTCCTGGCCGATCGCGGCCAGGTCGTCGGCGCGCTCGACGTCGGCGCGCGCCTGGCGCTGCATCTCCTCGGGCGTGTAGTGGACCAACGCCGTGTCCTCCAGGCCGAGGGCGCGCAGCGCTTCGGCCGCGCCGCGCTGGTCATCCGCGCCCGGAAACGAGATGACGACATGGCCCACGGGCTTGAAGACGCCGTGGCTGGTGGGAGGGTTGAGCTTGTCCATGGGCCCCAGGATCGGCCACGCCAGCACCCCCTGGCGTCGTCGACGCGGCTGTCCGGCTGTAGGACGGCGCCGCGTACGTCCCGGCCTACAGCTCCCGTCGGAGCCGGACGACGCGGGCCGCTTGAATCGTCCGACACGGGCGCCGTGCAGCGCCACCTAGTCTTCAGGCACCAGCAAGTGCAAGGAGCACACCATGAACAACACGCTGAGCTGCCCGACCTTCCAGATCCGCTTCGACTACCTGTTCGACAGCGGGCGGTCATTGGCCTTCCCCTGCGACGCACGGGGCCACGTCGACCTCGACGCGCTGTCCGAGCACGCCCGGGAGAACTACCTGTACGCCCGGGCGCTGGTGGGACGCGATTACGCGGCGCCCGCCGTGCAAGGACCGATGTGCCTGTCCTGACCCGCTGGGTGTAGGTGGCGGACGACAGCACGACGCGCTCTGCTCCCACGTCCGCACGCCCTCTCCACGCGTACGCTGGCTGCACGCCAGCATTGACTTTGAAGCTGCAAGCCTTTCATCACCAGGAGCCTGAACATGCTGCATTACGCCGTCGTCTTTCTCGTCATCGCCCTGATCGCCGCGCTGTTCGGCTTCGGCGGCATTGCCGCTGGCGCCGCCGGCATCGCCCAGGTGCTGTTCTTCGTGTTCATCGTGCTGGCGGTGATCGGCTTCGTGCTGAGCGTCATCAAGCGACCCTGAGCGCCTGAGCACCCCACCCAGCCCAACGGAAGGAAACGACATGCATTCGACTTCGACCCCCACCCCCTTCAGCGACAAGGCCGGCCAGATGGCCGAACACGCGGTGCAGGGCGCCGACCGCGCCATCCGCTCGACGCACGGCGCTGCCAACCATGCGCTGGACCGGCTGTCCGACGCGGTGCACCATGTGCCCGCGGCATTGCACGACAGCGTCGCGCGTGCCGAGGAGCTGGCGCGCCGCAGCGCTGCCGTCGTGCACGACCAGGCCCTCGCGGCGACCGCACACACCCGCAGCGCCATCCAGCACGACCCGCTGAAGTCGGTCGTGATCGCCGCCGCCCTCGGCGCCGGCCTGGCCGGGTTGTGGATGTGGCTGTCACGCCGGCACCCGGTGCATTGAACCCCGTGCGCGACGATCGAAGCCCTCTCGCCGACCACCTTCAGTCGTGCCTCGCCTTGCTCGGTCCGGGCTTCCGGATGCGATGCGTTGCCGAAGCCGTGCACGCGTTCGTGGCGCCTCGCTTCGTGACGACAGTGTGCGTCGGCTGCCTGGTGTTGTTCAGCGCCGCGATGGCGTTCTGAGCGATGCCGCGCTGGTGGCCGCCGCGGCTGGACGGGACGCGGGCCACCCGATCGCGCGCGGGTGACGCCGCGCGCGCGATTCTCGACGCGTCGCGCGGGCCGATCGAAGCCCCGGTCCGCGCCGAGATCTTCGGTACCGCGCGCTTCCAGCAGCATGGCCGCAGCCTGGCGGCATCGCACCATGCGCGACCCACCGGCCGGCGCATTCCGGCCTTTTTTCCGCGCACCCAGGACAGCGTGCGCGTGCTGCGCGAGGCGCACCGCTACATCGGTGCGCAGGCGCGCGCCGGGCAGCACATCAGCCCGGCCGCAGAGTGGCTGCTCGACAACTTCCACGTCGTGCTGGCCCAGGTCAAGGAGATCCACGAAGGCCTGCCGCGAAGCTACTTCCGCGACCTGCCGGTGCTGCTCGACGCCCACCTGGCCGGCCTGCCGCGCATCTACGCGGTGGCCTGGGCCTTCGTCGCGCACACCGACAGCGCCTTCAACGAGGACCTGCTCGGCGCCTTCCTGACGGCCTACCAGGAGACGCGGCCGCTGACGCTGGGCGAGCTGTGGGCCCTGCCGACGACGCTGCGCGTGGTGCTGGTCGAGAACCTGCGCCGCCTGGCCGAGCGCGTGGCCGCGGCCAAGGCCGCGCGCGAACTCGCCAACCTGTGGGCCGACGAACTCGACGCCGAACACGACGTCGTGCCCGACGACCTGTACCGCGACATGCAGCCGCGCGGCGTGGCCGATGTCTTCGCGTTGCAGCTGTCGCTGCGCCTGCAGGACCATCGCCTGCCGGCGCACGAGTCGCTGCGCCTGTGGCTCGAGCGCGTGCTGCCCGACCGCGCCTCGGTGCAGCTGCACCAGCAGGCCGAGCAGGCGGCCGACAACCTGAGCGTAAGCAACGCCATCCGTTCGCTGCGCATGCTCGGCGACGCCGACTGGCGCAAGCTCGTCGCGCAGTCGAGCCAGCTGATGCGCGAGATGCAGCAGTCCGCGCTGTTCCGCGCCGAGCGCGACGACACCCAGGACTCGACGCTGCGCGCGATCGAGAAGCTGTCGCGGCGCAGCGGCAAGAGCGAGCCCGAGGTCGCGCGCACGCTGCTGCAACTCACGCACGACGCCGGCGACTCGCCGCATGCCTCGCCGGGCTGGTGGTTGCACGGCCGCGGGCGCCCGGTGCTGCGCAAGGCGCTGGCGCTGCCGCCGCGCACCTGGCCGAGCCGCGAAGACCTGCGGCGCCATTTCGCGGTGCCGGTGTACCTCGGCCTGCTCGGCCTCGGCAGCGCGGGCCTGACGGCATGGTTCGTGGCCACGCAATCGGCCGCCGACGCCTCGCCGCTGACGCTGGCGCTGCTGGCGGCCCTGGCCTTGTTTCCGGCCTCGGAGGCGGTGATCGCGCTGCTGCACCGCCTGGTCAGCGAGTCAATGCCGCCGCGGCGCCTGCCACGGCTGGCGTGGACGGCAGGCATTCCGGCCGAGCACCGCGTGATCGTGGTGGTGCCGTCGTTGTTGACCAGCGGCCGTGCCATTCATGCGCTGACCGAGGCGCTGGAGCGGCACTACCTGGCCAATCCGGAAGCGCAGGCACAGTTCGCGCTGCTCAGCGACCATGTGGATGCCGACCAGGCGCACACGCCCGCCGACGCGGCGCTGCTCGACGCCGCGGCGGCCGCGCTGCAGCGCCTGAATCAGCGTCACCCGGCCGGGCCCGGGCAGGGCGCGCGCTTCCTGCTGCTGCACCGCGAGCGCCGTTGGTGCGAAACCGAGCAGCGCTGGATCGGCTGGGAGCGCAAGCGCGGCAAGCTCGAACAACTCGTGGATGCGCTGGCCACCGGCGACAACCGCGCCTTCGTCGAACAGGGCGCGCTGTCGCAACCCGCCCCCGGCACGCGCTACGTGCTGACGCTGGACAGCGACACCCAGCTGCCGCCGGGCGCGCTGCGCGAGCTGGTCGGCGTCGCCGCGCACCCGGTCAACCAGCCGCGCATCGACGAAGCGAAGCGCCGCGTGCATGCCGGCTACGGCATCCTGCAGCCGCACGTGGTGGTGCCGCTGCCGGTCGGCAGCCACGAGTCGGCCTACCACGCGCTGTTCGCCGGGCACGCCGGCATCGACCCGTATGCCGCGGCCACGTCCGAGGTCTACCAGGACATCACGGCTGAGGGCAGCTACATCGGCAAGGGGCTGCTCAACGTCGAGGCCTTCCACCGCGTGCTCAGCGGCCGCCTGCCGTCGGAACTGGTGCTGAGCCACGACCTGATCGAAGGCTCGATCGTGCGCTGCGCCGGCGTCAGCGACGTGTCGCTGATCGAGGAAGCGCCGATGCACCCCGACGTGGCCGCGGCGCGCCTGCACCGCTGGATCCGCGGCGACTGGCAGCTGCTGCCGTGCCTGCTGCGCGCGCGCCGCTTCGGCTTGCGGGCGATCCATCGCTGGAAGCTGCTCGACAACCTGCGGCGCTCGCTGGTGGCGCCGCTGTCGTTGCTGCTGCTCGTCATCGCGATGGCGACGCCGCTGGTCAAGCCGGGGCCAGCCTGGCTGCTGGTGGCCGCCGCCTTCGGCGCCGGGCCGGTCATGGGCGCGATCGCCGCGCTGGCGCCCAGCCGCGACGGCCTGGCCCTGCGGCACTTCTTCCGTCAGGCGCTGATCCGGTTGTGGCGCGCGCTGCTCGGCACCGCGTGGCACCTGGCCCAGTTGCTGAGCCAGTCGATGCTGCAGGTCGACGCGATCGTGCGCGCGCTCTACCGGCTGCTCGTCAGCCGGCGCCACCTGCTGCAGTGGACCACCGCGGCCGCCGCGCAGGCGATGGCGCGGCGCGATCTGTCCGGGCTGGCCGCGCAGCACGCCAAGGTCGGCGTCGCCGCGGGGGCGCTGGCCGTCGCGATGCTCGCCGCGGGCGCGCCGTGGCCGGGGCTGGCCACGCTGGCGTGCCTGGTCTGGGGCGCCTCGCCGCTGTGGACCTGGTGGGCCAGCCGCTCGCGGCCCGATGCCGCGAGCACGCTGTCGGCCAAGGACGGGGTGTACCTGCTCGGCGTGGCGCGCGACACCTGGACCCTGTTCGAGCAATGGGTCGGGGCCGAGGACAACCACCTGCCGCCCGACAACGTGCAGACCTCGCCCGAGACCGTGGCCGCGCACCGCACGTCGCCGACCAACATCGGGCTGTACCTGCTGGCCGTGGTCTGCGCGCACCGCTTCGGCTGGATCGACGCACCGACGATGCTGGCGCGGCTGGAGGCCACGCTCGACACGCTCGGGCGCCTGCAACGCCAGCGCGGCCACTTCCTCAACTGGTACGACACGCGCAGCCTGCAGCCGCTGCTGCCGGCCTACGTGTCGACGGTGGACAGCGGCAACCTCTGCGGCACCCTGGTGACGACCGCGCAGGCGCTGCGCGGCTTC
>DATLIE010000194.1:0-6212 GCA_035539635.1 Burkholderiaceae bacterium
GCGCACGTGGAGCAGGAGGGCGTGTGGTCGATCGGCGGCGGCATGCACGCGTTGGCGCGTGCACTGGCCGAGTTGGCCCAGCGACGCGGCGCACGGCTGCGCTTTGGCCAGCGCTGCGAGCGCATCGTGGTCGAGCGCGCACGCGTCGCCGGCGTCACGTTGGCCGGTGGCGAGCACCTGGACGCGGATGCGGTGGTCTTCAATGGCGACGTCAACGCGCTGGCTCTCGGCCTGCTCGGCAGTGAGGCGGCGCGCACCCAGGCAGGCGCCTTGCCGCCGGCGCAGCGCTCGCTGTCGGCGCTGACCTGGGCCGTGCACGTGCGCACAGAGGGCTTCGCGCTCGCGCGCCACAACGTGTTCTTCGACGATCACTACGCGAGCGAGTTCGACGACGTGTTCCGCCAGCGCCGCCTGCCGCGCCAGGGCACGGTCTATGTCTGCGCGCAGGACCGCCTCGACGGCCCCGCGACGCAGACGCCACCCGGCCGCGAGCGCCTGCTGGCCCTCGTCAACGCCCCCGCCGACGGGGACCGACGGCCTTTCGATGCCACGGAGACCGACCCATGCGAACACCGCAGCCTGGCCTTGCTGACGCAGTGCGGCCTGCGTCTGTCGATCGACCACCCGACGCAGGTGCAGCGCTGCACGCCGGCGGACTTCGAGCACCTGTACCCGGGTTCGGGCGGCGCGCTCTACGGGCCGGCGACGCATGGGTGGATGGCGCTGTTCCGGCGGGCGCAGGCCAGGACGCCGCTGCCCGGCCTGTTCCTGGCGGGGGGCAGCGTGCACCCGGGGCCGGGCGTGCCGATGGCGGCGATGTCGGGCCGGCTGGCGGCCGCGACGCTGCTGGCGCACCTCGATTCGACCAGCCGGTCGCGCCGGGCGCCTACCTCTGGTGGTACATCGACGCGCTCAGCGACGACCGCCGCCACGCCCTGACCCTGATCGCCTTTGTCGGCAGCGTCTTCTCGCCCTACTACCGGCGCGCGTTCGCGCGCGATCCGGCCACCGACGCCGAGAACCACTGCGCGCTCAATGTCTGCCTATACGGGCCGAACGCGCGGCGCTGGGCGATGACCGAGCGCGGGCGCGACCAGGTGCACCGTGACACGCATGCACTTGCCGTCGGGCCGAGCCGGCTCGATTGGAACGGCCGGTCGCTGGTCGTCGACATCGACGAGCGGTGTTCGCCACTGCCGCGGCGCGTGCGCGGCCAGGTGCGCCTGCACCCTGCGGGCCTGTCCACGTTCAGCACGGTGCTCGATGTGGCGGGCCGCCACCGCTGGGGGCCGATCGCGCCTTGCGCACGCGTCGAAGTCGATCTGGAGCAACCGAGCCTGCGCTGGCAGGGCAACGCGTACTTCGACAGCAACGAAGGCGACGAGCCGATCGAGCGTGGCTTCGTGCGCTGGGACTGGCTTCGCGCGCCGCTGGCCGACGGTCGCTGCGCGGTGCTCTACGACGTGCAGCCGTGCCGGGGCGATGCGCGACTGATCGGTGCGCGTTTCGCGCGCGACGGTGGCGTCGAGCCCTTCGCGCTCGACCAGCGCCATCAGCTGCCGGCCACGCGCTGGTGGCGCGTCGACCGTCGCGTGCCCGTGGACGCGCCATCGGCCGTGGTCCAACGCACGCTGGAAGACACGCCGTTCTACGCACGCTCGCTGCTGCGCATGTCGCTGGGCGGTGAGCCGGTCGACGCGATGCACGAGACGCTCGACGTGGCACGCCTCACGTCGCCCGCGGTGCAACGGCTGCTGCCGTGGCGCATGCCGCGCGTGGCGTAGCCGCTAGCATCGACCCCAGGGAGGGTCACGACGGTTGGAGCAACAGGGCAACGGCTTGCCGCAGCGGCTGAAGGCGGCGACGCGCGAACTGCATGCGCGCGCTGAACGCAGTGGGGTCATGGCCGACCTGCTGTCGCGCACGGTCGAGCGCGGGGCCTACGTCGCGCTGCTGGCCAACCTGCGTGCGATCTACGGCGCGATGGAGTCCTTGCCCGGGGGCTTGCTGCTGCCGGCGGCGCTCGCGCGCAGTGCCGCGCTCGCGGCCGACCTGCGGGCCTTTGGCGGCACCGCGCCGGCCGTCGCGCCGGCGACGCTCGATTACGTGCAACGACTGCGGTCGCTGCACGGCGCGGACGCGCACCGCCTGTGGGCCCACGTGTACGTGCGCTGCCTGGGCGACCTGCATGGCGGCCAGATCCTGGGACGCCTGGTGCGCGAGCTCTTCGGGCTCGACGGCGCCGACGGCACGCGCTTCTACGACTTCGGCGACGACGACCGCGTGCGCGGCCTGCGCGATGCCTTGCGCCTGCAGCTTGCGGCGTTGCCGCTGGACCCGGCGCAGGCCGACGGGGTGGTGGCCGAGGCGGTGTGGGCCTTCGAGGCGCACTGCCGGATCTTCGAGCAGATCCGCCGCAGTCCAGCCTAGGACGTGAAGTTGCGGATCTGCGCGTACAGCGCCGCCGCGCGCCGCGTCGAGGCTTCGACTTCGTTGAGCAGCCCGGCGACGGGCGGGCCGCCGGTCGCGTCCGCGATGTCCATCGCCGCCAGGCTCGCATTGGCCAGGATCGCGGTCACCACGTCGTCGGCCTGCGGCAGCGCCACGCGCGCCGCCTGGCGCAGCGCCACCTCCAGGCGCTCGCGCGCCTGCGCAGCGCGGCGCGCTTCGCGCAGGTCGGTGAGCACGAAGATGAAGCCCAGGCGCAGGCCATCGCGGCCCGTCACGACCTCGCCGCGCACCGACACCGGCAGCGGTGCCTCGGTGCTCGCCAGGTCCATCTCGCGGCGCCAGGCCTGCGGCGAGCTGCGCAGTTGCTCCAGGGCCGCTTCCAACACCGCCGGTTGCGTGAACCGGTCGGCCACGACCTCGCCTGCCGACGTGGGGCGCGGGCTCAGGGCGTGGAAGGCCTCGTTGGCGAAGATGACGCGGCCCTGGATGTCGGCCACCACCACGGGCTCGCGTGCGCCGGCCACCGCGGAGCGCACCTGGCCGAGCTGGTGCTCGGCGATCAGCAGGCGCACCGCCTGCACCTGCACGATGATGTCCACCAGCGCCACGCCGATCGCGCGCGCCAGCGCCAGCTCGGTGGACGACCAGGGCACGGCGGTGCCGCGCACGATCTCCGACCAGGCCTCGAACGAGCGGCGCGGCGACAGCTCCAGCGGGTTGTCGCCGACGACAGGCTTGCTCGGGTTGCCGGCCCAGGTGACGGTGAGCAGCTGCTCCTTGCGCAGCCACACCAGGTAGTCGGGTCGCGAGGTGGACAGGCGCACGGCGAGCACGCCGCTGGCCGTTGGCGTGAGGCCGGCCAAGGCGGGCTCGGCCTTGCCGACCGACGAGCAGGCGAAGGGTTCGTCGCCGGCCTGGCCATCGATCCATTCGACCAGGGCACGCAGCTCGGGCGTGGAGGGCACCTCGCCCGAGGTCAGCAGCTCGCCGTCGTGGAACAGGGCGGCACCGGTGGCCTCCAGCGGCTGCAGCAGGGTGCGCGGGTTGCGGAAGATCGCGTAGCGCCAGTCGCCTTCGGTGGACGTGGCCTCGACCAGGCGCTGCTCGAGGCGGCGCACCATCAGCGCCACCTGCGCGTGCGCGTAATTCTCGATCGCGGCGATGCGCGTCGACGCCACTTCGGCCAGCAGCTCGGCCGCCGCGCGCACCGTGCGGCGCAGGCAGCGCGGCGCGTAGTGGTGCGCGGCCACGAGCCCCCAGAGCTGGCCCTCGCGCACCAGCGACGCCGAGAACGACGCCGCGACGCCCATGTTGCGCAGGTACTGCAGGTGGATCGGCGACATCGAGCGCAGCGAGCACATCGACATGTCCAGGTGTTCGCCGCTCGGGCGCATCAGCGGCGGCTCGAGCACCTGCGGCTTGTCGTCGACGTCGACCAGCATGCGCACCCGGTTGCGCAGGTAGAGCGAACGCGCGCGCTGCGGGATGTCGCTGGCCGGGTAGTGGTGGCCGAGCAGCGAGGCCAGGCGCGGGTGGCGCGACTCCGCGATCACCTTGCCATGGCCGTCGGGGTCGAACTTGTAGACCATCACGCGGTCGTAACCCGTCAGGTCGCGCATGGCCTGGACCACGGCGTCGGCCAGGGTGCCGACCGAGGGGGCCGCGCTGAAGCGCTGCACGGCGGCCGACAGCGTGCCCGCAATCACGTCCGGCGCGAGGTCGGTCGGGGCGTGCAGACCGGGCAGGGGATCCAGCGGCTCGAGCTCGATCACGAGCAGGCCCGCCGCGACGCGATGGACCGCGCCCTCGAAGCGCCGGCGTTGACCCCGTGGCGCGACCACGCACTGCAGGGCGGCCGGCTCGTCGAGCGGGGCGCCGCGCGCCAGGCGGTCGACCTGCTCGGCCAGATCGCCGCCGAGGCAGGCCAGCGGCTGGTCGATCAGCTCGGCCGTTGGCATCGACAGCATCGGCTGCGTGTTGCTGCTGGCCTGCACCACGAGGCCGTCGGCCTCGCGCACCGCGAGCAGCACGCCGTGCGGCTGCACGGCGCCGATCAGGTGGATCGGCTCGAGTTCGCAGTTGGTCAGGTTGACGGCGCCCTGCGCCGACGCGGTTTCCATGGGCGCCGCAGTCAGTTCAGGCGCGGCGGCGGCGTGGGGGCCCCGTCGTCCGCGCCGTCGGTCTCGTCGGCCGAAAGCGCCAGCGCCCGCAGGCGCAGACCGAGGGCCTGCGGCTCGATGGACAGCAGGCGGGCCGCCACGTCGACCCGGCCCGCGGCCAGGCGCAGCGCGGTGCGCAGCAACTGCCGCTCCAGGGCTTCGCGGCCCTCCTGCAGCAACGCGGCCAGCGGCACGAGGCCCACCTGCGCGCGCAGCGCGTCGAGCTCCGGCCAGGTGCCCTCGGGCGAGGAGGACACTGCGCGCGGGGGCTCGACCGTGCGCAACGTGAACCCGAGGCGCTCCTGGTCGCCTTCGGCCAGCAGGGTCGACGACACCTCGACGGCGACGCTCAAGGCGCCGTGCGTCACGGCCAGCGGCGTGCGCGGGCACAGGCCCTGGAGCCGCGTGCGGGCGATGGTGTCGCGCCACGCGCCGTCGCGGTCGCCCACAAGGTCGGCCAGGCTCTGGCCCATGACGCGCGCTTCGCTGCCGTGTTGCACCAGGGCGATGAACGCCGGGTTGGCGAGCTGGATGTGCCCGGCCGAGTCCGTGATCACCACCGCGTCGGGCGTCGACTCGACGAGGGCCCGCATCATCGCGGGTGGGGTGTCGGCGCCTTCGCCGGCATCGTGGTCCCGCACGCGCACCAGGAGTTGCTGGCGCTCGCCCACGCTGAAGGGCGTGGCCGACACGTCCCAGGTCGGCCCCTGCGCTGCCACCCGAAGGCGGATCTCGGCCGCCCGACCGCTGCTGCGCGCGGTGACGAACAGCTCCGCCAACGGCACGCGGGTCGCCGCGGGCGCGCGCTCGATGAGGCTGCGTGCACCCACGGTCTGCGGCTCGAACAGCGCCCGCGCCGCCTCGTTGGCCTCGACCACGTCGAGCGTGGTGGCGTCGAGCGCCAGCACCGCGTCGCGCGCGACATGGAACAGCGTGCGGTAGCGGCTGTCGGCGTGGCGGCGCTGCCAGTAGTCGAGCTCCATCTCGTGCTGCGCGTCGAGAAAGCGTCGCTGGATCGCTGCCACCGCGCGCAGGTCGCGCCCCACGGCAATCACCGGGCCATGCTCGCCCAGGCGGATGGCCGTCCAGGCCAACGGCAGCGCGTCGCCATCGACGACCGGGTGGTTGACTTCGCGCGACTGCGTCACGCCGGTGGCGCTGAGCTCGCCGAGCAGCATTTCGATCTTGCGCCGCGTGTCCGCGCTCGCGGTGTCTGCCCAGCGTTGGCCCACCCAGCGCCGGCACTCGGCCGGCAGCGGCGCGGCACCCGCGGCCACGTCGCGGATCACGCCGTCGTCGTCGATGACCAGCGCGATGTCGCTGGCCACCCGCGCCATCGCCTGCGCCAGTTCCTTCGCCAGGGGCGACAGGGCGCTGAAGTCGGGGGACGGTGGCAAGCCGGTAGGCATATGTGCTGCGTGCAAGGGCGCAAGCCCATCGATCACGGTAGCACAACGCTTCCCGAGACAGCCTGCTGACGCAAGGGGCGGATCACCACTGCATCTCGCCCTTGTTGACCTTGGCGCCGATGTCCAGCGCGATGCCCAGTCCCGCTTGCGGGTAGGCCTTCTTCATGGCGTCGATCAGCTCGACGCCGGTCTT
>DATLIE010000195.1:0-6960 GCA_035539635.1 Burkholderiaceae bacterium
GTCCCCCAGTTGCGCCTGAAGCGGCTGGGCTATCCAGTCAGGCAGGTTGTGGCGCAGCTTGGGCGCGAGCGCCTGGCGGTCCACGGCCTGCGCACGTGCCAGCCACGCTTGCTCGTCAGGCGAAAGCGCCGCCTTCAGGAACGCCGCATCGCCGGCCCAGCCGAGGATGGCGAAGCGCCGCTCCAGCGGCCCGCTGCCGCCCTGTGCCAGGTGCTGGAACAGCAGGCGCCGCCGCAACACCGCGTAGGTCGTTTCGGCCAGCGTGTGGCGCTCGCGCGCACCCAGGCCACGGTGCTTGCGGAAGTGCGCGGACACGATGCCGTCGGCCGGCGCGTCGAACTTCAGCACCTCCCGAAGCAGGGCCGCGCAGACGTCGAGCAGCACACGCGGCGTCATGCCGGCAGCAGCAGTTGGGAGGCACCGTCGACGTGGCGCACGATGCCCTGCTCCACGCGCAGCGCGCCCGTCACGCACCAGCGCACCGCGAGCGGATAGATCAAGTGCTCGCGTTCGAGCACGCGCGCAGAGAGCGCATCCTCGTCGTCGTCCGGCAGCACCGGCACCACGGCTTGGATCACGATCGGCCCGTGGTCGAGCTCGGACGTCACGAAGTGCACGGTGGCACCGGCCAGCTTGCAGCCGGCGTCGATCGCGCGCTGGTGCGTGTGCAGACCGGGAAAGGCCGGCAGCAGCGACGGGTGGATGTTCAGCAGGCGTCCTTCGTAGCGCCGCACGAAGCCGGCACCGAGGATGCGCATGAAGCCGGCGAGCACCACGAGGTCCGCCGTGTGCGCATCGATCGCCTGCGCCAACGCTGCGTCGAACGCCTCGCGCGTCGCGAAGGCCTTGTGATCGACCACCTGGGTCGCGATGCCATGCTCGGCCGCGAACGCGAGGCCGCCGGCGCCGGGCCGGTTGGAGATCACCGCCACGACACGCGCCGGCCATCGCTCGGCGGCACAGGCCTCGACGATCGAGCGCATGTTGGAACCGCGGCCGGAGATCAGGATGACGATGCGCTTCATGGGCCGTTCGAGTCGGGCGGCAGTGTAGCCCCGCCTAGAATCGCCTCACCATGAAGTCACGCGTTCTCTCCGGCATGCGCCCCACCGGCGCGATGCACTTGGGCCACTATCACGGTGCCCTCAAGAACTGGGTCAGGCTGCAGGAGCAGCACGACTGCTTCTTCTTCGTGGCCGACTGGCATGCGCTGACGACGCACTACGAAGAGCGCGACGTGATGGAGCGCTACGTCTACGAGATGGTGACCGACTGGCTCGCGGCCGGCCTCGACCCTGACAAGTGCACCATCTTCGTCCAGAGCCGTCTGCCCGAGCACGCGGAGCTGTTCACGCTGCTGGCGATGGGCACGCCGCTGGGCTGGCTCGAGCGCGTGCCGACCTACAAGGACCAGATCGACAAGCTCAAGGACCGCGACCTCGCGACCTACGGCTTCCTCGGCTACCCGCTGCTGCAGGCCGCAGACATCCTGATCTACAAGGCCAACTACGTGCCGGTCGGCGAGGACCAGAGTTCGCACGTCGAACTCACGCGCGAGGTGGCACGCCGCTTCAACCACCTGTACGGTCGGCCGGCGAACTTCGAAGCCAAGGTCGCGGAATCGCTTGCCAAGCTGCCGAAGGACGATGCGCGCTACCTCGAGAAGCAGCGAAAGGCCTACGGCGAGACCGGCAGCGCCGAAGCGCTCGGCAAGGGCGAGGGACTGATCGCGAAGGCCGCGGCCAACGTCGCCGGCTGGACCAGCGACGACAGCGAACTGCTCACCGGTCACCTCAAGGGCAGCGGCCGCAGCATCCTGGTCGAGCCGGACGCCCTGCACACCGAGGTGAAGAAGCTGCCCGGCCTGGACGGCGCCAAGATGAGCAAGAGCTACGGCAACTCGATCGCGATGCGCGAGGAGCCCGCCGCGGTGAAGCAGAAGGTGCAGACCATGCCCACCGACCCGGCGCGCGTGCGCCGCAGCGACCCCGGTGACCCCAACAAGTGCCCGGTCTGGCAGCTCCATCAGGTCTATTCCAGCGCCGAGACCAAGGACTGGGTGGTGAAGGGTTGCACCACAGCCGGCATCGGTTGCCTCGAGTGCAAGCAGCCGGTGATCGACGCGATCATTGCCGAGCAGAAGCCCTGGCGCGAGCGCGCCGAGGCCTACCTCGCCGATCCGAAGAAGGTGCACTGGATCGTCGAGATGGGTACCGAGCGTGCCCGCACCGTGGCCAAGCAGACGATGCGCGATGTGCGCACGGCGATGGGGTTGAGCTACTGACCATGAGCAGCACGCTGCAGACCTACGAAGTGCATCCCGCGGGCGAGGCGCTGGCCAGCGTGATCGTGCTGCACGGCCTGGGCGCCGACGGCACCGACTTCCTGCCCTTCGCCGACGAGATCGACCTGAAGGCCATCGGGCCGGTGCGCTGGCTGCTGCCGCGCGCACCGGTGCGCCCGGTCACCGTCAACAACGGCCACCGCATGCGCGCCTGGTACGACATCTACGAGTTCGGCGCGCAGGCTCGCAGCCCGCGCGAGGACGATGCCGGCTTGCGCGAGAGCTTCGCCGCGGTGCATGTACTGATCGATCGCGAGGTCGCGCGCGGCGTGCCCGCGCGCCGCATCGTGCTGGCCGGCTTCAGCCAGGGCTGCGCGATCACGCTCGGCGCTGGTCTGCGCTACCGCGAGCGCCTTGCGGGTCTGGTCGGCATGTCGGGCTACCTGCCACTGGCGTCGGCCACCGCGACCGAGCGCAGCGACGCCAACGCGTTGACGCCGATCTTCCTCGCGCATGGCCGGCGCGACCCGGTCGTCGGCCTGGACCGCGGCACCGCCTCGCGCGACGCGCTCGCAGCGCTTGGCTACACGGTCGAGTGGCACGACTACCCGATGGAACACTCGGTGTGTGCCGAGGAGGTCGCTGACCTGCAGCGCTTCCTGCAGCGCGTGTTGACATGACCACCCCCCGGAGCGGCTTCGCCGCGCCCCCCTCGAGGGGGGCACCGCCAACGGACCGGCTAAGCCGGATCCGCGGCGGTCGCTGAGGCAGACCGAGCGCGGCGCTACGGACCTCACCGCCAAGACGCTGATCACCGGCCGCGCGCTGCGCGGCTTCGTCGACGGCTCGGTCGCGGTGCTGTTGCCCGCCTACCTGCTCGCGCTGGGTCTCGGCGAGTTCGAGGTCGGCGTGCTCGGCACGGTCACGCTGGCCGGCTCGGCGCTGGCCACGCTGGCGGTCGGCGCCTGGGGCCACCGCGTCGCGCCGCGCACGCTGCTGCTCGGCGCCGCCCTGCTGATGACGGTCACCGGCCTCGGGTTCGCCACGGTTGCGGCCTTCGTGCCGCTGCTCGTGATCGCCTTCGTCGGTACGCTCAACCCCGGCGCGGGCGACGTCAGCGTGTTCCTGCCACTCGAACATGCACGCTTGGCCGGCAGCGCCGGCACGAGCGACGAACGCACGACGCTGTTCGCACGCTACAGCCTCGCCGGCGCACTGTCCGCAGCATTCGGTGCCCTGGCGGCCGGCGTGCCGGCCTGGGCCGCAGTGCGGCTGGGCGTACCGCTGCTGGATGCTCTGCGCGCGACGTTCGTCGTCTACGCCCTGATCGGCGCCGCGATCTGGCTGCTGTACCGCGGCCTGCCGGCGCCCACGCTGCCGACCGCCCAGTCGCGCCCGGCCCCGCTGGGTCCCTCTCGCGGCATCGTCGTCAAGCTCAGTGCGCTGTTCGCGGTCGACGCCTTCGCTGGCGGCTTGGTGCTCAACAGCCTGCTCTCCCTGTGGTTGATGCAGCGCTTTGGGTTGTCGCTGGCCCAGGCCGGACTGTTCTTCTTCGTCACGGGCCTGCTCGCGGCCGCTTCGCAGCTTGCGGCGCCAGCGCTGGCGCGTCGCATCGGGCTGGTCAACACGATGGTCTTCACGCACCTGCCGGCCAACCTGTGCCTGGTGGCCGCCGCGCTCGCACCCTCGCTGCCCGTCGCATTGGCGCTGCTGGGCGTGCGCGCGCTGCTGTCGCAGATGGACGTGCCCACGCGCACCGCCTACGTGATGAGCGTCGTCACGCCGGCCGAGCGCGGCGCGGCCGCCAGTTTCACCGCGGTACCGCGCAGCCTGGCCTCGGCCGCGAGCCCGGCGCTCGCCGGCGCGCTGTTCGCGGGTGGCTGGCTGGCCGCGCCGCTCGTGCTGTGCGGGCTGTTGAAGATCGGCTATGACCTGACGCTGTGGCGCGCCTGCCGCGGCCAGCCCTTGAACGACACCTGAGCCGCTAGAGGCCGAGCGCCGCCGCCGGATCCTGCAGCGCGGCCTCGAAGGCCTGCACGAAGCGGCCCACATGCACACCGTCCATCAGCGCGTGATGCACCTCCACCGACATCGGCATCCACAGCCGCTCGCCTTCGGCATCGGCACGGCCGAAAGCCAGTTTGGGCACCGAGTCCTCGGCCTGGCCATCGCGGCGCCACACGCGCGCGTGGCTGAAGCTCGTGAAGTGCAACCAGGGCAGCGTGGTGAAGTGGATGCGCGCCACGTCGTCCGGGCGCGGCTCGAAGTCGGTGGGATCGCGCCGCGCCGCGCGGATCGCAGCGCCGGCCTCGGCCGCGAAGCGCGCGAAGTCGGCCGCGTAGTCGAAGTTCGCAAAGCCGAAGCTCTCTTCGTCCTCGCGCAGCACGGTGCTGCTGCCGCCGATCACCTCGTGCACCCGCACGCGCTCGCCTTCGAAGCGCAGCCGGAACGGCTGCTGCTCGTTGGCCAGCCGCAGGGCCAGGTAGTAGCAGGCCAGCGACAGCCCGGCCGGCCGCCCCGCGGCGTCGAGCACGTGCTTCAGGCGCGCCACGTCCAGCCTGACGCAGACGTTGAAGAACGGCTTGTCGAAGCCGCGGAAGAAACCGAAGGCGTCGCGGCGCGACCAGGCGGTGGTGTCGAGGTAGATGGCCATGGCGCGGCCATTCTGGCCGAGTTCAACGCGGCATCGGGTACGTGCCGGGCACGAGGATGGCGCGGTCGACGTTGGCGATGTTGGTGTGACCGCAGAAGGCCATCGTCACGTCCAGTTCTTTGTGCAGGATCTGCAGCGCCTTGGTCACGCCCGCCTCGCCCATCGCGCCCAGGCCGTAGGCCATCGCGCGGCCGATCATCGTGCCGCGCGCGCCCAGCGCCCAGGCCTTGAGCACGTCCTGCCCAGAGCGGATGCCGCCGTCCATCCACACCTCGATCTGGTCGCCCACCGCCTCGACGATCGCCGGCAACGCATGGATGCTCGACGGCGCGCCGTCGAGCTGGCGCCCGCCGTGGTTGCTGACGACGATCGCGTCGGCGCCATGTTGCGCCGCGAGCTTCGCGTCCTCGACCTCCATGATCCCCTTCAAGATCAGCTTGCCGCCCCAGCGCTCGCGCACCCAGTCGACGTCGGCCCAGGACAGGCGCGGGTCGAACTGCTCGTTGGTCCAGGCGGCGAGCGACTTCATGTCGCTGACCTCCTTCACGTGCCCGACCAGGTTGCGGAAGGTGTGGCGGCGCGTGCCGAGCATGCCCAGACACCAGCGCGGCTTCATGGCCAGGTTGATCATGTTCGCGATGGTGGGCCGCGGCGGCGCGGTCAGGCCGTTCTTCAGGTCCTTGTGGCGCTGGCCGATCACCTGCAGGTCCAGCGTCAGCACCAGCGCGCTGCACTTGGCCGCCTTGCAGCGGTCGATCATGCGCGCCATCGCGTCGCGGTCGCGCATCATGTAGAGTTGGAACCAGAACGGCGCGGACGTGTTCTCGGCGATGTCCTCGATCGAGCAGATGCTCATCGTCGACAGCGTGAACGGGATGCCGAACTTCTCGGCCGCACGCGCGGCGTGAATCTCGCCGTCGGCATGCTGCATGCCGGTCAGGCCGACGGGCGCGATCGCCACCGGCATCTTGGCGTCGATGCCGATCATCTTCACCGCGGTGCTGCGGTTCTCCATGTTCACCGCCACCCGCTGGCGCAGCTTGATGGCCTGGAAGTCGCCCTCGTTGGCGCGGTAGGTGGTCTCGGTCCACGAGCCGCTGTCGGCGTAGTCGTAGAACATGCGCGGCACGCGCTTCTCGGCCAGCACGCGCAGGTCTTCGATGTTGGTGATCACGGTCATGGGGCGCTCCTCGTTTGGCGCGCATCCTACGGGCGCGGCCCGCCTTCGGGCCGGAAGCTTGTTCAGCCCGGCCCGGAATTCCCGGCGTGTGCCTGCGCCTGCAACGCCGCGCAGCGCTCGATGAGCCAGTGCGCGAACAACGGCGCCGCGCCGCTCGCCGAGAAGGGCAGCAGGTAGTAGCAGTTCGCCGGCTCGACGCTCAGATCGAACAGCGGCACCAGGCTGCCGCTGGCCAGCCAGTGCCGCGCCAGCGCCGGGCGGCCCAGCACGACGCCCTGGCCGCAGACGGCCGCCTCGAGCGCCATGCCGAGGTCCATCAGCTGCGGCCCGGCAGCCGGTTCGGGCCAGTCCAGCCCGGCGGCACGCAGCCACGGCGTCCACAGTTCCAGCGGCGTGCGCAGCAGGGGCGCTGCGCGCAGGTCCGCCGGCGTGCGCAGCGGCGGCAGGCGCCCGAGCAGTGTGGGAGAGGCCATCGGCTGCACCCGGTCGCGCAGCAGCAGGTGGCCGAGCGACGGGTCGCCGTAGCGCACCTCGACGTCGGCGTCGGTCGCCTCGACGTCCAGCGCCGGCAGCGTCAGCACCAGCTCCAGGTCCACGTCGGGGTGGGCCGCCGTGAAGGCCTCGAGCGCTGGCACCAGCACCTGGCGCGCAAAGGTCGGCGGTGCCCCCACGCGCAGCTTCTGCTGGCGCTGGCGAGCGCGCCGGTGCTGCGGCACCTCGGCGAGCAGGCCGAGCGCAGGCTGCACGCGCTGCAGGTAGTCGAGCCCGGCCACCGTCAGTGCAAGCGTCTTGCCGCGCACGAACACCGGACTGCCGATCAGGTCCTCCAGCGCCGCGACGCGC
>DATLIE010000196.1:0-3523 GCA_035539635.1 Burkholderiaceae bacterium
GGGCTGGGCTCGACCACCTGGGAGGTGGTGTGGAAGGTGGTGCTGCCGTACACCAAGACCGGGGTGGTCGGTGCCATCATGCTCGGCCTGGGCCGCGCGCTCGGCGAGACGATGGCAGTCACCTTCGTGATCGGCAACTTCAACCAGCTCAACTCGCTGTCGCTCTTCGAAGCGGCCAACAGCATCACCTCGGCCCTGGCCAACGAGTTCGCGGAAGCCTCCGAAGGCCTGCACCAGGCCTCGCTGATCTACCTGGGCCTGATCCTGTTCTTCATCACCTTCGTCGTGCTCGCGCTGTCGAAGGTCTTGCTGTCCCGCCTGAAGCGGGGTGAGGGGACGCGCGCATGAGCCTGGTCGCCCTCGACGCGTCGCGCCTCGCGCGCCACCGCCGCCGCAAGCGGGTCAACCAGATTGCGCTGGCGCTCGCGCTGGCCGCGATGGCCTTCGGCGTGTTCTGGCTGATCTGGATCCTGGTCGAGACGGTGCGGCTGGGCATCGGCGGCATCGCGCTGGCCACCTTCACCGAGATGACGCCGCCGCCGCAGGCCGACACGGGGGGCCTGGCCAACGCCAACTTCGGCACGCTGCTGATGGTGAGCCTGGCGACCGCGCTGGGCACGCCGATCGGCATCCTGGCCGGCATCTACCTGGCCGAGTACGGCCAGAAGGGGTGGCTGGGCAGCACGACGCGCTTCATCAACGACATCCTGCTGTCGGCGCCGTCGATCGTGATCGGCCTGTTCATCTACGCGGTGGTGGTCGCGCGCTTCAAGTCCTTCTCCGGCGGTGCCGGTGTGCTGGCGCTGGCGCTGATCGTGATTCCGGTCGTGATCCGCACCACCGAGAACATGCTGGTGCTGATCCCGAACGCGCTGCGCGAGGCCGCCTATGCGCTCGGCACGCCGAAGTGGAAAGTGATCTCGTCGGTGACGCTGAAGGCGGCGCGCGCCGGCGTCGTGACCGGCGTGCTGCTCGCGCTGGCGCGCATCGCAGGCGAGACGGCGCCCCTGCTGTTCACCGCGCTGTCGAACCAGTTCTGGACCAGCAACCTCGGCGAGCCGATGGCCAGCCTGCCGGTCACGATCTTCAAGTTCGCGATGAGCCCCTACGAGAACTGGCAGAAGCTGGCCTGGGCCGGGGTGTTCCTGATCACGCTGGGCGTGCTGGCGCTGAACATCGTCGCGCGCGTGCTGTTCCGCCAGAAGACCTGAAGGAAAGAGCAAGAACATGGATGCAAGAGTCGAACTGCCGGCCCACGAGAAGGCCAAGCTCACGGTGCGGGACCTGAACTTCTACTACGGCAGCTTCCATGCGCTCAAGCGCATCCAGCTCGACATTCCGGATCGCAAGGTCACGGCCTTCATCGGCCCGTCGGGCTGCGGCAAGAGCACGCTGCTGCGTACGTTCAACCGCATGTTCGAGCTCTACCCGGAGCAGCGCGCCGAGGGACAGATCCTGCTTGACGGCGAAGACATCCTGGCCTCCAAGCTCGACGTCAGCCTGATCCGCGCCAAGGTCGGCATGGTGTTCCAGAAGCCCACGCCCTTTCCGATGTCGATCTACGACAACATCGCCTTCGGCGTGCGCCTGTTCGAGACCCTGCCGCGCGTCGAGATGGACGAGCGCGTCGAGTGGGCGCTGAAGAAGGCCGCGCTCTGGAACGAGGTCAAGGACAAGCTCGACCAGAGCGGCTCCGGCCTGTCCGGCGGTCAGCAACAGCGCCTGTGCATCGCGCGCGGCATTGCGATCAAGCCCGAGGTGCTGCTGCTCGACGAACCCTGCTCGGCGCTGGACCCGATCTCCACCGGCAAGATCGAGGAGCTGATCCACGAGCTGAAGACCGACTACACGGTGGTGATCGTCACGCACAACATGCAGCAGGCCGCGCGCGTCTCCGACTACACGGCCTACATGTACCTGGGCGACCTGATCGAGTTCGGCCCGACGAGCGAGCTGTTCATGAAGCCGAAGAAGAAAGAGACCGAGGACTACATCACCGGCCGCTTCGGCTGAGTCGCAATCCAGCCAGGGAGCCGACACCATGCCCGACAAGCATCTTTCGACCCAGTTCGACGCCGAACTCGCCGGCATTTCCAACCGCGTGCTCGAAATGGGCGGGCTGGTGGAGTCGCAGGTCGCCCAGGCGGTGTACGCACTGTCCAAGTTCAGCGGCGAGACCTCCACGCAGGTGCTGCAACAAGAAGAGCGCGTCAACCAGATGGAGATCGAGATCGACCGCGACCTGTCGGCGATCATCGCGCGCCGCCAGCCCACGGCGCGAGACCTGCGCCTGCTGATCGCGATCAGCAAGACCATCGCCAACCTGGAGCGCGTCGGCGACGAAGCGGCGCGCATCGCGCGCACCGTGCAGCGCCTGATCAACACCGGCGTGTCGAGCCGGCTGCGCCTGCCGGTCGCGGACCTCGGCTTCGAGGCCGACCTGGCCATCGCGCAGCTGCGCAAGGCGCTCGACGCCTTCGCGCGCCTGGACACCGAGCAGGCGCTTCAGGTGCTGAAGGCGGACGACCAGATCGACCAGGAGTTCGACGGCCTGCTGCGCAAGCTGATCACCTACATGATGGAAGACCCGCGCACGATCTCGTCGTCGATCGACCTGGTGTTCGTCGCCAAGGCGATCGAGCGTGTGGGCGACCATGCCAAGAACCTGGCCGAGGCGGTGATCTACATCGTCAAGGGCACCGACGTGCGGCACACTCCGATGGCCGACGTCGAGGACGCGGTGCGCTGAAGGGGACGATGCCAATGACGCGCGTGCTGCTGGTCGAGGACGAACCCGCCATCGCCGAGCTGGTGGCGATCAACCTGCGCCACGCCGGCTTCGAGGTGGGCATCGCCGCCGATGCCCACGCGGCGCTGGCCAGTGTCGACCGCGTGCTGCCGGACCTGGTGGTGCTCGACTGGATGCTGCCGGGCCAGTCGGGCCTCGCGCTCGCCAAGGGCTGGCGCGCCGACCCGCGAACCCGGGCGCTGCCGATCATCATGCTGACGGCGCGCGCCGACGAGACCGACAAGCTCGCCGGCCTGGACGGCGGTGCCGACGACTACATCACCAAGCCCTTCTCGCCGAAGGAGCTGCTGGCGCGCGTGCGGGCGGTGCTGCGACGCAAGGCGCCGCAGGCGCTCGACGAAGCGGTGGACGTGGCGGGCCTCGTCCTCGACCCGGCAACGCGCCGCGTGACGCGCTCGGTGGACGGTGTGCCGCACGAGGCCAAGGTCGGGCCGACGGAGTTCCGCCTTCTGCACTTCCTGATGACGCACCCCGAGCGCGTGCACAGCCGTGCCCAGCTGCTCGACCGCGTCTGGGGCGACCACGTGTTCATCGAGGAGCGCACGGTCGACGTGCACATCAAGCGCCTGCGCGAGGCGCTGGCGCCGCTGCAGTGTGCGCACCTCGTCGAGACGGTGCGCGGCGCCGGCTACCGCCTGGCGCCGCGGGCACTGGCGCCGGCATGAACCTGTCGCTCGGCCGTCTGGCGGCCGTGCTGATGGGCCTGGTGCTGGG
>DATLIE010000197.1:0-24109 GCA_035539635.1 Burkholderiaceae bacterium
GCGGCGGCGGTGGTCGCAGCGGCGGCGGTGGCTACGGCGGCGGTGGCGGCGGCGGTGGTCGCAGCCCCTACGGTGGCGGCGGCGGCGGTCGCGGCGGCTACGGTGGTGGCGGCAGTGGCGGCAGCTACGGCGGCGGTGGCCGCGGCCAAGGCTACTGAACCGGCCGACGGTTCTTCGACAAGGGCGCCTTCGGGCGCCCTTGTTGTTTCCGGCCGTCGCGTTCAGAGGGCCAGAGCGGCCTTGACGAAGACCTCGTCCTTGCGCTCGCGTCCGGGCTCGGTGCGCGAGTGCGTCGCGCCGACGCTGAGGTTGCGGCCGAGCCCCACGCGGTGCTGGAACACGAGCGACAGCGTGCACTGGTCCTCGCTCAGCGCGGTGATCGACAGCGCCGCATCGGCGCCGCGGCGGTAGCGCGAAGCCTGCCAGACCGCGCGCAACGAGTCGCGCGCGCTCAGGTGCAGCACGCCGAGCCAGCGCGCCGCGCTGTCGGTCAGAGCGCGCCGGCCGTTGCGGTCGATCTGCGCATGCTGCAGCTTCTGCTCCGACTCCACCCCGAAGCCGGCCAGCGAGCCGCGCAGGATCACCTCGACAAAGCCGTCGATCCCGCGTCCGACGCGGTCGGCCTCGACGTCGACCATGTCGCCGACATTCAGCTCCACGGTGGCCCGCGGGATCCACGACGCGGGGTTGAAGCCGAACTGCGCGGCCGCACCGCGCGTGGCATGCAGCCGGCCATCGGGTCGCACGCGCTCGGCGTCGAGCTTGACCTGGGCCCAGCCCTCGGAGTTCAGCGGCCCGGCGAACCAGATGCCGGGGTGCCAGCGCCGCGCCACCATCCGGCCGCCGTCGATGCCCGCGGTGGCATCGCGCCGCGTCACCACCTGCTCGGTCCACACGTAGGTCTCGAACTCGTGCGCGTCGTAGCCGAGCGCCCGCGCCTCGCCCCAGCGCCGGACGACCTCGGCCTCGATGCGGCGCACGCCGGTCTGCTCGACGAATCCGTTGTCGTTGCGAAAGCGCGGCGACAGGTCGTCCAGGTCCAGGTTGACGATCCAGTCGTTGTTGCGGCGGTTCCAGCGCAGCTCGATCCAATGCCCGCGCTCGACCGGGCCGGCCTCGGCCGCGCCCTGCGCGTCGAAGGTGGCGCTGTTGCGCGACCCGAGCACGCGCGCGCGCAGCTGGTCCTGCGCGTTCGGCGACCAGTACAGGTCGACCCCGGCCACGCTGTTGCGGCCGCGTTCGGCGTAGTCGCGGTCGGACAGCAGCACGCCGGCCGTGACGTCGCCCTCGTGGCGGCGCGCACGCAGCAGCGTGGCCTGCGAGCGCCCGTCCTGGGCGTACAGCGCGGTGCCGAAAGGACCCGGGCGCAGCACCAGGCCGCCGCCCTCGTCGCGCAGCGTCAGCGCGGTCGCATCGGCCTTGGGCGCGCGCCATGTCGCGCGCAGGCCGTAGCGCGGGTCGGTCACCGAGCGCGAATAGAAGCCCGCCAGCGGCTGGTCGATCACGTCGGTGCTCTCGAGGAAGAAGGGCCGCTTCTCGGGCACCGAGAGCGCGAAGCGCGTGTTGCCGGCGAGTTGCGGCGCGTCGAGTTCGACCTGCGAGAAGTCGGGGTTCAGGGTCGCGTCGACCACCCAGTCGGCGCGCGGGCGCCACTTGAACTCGGCGCCGAGCGAGACCTCCTCGTCGCGGCGCGTCGGCTGGCCCGCGGCGCGTTCGCGCGTGCCGCGCAGCGTGAGCTCGGGACGAAACCACAGCAGGCTCTGCGCGCGGGCGCGCTCGGCCACCGCCTCCAGCCCTTCGATCACCTGGGCCTCGGCGATGAAGGACATGCCGTCCTTGGTCAGCGGCGCGGACAGCAGCAGCGTGCTCGACGCGCGCGGCACGCTGCGCGCAACCATCAGGCGCCACGGCGCGCCGCCGTCGTGCGGATAGCGCAGCGCAATGAAGGGCAGGCGCAGCTCGACGCTGTAGCCGTCGGGCAGGCGCTGCACGGCCGCGTCGACGTCGAAGTCGGGCGCGTAGTCCTCGCTGTCGCCGGCGGCGATGTACATGCCGTCGGTCAGCACGCCCGCCGCGTTGACGCGGACGAACTGGGCCGCGCGCCGATCGCCCACGGCGTCGAGCAGCACGGCGACGAAATCCTGGTCGCGCTTGACCTGGTCGCGCCGCGTCAGCGGCGCGCGGATCTCGTGCGGCGCCGGGTCGAAGGCGCGGATGCCGAGCACCAGCGCGTCACGTTCGGCCAGCACCTGCACCGTGGTGCGGTAGCCCGCAGGGGGCGGCTGGCGGTCGAGCGGCAGGAACTGCACGAAGCGGTCGTGCAAGGGCGCGCGCTGCCACGCCGGCTCGTCGAGACGGCCGTCGAGGGCGATGCGTTCGCCCGGCTCGAGCGTCAGTGCGCGCGGCTGGGCCAGGGCCGGTGCGACCCAGGAGGCCAGAAATAGCACCAGCGCCGCTGCAATCACGCAGCGCAGGAGCGTCCAGATCGGATGCATGCGAGAGATTCCGGTGAGCCCGCAGCGGCACGAAGCCGGCAGGCGAGGGGTCGGTCCGCGTCACGCGCGTGGCGTGCCGTCGAGGGCTGCACAGGGCAGCTAGCCGAGGATGTCCTTCTGCGTCACGGAAACCTCCTTGCCGCATCGTGCGCGGCGCCGGGAAGGCGCGCACTGTAGCGGCGCGCCGCGCGCGCCACAAGGCGGCTGTGGCTTATTCGCCGCGCCGCCGTTTGCGCCCGCGGCCCTGCACCAGGCGGTCGAACAGCGCGTTGGGCAGCGCGCGCATCAGCTTGGCCACGACGCCCATCTGCCACGGGATCACGCGGTAGCTGGTGCCGGCCTCGATGGCTCGGAACGCGCGCTCGGCGAACTCGTCGGCCTGCAGCAGGAAGGGCATGCCGTAGCGGTTGCCGGCCGTCAGCGGCGTGGCCACGTAGCCCGGCACGATCGTGACGACGCGCACGCCGCTACCGCGGCACTCGGTGCGCAGGCTCTCGCAGTAGGCCACCACGCCCGCCTTGCTGGCGCAGTAGGCGCCGTGGCCCGGCAGGCCGCGGATCGCGGCGACGCTGGCCACGCCCACCAGCGTGCCCGAGCCGCGCGTGTGCATCGGAGCGAGGAAGGGGTGGAAGGTGGCGGCCAGGCCGACGTTGTTGATTGCCAGCGTGTCGGCCATCACGTCCAGGTCCTCGCGCCGCGCGGTGTCCATGCCGACGCTGATGCCCGCGTTGGCGATCACCACGTCGGGCAGGCCCTGCTCGGCGATGCACAGCCGCGCCGCACCGACGATGCTGTCGATGCGCTGCACGTCGGCGGTGTAGGCCACGCAGCGGTCGCGCGCCAGACCCTGCGCCTGGGCCCACGCCTCGATCTCGCCGCTGCGCCGCGCCGCCAGCGCGAGGCGCCACCCGGTGCGGGCATAGCGCGCGGCCAGCGCCTGGCCGATGCCGCTGGACGCGCCGGTGATGAAGACCAGGGGCGGGGCCGTCACGTCGGACTCAGCGCGCCGGCAGCGTGAAGCGCGCGCGCAGCGGCCCGCCCAGGCGCGCGACCTTGGCCAGGTTGTCGTACTCGATCGAGGCCATGTGCAAGTCGCTCGTCCCCTGGCGCAGCCGCACGGGCAGGTGAGAGCGCAGCCGCTCGGTGGCCAGGAAGGCGTGCAGGAACTCGCTCTCGAACTCGATCGGCTCGGCGTCGCGGGCCGAGCCTTCGGCGCCTTGCACCACGCGCGCCTGACCGAGCAGCTGCACTTCGGTCGCGTCGCCGTTGGCCACCGCGCGCTGCGCCGTCGCCACCGTCACGCGGCCGTCCTGCCCGAGCGCACGGATCGTCACGCCGTCAATCTCGAGCGTGTCGGTGTCCGGGTAGTGGCGCATCTGGGTGCCGCGCACCTGCACGCGCAGCCGGCCGTCGGCCGCGTAGCGCTGCATCGTGAAGCCCTGCATCAGGTAGTCCGGCTCGTGGCGCGGCGGCGCCTTCTCGCCCGGGTCCGCCAGGCGCGGCGTGTTCTGCACCAGCCACCAGGTGGCGAGCGCCAGCACGCCCATCAGCACCAGCGGCAGGTAGGCCGACAGCAACTGGCCCAGCCGCCACCACAGCGGCTGGCGCGGCCGCGGCGGCGGGTTCTGCGGCCCCGACGACGGCAGCGGGTCGAGCGGCTGGATGAGGGTGTCGAGGTCGATCGCCATCGAGCGCGATGCCCAGCTCAATGGCTGTCGAGCGTCGTCAGATGGCCCTGCAGCAGCGCGGCGTAGCGGCCGGTCGCCATCAGCAGCAGGTCGCAGCACTCGCGCACCGCGCCCTCGCCGCCGCGCGCGGCGGTGACGTGGTGCGCCGCGGCGCGCAGCTCGGCATGCGCATTCGGCGGGGCGCAGGCGAAGGCCGCGCGCTGGAACAACGGCAGGTCGGGCCAGTCGTCGCCCATCACGGCCGCATCGGCCCAGTGCACCGCCAACGCCTGCAGCAGCTTGGTGGCCGCGGGCAGCTTGTCCTGCACCCCGAACAGCGCGTGCGCGATGCCCAGGTCGTCGACGCGGCGGCGCACCGCCGGCGAGTCGCGGCCGGTGACGATGACCGGTGTGATGCCGCCCTGCGCCAGCAACTTCAGGCCGTGGCCGTCGAGCACATGGAAGGCCTTGAACGACTCGCCCTGTTCGCCGATGTACAGCCGCCCGTCGGTGAGCACGCCGTCGACATCGAAGATCGCGACCTTCAGCCCCAGGCCGCGGCCCTGCGCCTTGAGCAGGACCTCCGGAGGAAAGAGCAGCGCTGGCATCAGATGACCTTGGCGCGCATCAGGTCGTTCGAATTGAAGGCACCGACCAGCACACCCGCGTCGTCGACCACGAGCATGCAGTTGATCTTGGTCGTCTCCATCAGGTCGGCGGCCTCGGCCGCCAGGCGGTCGGCGCGGATCGTGCGCGGGTTGGCGCGCATCACCTCGTCGGCCTTGACACTGCGCAGGTCGGCGCCCTTTTCGATCAGGCGCCGCAGGTCGCCGTCGGTGAAGACACCGATCGGCCGGCCGGCAGCGTCGACCACCGCCGCCGCACCCATGCCCTTGCCACCCATCTCGCGCAGCAGCTCGGTGAACAGGGCGTCGGGGCGCACGCGCGGCACGCGCTCGTCCTTGCGCATCAGGTCGCGCACATGCACCAGCAGCTTGCGGCCCAACGCGCCACCCGGGTGCGAGCGCGCGAAGTCGTCCTCAGCGAAGCCGCGCGCGTCGAGCAATGCGACCGCCAGCGCGTCGCCGAGCGCCATCTGCGCCGTGGTGCTCGCCGTGGGCGCCAGGTTCAGCGGGCAGGCCTCCTGCTCGACCGTGCTCTCGAGCACGATGTCGGCATGCTCGGCCAGCGTCGATGCCGGCTTGCCGGTCATCGCGATCAGCGCCACATGCTGGCGCTTGAGCACCGGCAGGATCACGTTCAGCTCGTCGCTCTCGCCCGAGTTCGAGATCGCGATCACGACATCGTCGCGCGTGACCATGCCGAGGTCGCCGTGGCTGGCCTCGGCGGGATGCACGAACAGCGCCGGGGTGCCGGTGGAGGCCAGCGTGGCGGCGATCTTGCGCCCGACGTGGCCGCTCTTGCCCATGCCCATCACGACCACGCGGCCGCGGCTGGCGAGGATCGTGCGCACGGCCTGCGTGAAGCTGGACGACAGCCGCGCCTTGACGCCGGCCAGTGCGCGCGCCTCGATGTCCAGCGTTCGCCCGGCCAGCTCGAGGGCGCGGTCGGCGTCGAAGGCGGTCGTGGGTTCGGGCATCGGGCTTGCGTGGTCTACTGGCAATTCATTCTAGGCGCCGGGTGCTTGTCACGGCGATCATTCGTCCCCGATGGCCTCGACCCTCGAACTGGTCCTGCTCTACCTGGTCGCCGCGGTGCTCGGCGTGGTCGTCTGCCGCGCGCTGAAGCTGCCGCCGATGCTCGGCTACCTGGTGGTGGGTGTGCTGATCGGGCCCAACGCGCTGGCGCTGGCCGGCGACTCCGGGGCCACGGAGCGGCTGGCCGAGTTCGGCGTCGTGTTCCTGATGTTCGTCATCGGCCTGGAGTTCAACCTACCCAAGCTGCGCGCGATGCGCTCGCTGGTGTTCGGGCTCGGGCTGTCGCAGGTGGCGCTGACGATCGTCGGCGCGCTGATCGGCAATGCGCTGCTGATCTGGGTCTTCTCGTTGACCACGCGGCCGTGGGAACTCGGGTACGCCGGCGCGCTGGTGCTCGGCAGCGCGATGGCGATGTCCTCCACCGCGATCGTCGTCAAGTTGATGGCCGACCGGCTGGAGCTCGAGAGCGAACACGGCAAGCGCGTGATGGGCGTGCTGCTGTTCCAGGATCTGGCCGTGGTGCCGCTGCTGGTGCTCATCCCCGCGCTCGGGCAGTCCGGCGGCGCGGTGGCCACATCGCTCGGCTGGGCGGTGGTCAAGGCAGCGCTGCTGCTCGCACTGCTGCTGACCGGCGGCCAACAGGCCATGCGCTGGTGGCTGACCAAGGTGGCGCGCCTGAAGAGCGAGGAGCTGTTCGTGCTGAACCTGCTGCTCGTCACCCTCGGCCTGGCCTGGGTCACCGAGCACGCCGGGCTGTCGCTCGCGCTCGGCGCCTTCGTCGCCGGCATGCTGGTGGCCGAGACCGAATACAAGCACCAGGTCGAGACCGACATCCGGCCCTTCCACGACGTGCTGCTGGGCCTGTTCTTCATCACCATCGGCATGAAGCTCGACTGGCGTCCGGTGCTCGACCAATGGGCACTGGTGCTGCTGTTGACCCTGGCGCCGGTGGCGGCGAAGTTCGTTCTGGTGGCGCTGCTGGCACGCCTGTTCGGCGCCGCGCCGGGGGTGGCGCTGCGCACCGGCCTCTACCTCGCGCAGGCCGGCGAGTTCGGTTTCGTGCTGCTGACGCTCGGAGCCGAGGGCGGGCTGGTGGCCCCGCAATGGGTGAGCCCGGTGCTGGCGAGCATGGTGCTGTCGATGATCGCCACGCCCTTCATCGTGATGTACAGCAACCGCATCGTCTCGCGCCTGTCGGCCAGCGACTGGATGCTGCAGTCGGTGGCGCTGACCACGATCGCGAAGAAGTCGATCGCCACCGAGGCACACGTCATCATCTGCGGCTATGGCCGCAGCGGCCAGAACCTGGCGCGCCTGCTCGCCAACGAGCGCATCCCGTACATGGCGCTCGACCTCGACCCCGACCGCGTGCGCCAGGCCGCCGCGGCCGGCCAGAGCGTGGTGTTCGGCGACGCGGCAAGGCTGAAGAGCCTGATGGCTGCCGGCCTGGCACGCGCCAGCGCGGTGGCCGTGACCTATCACGACACGCCCTCGGCGCTGAAGATCCTGCAGCTGGTGCGCTCGCACGCGCCGCAGGTGCCGGTGGTCGTGCGCACGGTCGACGAGGCCGACATCGACAAGCTCAAGGCGGCCGGCGCGACCGAAGTCGTGCCCGAGGCCATCGAGGGCTCGCTGATGCTCGCCAGCCACGCGCTGGCGCTGGTGGGCGTGCCGATGCGGCGCGTGATCCGCATCACGCGCGACGCGCGCGACGCGCGCTACGGCCTGCTGCGCGGCTACTTCCACGGCGCCGACGACGACACCGTCGAGGAGCGCCAGCAGGCTCGCCTGTCGAGCATCACGCTGCCGGCCGCCGCCCCCTGCCTCGGTCACGCGCTGGCGGACCAGGCGCTGCATGCGGTGGGTGTGCAGGTGGTGTCGGTGCGGCGCGCCTCGGGGCCGGTGCAGGACGCGCGCGACGACCTGGTGCTGTCGGCCGGCGACACGCTGGTGCTGGCCGGCCTGCCCGAGGCCCTGGCGCTGGCGGAGGAGAAGCTGCTTCGCGCATGATGCGCACCGGCCCCGCCGGGCCGCAGAGGAGACCCGATGAGCCGCACGCCGATGGCCGTGGCCGACCCCGAGGCCTACATCCGCGATCGCATCCGCACCGTGCCCGACTGGCCCGAGCCGGGCGTGATGTTCCGCGACATCACGCCGCTGCTGGCCGACCCCAAGGTGTTCCGCGTGCTGATCGACCAGTTCGTGCACCGCTACTTCGACGTGCGGCCGGACCTGGTGGCCGGGCTGGACGCGCGCGGCTTCATCCTCGGTGCGGTGCTGGCCTTCGAGCTCGGCGTCGGCTTCGTGCCGATCCGCAAGAAGGGCAAGCTGCCGTTCACGACCGTGGCCGAGACCTACGAGCTCGAGTACGGCAGCGCGACGGTGGAGATGCACACCGACGCGGTGCACACCGGCGACCGAGTGCTGCTGATCGACGACCTGATCGCCACCGGCGGCACGATGATGGCCGGCAAGCGGCTGCTCGAACGCCTGGGCGCGACGGTGGTGGAGGGTGCGGCGATCGTCGACCTGCCCGAGCTCGGCGGCTCGGCGAAGCTGCGTGCCGCGGGCCTGCCGCTGTTCACGCTCGTCGACTTCGCGGGTCACTGACCCGCGCGCCGCCTAGCTGACCGCCTGGCCGAGTTCGATGTTGGCGCGCATGCGCACGCCCATCACCGCAGCCGCAGCGCGCACGAGCTCCAGCGTCAGCGCCGGGTTGCGCGCCGCCAGCTCCTCGTAGCGCGGCCCGCGCAGGGCCCAGACGACGCACACCGTCATCGCCTCGACATTGGCCATGCGCGGCTGGTCGCTGAACAGTCCCGCCTCGCCGACCACCGCGCCGGCGCGCAGGATCGACAGGCGCGAGACGCCGGGCCGCGGCGGGCTCACGAACACCTGCAGCGTGCCGATCTCGAGCAGGTACATCGTGCGGTCGAGTTCGCCCTGCTTGACGAGCAGGTCGCCGGCGCGCACCTCGTGGCGGGTCAGGAAGGTCTGCAGCAGGCGCCACTGCTCCAGCCCCAGGCGGGGCTTGAAGGCGTCTGGCGCGTTGAGCGAGCGCACGACCTCGGACAGCGGCTGGATGTCGTGTGCGATCTCGGGCATGGTGCGATGGATTATCGAAACCGGCCGCACCCCCCACAAGCACCCGACCCGGGGTCACTTGCCGATGCAGAAGCGCCCGAAGATCTCGCCCAGCAGCGCATCGGCACTGATGCGCCCGGTGATCTCGCCGAGCGCGTCGTGCGCGAGGCGCAGCTCCTCGGCCAGCAGGTCGAGCGCGGCGTCGGCGCGTGCCGCCAGGTCGCGCGCCGCGGCGAGGTGGCCGCGCGTGGCCTGCAGCGCCAGCACGTGGCGCGTGCGCGCGATGAACACGCCCTCGGGGCTGGCGTGCCAGCCGGCGCGCTCGAGCAGCGCGCGACGCAGCGCTTCGAGCCCCTCGCCGGTGCGGGCCGACAGGTGCAGGCCCGGCGCGCCGTGCGTCGTGTCCACCGCGTCGGCCTTGTTGAAGACCTGCAGCACGCGCTCGGGTGCCCCCAGGCGCGCCGCGATCTCGGCATCCGCCGCTTCGTAGGCCGCGTCACCGCGCCGCGTCAGGTCGTGCAGGAAGACCACCGCGTCGGCACCCTCGATCTCGGCCCAGCTGCGCGCGATGCCGATGCGCTCGACCTCGTCATGCGCGCCACTGTGAAGGCCCGCGGTGTCGACCACGTGCACGGGCACGCCTTCGATCTGGATCGTCTGCCCGATCTTGTCGCGTGTGGTGCCCGGAACCGGCGTCACGATCGCCAGCTCGGCACCCGCCAGCGCGTTGAGCAGCGAGCTCTTGCCGACGTTGGGCTGGCCCGCAAGCACCACGGTCATGCCCTCGCGCAGCAGCGCGCCCTGGCGCGTGCGGTCGAGCAGGCGATCGAGGTCGTCGGCCAGCGCGTCGAGCCGGCCGCGCGCGCCGGCCTTTTCCAGGAAGTCGATCTCCTCTTCGGGAAAGTCGAGCGTGGCCTCGACCAGCGTGCGCAGCGCAAGCAGCCCTTTGGCAAGCCCCTCCACCTCGCGCGAGAAGACGCCCGCGAGCGCGCGCCCGGCCGAGCGCGCCGCCGCTTCCGTGCCGGCGTCGATCAGGTCGGCCACCGCCTCGGCCTGCGCGAGGTCGAGCTTGCCGTTGAGGAAGGCGCGCTGCGTGAACTCGCCCGGCTCGGCCAGCCGCAGGCGGGGCAGGTGCGGTCGGCCCGTCGCGGGGTCGACCTCGGCCGCGGCCTCGAGGCAGCGCGCCAGCAGCAGCTGCAGCAGCACCGGCCCGCCATGCGCCTGCAGCTCGAGCACATGCTCGCCGGTGTAGGAATGCGGCGCGGGGAAGTGCAGCGCCAGGCCCTGGTCGATGGGCTCGCCCTGCGCATCGCGCAACGGCCCGTACGTCGCCACGCGCGGCGCCAGCGGTTGGCCGACGAGCGCGCCGATCAGGCCATCGAGGCGCGGCCCCGAGACGCGCACGATGCCCACCGCCCCGCGCCCGGGCGCGGTGGCCACCGCGACGATCGGGTCGGCGAGGGCGGGGATCAATGACGAAGGCACCGGGCGATTGTCATCGCCGCGGTGCCTTCCGGTGTTGGCGCGGGGGGAGTGGAATCTCACCCTCCCGAGCCGGCCGCAGCATCCCTGGTGGGTCGCGCCGGGTCATCCCCGCATGACTTCATGCTCGGCGTAACGGCCCCGGCCCACAACCCCCGGAACGCGGCTTCACCCCCGAGACGTGCGATGCCACCGCCCAGAATTCACAGCGCTCACTTCACGCCGAGCTGGCGGTTGATCCACCACTGCTGCGCGATCGACAGCACGTTGTTGGTCAGCCAGTACAGCACCAGGCCGGCAGGGAAGAAGAAGAACATGACGCCGAACATGACCGGCATCATCCACATCATCTTGGCCTGCATCGGGTCGGCCGGCGCCGGCTGCAGCCAGACCTGCAGCAACGACGACGCGGTCATCAGCAGCGGCAGGATGAACCAGGGGTCGGGCAATGCGAGATCCTGGATCCAGCCGATCCACGGTGCGTTGCGCATCTCCACCGACGACAGCAACACCCAGTACAGCGCGATGAAGAAGGGCATCTGCGCCAGGATCGGCAGGCAGCCGCCGAGTGGGTTGACCTTCTCCTCGCGGTAGATGCGCATCATCTCCTGCTGCATCAGCTGCGGCTTGTCCTTGTAGCGTTCACGCAGGTCCGTGATGCGCGGCGTCAACGCCTTCATCTTCGCCATCGAGCGGTAGGCGCTGGCGTTGAGCCAGTAGAACGCGCCCTTCAGCAGCACCACCAGCGCGACGATCGCCCAGCCCCAGTTCTTGATCAGCTTGTGCAGCTGGTCGAGCACCCAGAACAGCGGCTTGGCCAGCACCGTGAACCAGCCGTAGTCCTTCACGAGCTCCAGGCCGGGCGCCAGGGCTTCCAGCTTGTTCTCCTCCTGCGGGCCCGCGAAGAGCTGCGCCTCGTGCGACTTGCTCGCGCCGGGCGCCAGCTCGCCCAGCGGCATCACCATCTGCACCGCATAGAGGTTGTTGCTGACCTTCTGGGTGCGGAACTCGCGCGGCGCGGCCGCGTTGACGAGCCAGGCCGATGCGAAGTAGTGCTGCACCATCGCGATCCAGCCCTCGTTGGCGCTGGTCACGTGGCCGGCCTTGCCCTTTTCGACATCGCTGAAATCGATCTTTTCGTACTTCTTGGCCTCGGTGTAGACCGCGGGTCCGGTGAAGGTGAAGTACCACTTCGACTCGCCGCGCGCCGGGTTGCCGTCGCGCACGAGCTGCAGGTACAGCTGCGGCGACAGCGGCGTGCTGCCGCCGTTGACCACCTCGTGCTTGACGTCGATCACGTAGCTGCCGCGGCGGAACGTGAAGGTCTTGGCCAGCGTCACGCCGCCGGGCGCGGCGGTCTCGAAACGGAGCGCGAGTTCGTTGCTGCCGGCGGCCAGCGCGTCGGGGCCGGGCACGCGCCGCATCGCCGTGTAGTGGTTGGGCAGGCCGACGCCGGGCTGCGCGGTGATCAGTCCGGTCTGCGCCGCATACACACGCTCGGCGCTGCGGTCGAACAGGAGCACCTTGCGTTGGCGGTCCTCGGCGTCGGCATGCATCAGCAACTCCAGCCGCACCAGGCTCGCGCCGGCGCTGTCGAACTGGGCCCTCACCAGGTCGGTGGTGATGGTGGTGAGTTCGCTGGTGGATGCGGGCGCAGCGGCTGTGGCCGGCACCGCACCGGGCGCCGCCGCAGGGGTTGCCGCGGCCGCCGCGACCGCCGCGACCGGCACGCCGGCCTGAGGCACGCCCGCCGACGCCGCTGCGGCCGGCGTCGCCGCCGTCGCGGCAGGTCGGGGCGCCGACGAGAACATCGACGGCTGTCCGGTGTGCTTGTTCCAGCCGTCCCAGAGCAGGACGAGCGACATCGTGAACACCACCCACAGCAGGGTGCGGCGGATATCGGTCATGGGTGACGAGGGTTGCTGAAGATCGGTTGAGGGGGCACGGGGTCGAAGCCCCCGTCGCACCAGGGATGACAGCGCAGCACGCGGCGGGCGGCCAGATAGCTGCCGGCCAGGGCACCGCGCTGCTCCAGGGCGTCCAGCGCGTAGCGTGAGCAGGTGGGCTCGAAGCGGCAGGCGCTGCCCAGCCAGGGGCTGAGGAAGAAGCGGTAAGCGCGCACCGGCCAAGCCAGGACCAAACGCGGCCAGCGCAGGGGATGCGGCGTCATGACGCCGCCGGGCGCTGGGCCAGCAAGGCCTTCAATTCGGAACGCACCGCCACACGCAGGTCCGGCGAGGCGGCCGCCGGGAAGCGCCGCCGGTCGAACGGGGCCCGCAAACGGACCAGCAGCTGGCAGCCGACCGGCATGGCGGCGTCGGCGCGCACGACCTCTCGCACTTGGCGGCGAATCAGATTGCGCGTCACGGCTCGCTTGGCGTGCCGCTTGGGTACGAGGGCCGCGAGGCCCTGAAGCTGCTTCGATGGAGAGATATCCACAGAACCATCCCGATCTGGTGCGCCTACAGTGGACAACTCGCTGTCAACCGCGGGTGACGAGCGCAGGTGCAGGACGAAGTGCTCCGTCCTGGCAACGGGCCGCGTTCCCAAGAGCGCTTCGATATCGGACTTGTGCAGCGGGGCCCACGCCATGATGGGCGGCCCTGCGAGGCCATCAAACGGCCAGGCGCTTGCGCCCCTTGGCGCGGCGGGCATTCAGGACGGCGCGGCCGCCACGGGTCTTCATGCGAACGAGAAAACCGTGGGTGCGGGCGCGGCGGGTCTTGGAGCCTTGGTAAGTGCGTTTCATGGCAGTCGGTCCGTTGCGTCCGTGACCGGACGGCGATGGCAAATCAGGGAAACCGGCGATTGCATCATGAATGCGTTGTCGGGTCAACGCGCGGGGTGTTCGTCGCCCAAGCCCGTGCTTCCCGCGTCCGACTCGGCCCGCTGTGGATAAGCCCTCTTTCGGTGCTCCTGTTGGGCTACACTCCGGCCGCTCGAAAAGAACTTGTCCACAATGAGCGATGACCTCTGGCAACGCGGCTGCTCGCAACTGGCGGCCGAACTGCCCGAACAACAGTTCAACACCTGGATCCGACCGCTGCCGCCGGCCGAAGTGGCCTTCGATGGCGATGCGACGGTGGTGTCGCTGCGCGTGCCGAACCGGTTCAAGCTGGACTGGATCCGCTCGCAGTACGCAGGCCGCATCCAGGACGTGCTGACGCGCCTGGCCGGCAAACCTGTGTCCTTGCAGCTGCAGCTCGCGCCGGCGGCCCCCCGTGCGGCAGCCCCCTCTGCTGCTATGCCTGCCGCGGCGTCGGCGGGCGAGGCGACGCTCGCGGGCCTGCGCACTGCGCCGCCCGCGACTGCGAGGCCTGCCCTGCCGGTGCACCGCCTCAACCCGGCGCTGACCTTCGACACCCTCGTGGCCGGTCGGGCCAACCAGATGGCGCGCACCGCGGCACTGCATGTCGCGGGCAATCCGGGCCACATGTACAACCCGCTCTTCATCTACGGCGGCGTGGGGCTGGGCAAGACGCACCTGATCCACGCGGTGGGCAATGCGCTGTTGCGTGACCGTCCCGACGCGCGCGTCCTGTACCTGCATGCCGAGCAGTTCATCAGCGATGTGGTCAAGAACTACCAGCGCAAGACGTTCGACGAACTGAAGGCGAAGTACCACTCGCTCGACCTGCTGCTGATCGACGACGTGCAGTTCTTCGCCGGCAAGGACCGCACGCAGGAGGAGTTCTTCAACGCCTTCGAGGCGCTGCTGGCCAAGAAGGCGCACATCATCATGACCAGCGACACCTACCCCAAGGGGCTGGTGGACATCGACGAGCGCCTGACCTCGCGCTTCGATTCGGGCCTGACCGTGGCGATCGAGCCCCCCGAGCTCGAGATGCGGGTCGCGATCCTGATCAAGAAAGCGCTGGCCGAGGGTGCCGAGATGCCCGAGGACGTGGCCTTCTTCATCGCCAAGAACGTGCGCGCCAACGTGCGCGAGCTCGAAGGTGCGCTGCGCAAGGTGATCGCCTACGCGCGCTTCTCGCAGAAGGAAATCGCGATTGGCCTGGCGCGCGAGGCGCTGCGCGACCTGCTGTCGATCCAGAACCGCCAGGTCGGCATCGAGAACATCCAGAAGACGGTGGCCGATTTCTACAAGATCAAGGTCGCCGACATGTACAGCAAGAAGCGGCCAGCCTCGATCGCGCGCCCGCGCCAGATCGCGATGTACCTGGCCAAGGAGATGACGCAGAAGAGCCTGCCGGAGATCGGCGACAGCTTTGGCGGCCGCGATCACACGACGGTGCTGCACGCGGTGCGCAAGATCGGTGGCGAGCGGCAGAAGAATGCCGAGCTGAACCAGCAGCTGCACGTGCTGGAACAGACGCTCAAGGGCTGAGCCGATGCCGAGCCGCAAACCCTGGGGACAATCCGCTGGCAACGGACCGGTCATCCACAGCACCGCCGCCCGCGGCGCGCTTGTTGCATCCGAGTCCCGCAACGGCCCGCAGGGCAGCGCACAGGGTTCGTCGCTAGCTAAGCCCTTGTGGGCTGAGGAGAAAATGCCTTTCTCCACAGGCGCGGGGCCCCTCTATTACTAGTCCTATTCAGATAAAGAAGACAGAGAGGAAGACGAGATGATCGTGTTCAAGGCCGTGCAGGAACAAGTCCTGGCCGCATTGCAGTCGGTTGCAGGCATCGTCGAGCGCCGGCACACGCTGCCGATCCTGGCCAACGTGCTGCTGCGCAAGAACGGCGGTCGCATCGAGTTCACGACCAGCGATCTGGAGATCCAGGTTCGCACGGCCGCCGAACTGGGTGGCGACGCCGGAAGCTTCGCGACCACGGTGGGTGCGCGCAAGCTGATCGACATCCTGCGCACGCTGCCGGCCGACCAGGTGGTCACGCTGAGCTCGGGTCAGAACAAGCTGACGCTGCAGGGCGGCAAGAGCCGCTTCACGTTGCAGACCCTGCCCGCAGACGATTTCCCGCTCGTCAATGAGGCGGTGGACTTCGGGCCGGCCTTTGCCGTGCCGCAGAAGACGCTCAAGGGCCTGATCAACCAGGTGCACTTCGCGATGGCGGTGCACGACATCCGCTACTACCTCAACGGCATCCTGTTCGTGGCCGAGGGCCGCACGCTGACGCTGGTGGCCACCGACGGCCACCGCCTCGCGCTGGCCCAGGCCACGCTCGAGGTCGACATTCCGAAGCAGGACGTGATCCTGCCGCGCAAGACCGTGCTCGAGTTGCAGCGCCTGCTGAAGGACGAGGACACGCCGATCGAGATGCGCTTCGCCGGCAACCAGGCCAAGTTCGCGTTCTCCGGCATGGAGTTCGTGACCAAGCTGGTCGAAGGCAAGTTCCCCGACTACAACCGCGTGATCCCGAAGACGCTGAAGAACGCGGTGACGCTGGGGCGTGCGCCGCTGCTGTCGAGCCTGCAACGTGCGGCGATCCTGACGAGCGAGAAGTTCAAGGCCGTGCGCGTGAACCTCGAGCCCGGCCTGCTGCGCCTGTCGGCCAGCAATGCCGAGCAGGAAGAGGCCAAGGAAGAACTCGAGGTGGACTACAACGGCGACGCGATCGAGATCGGCTTCAACGTCACCTACCTGATCGACGCGCTGGCCAACAGCGCGGCCGACATGGTCAAGCTGGAACTGCAGGACAGCAGCTCCAGCGCCCTGTTCACGTTGCCCGACCAGTCGGGCTTCAAGTACGTGGTGATGCCGATGCGCATCTGAGTGCGGGCCCAGCGCCCCACACCGCGAGCGGGCCCAAGTGCCCGCTTGCGTGCTTTATGAGCGAATGCAGGAACGAATGAGCGAACTCCCGAACACGTCCCCGAACCCTTCCGATGGCAAGCCCGACGCCTATGGCGCCGACTCGATCCAGATCCTCGAAGGGCTGGAAGCGGTGCGCAAGCGCCCCGGCATGTACATCGGCGACACCTCGGACGGCACCGGCCTGCACCACCTGGTGTTCGAGGTCGTCGACAACTCGATCGACGAAGCCCTGGCGGGCCATTGCGACGACATCATCGTCACGATCCACAGCGACAACAGCATCAGCGTCATCGACAACGGCCGCGGCATCCCGACCGGCGTGAAGATGGACGACAAGCACGAACCCAAGCGCTCGGCCGCCGAGATCGCGCTGACCGAGCTGCATGCGGGCGGCAAGTTCAACCAGAACAGCTACAAGGTCTCGGGCGGCCTGCACGGTGTGGGGGTGTCCTGCGTCAACGCGCTGTCCAAGCAGCTGCGCCTGACGGTGCGGCGCGACGGCCGGGTGCACTACCTCGAGTTCAAGAAGGGCGTGCCGCAGGACCGCGTGCTCGAACGGCGCGACGGCTTCGAAATCAGTCCGATGAAGGTGATCGGCGAGACCGACAAGCGCGGCACCGAGGTGCACTTCCTGCCCGACGACGAGATCTTCCAGAACATCGACTTCCATTACGACGTGCTGGCCAAGCGCCTGCGAGAGCTTTCGTTCCTGAACAACGGCGTGAAGATCCGCCTCGTCGACGAGCGTCAGGCCAAGGAAGACAACTTCGCCTACGTCGGCGGCGTCAAAGGGTTCGTCGAGTTCATCAACCAGGGCAAGAAGGTCCTGCACGCGAACATCTTCCACGCTGTCGGCGACAAGATGAGCGACCAGAACACGCCGGTGGGCGTCGAGGTCTCGATGCAGTGGAATGACGGCTACAACGAGTCGGTCCTGTGCTTCACCAACAACATCCCGCAGCGTGACGGTGGGACGCACCTGACGGGCCTGCGCGCGGCGATGACGCGGGTGATCAACAAGTACATCGAAGAGAACGAACTGGCCAAGAAGGCCAAGGTCGAGATCAGCGGCGACGACATGCGCGAGGGCCTGGCCTGCGTCATCAGCGTCAAGGTGCCAGAGCCGAAGTTCAGCTCGCAGACCAAGGACAAGCTGGTGTCCTCCGAGGTGCGCGGCCCGGTCGAGGAGATCGTCGCGGCCAAGCTCACCGACTGGCTGCTCGAAAACCCGGTCGACGCCAAGATCGTCTGCGGCAAGATCGTCGACGCCGCACGCGCGCGCGAAGCCGCGCGCCGGGCGCGCGAGGCCACGCGCAAGACCGTGCTCGGCAGCATGGGCCTGCCCGGCAAGCTGGCCGACTGCCAGGAGAAGGACCCGGCGCTGTGCGAGATCTACATCGTCGAGGGCGACTCGGCCGGCGGCTCGGCCAAGCAGGGGCGTGACCGCAAGTTCCAGGCGATCCTGCCGCTGCGCGGCAAGATCCTCAACGTCGAGAAGGCGCGCTACGAAAAGCTCGTCACCTCCAACGAGATCGTCACGCTGATCACGGCGTTGGGCACCGGCATCGGCAAGGACGACTTCAACCCCGACAAGCTGCGCTACCACCGCATCATCGTGATGACCGACGCCGACGTCGACGGCGCGCACATCCGCACCCTGCTGCTGACCTTCTTCTACCGCCAGATGCCTGAACTGGTCGAGCGCGGCCACATCTACATCGCGCAGCCGCCGCTGTACAAGGTCAAGCACGGCAAGTCGGAGCAGTACCTGAAGGACGGCCACGAGCTCGACAGCTACCTGATGCGCGTGGCGCTCGACGGTGCGCAGGTGCTGCCCGGCGACGACAAGCCGGCGATCAGTGGCAGCGCGCTCGAGGAACTGGCGCGCCAGTACGTGCTGGCCGAGAACGTGATCGCTCGCTTGGCCAACTGGATGGACATCGAGGCGCTCAAGGCCATGGCCGACGGGTTGGCGCTCGATCTCGACAGCGCCGGCAGCGCCGAGACCAGCGCGGCCGCGCTGCAGGCGGCATTGCATGACGCTCAGGTGAGCGCGGAGTACGACGAGCGCACCGACAAGCGCCTGCTGCGCATCAGCCGGCGCCACCATGGCAACGTGAAGTCCAGCGTGATCACGGCCGACTTCGTCCACGGCGCGGACTATGAAGCGCTGTCGCGGGCCGGCGTCACCTTCAAGGGCCTGCTCGGCCCCGAAGCCCAGGTGCGGCGCGGCGAGGGTGACAAGGCGCGCGAGTCACAGGTGGCCGACTTCCGCGCGGCGATGGCCTGGCTGATGCAGCAGGCCGAGGGCAGCGTCAGCCGCCAGCGCTACAAGGGCCTGGGCGAGATGAACCCCGGGCAGCTGTGGGAGACCACGATGGACCCGGCGGTGCGCCGCCTGCTGCGCGTGCAGATCGACGACGCGATCGAGGCCGACCGCGTCTTCACGATGCTGATGGGCGACGAAGTCGAGCCGCGACGCGACTTCATCGAGAGCAACGCGCTGCGCGCCGCCAACATCGACGTCTGACGACGACGGCGAAGTGGCTGCGCTGGCCGGTCACTGGGCCAGGATCCACTTTGCGATCAGCTTCGCGTCGGCCTCGTTCACCAGCGGGCGCTCGGCCTGATCGGGCATGGTCGCCTTGTTCCAGTGTGGTCCACCCGTGGCCGTGCTGCCTCGGCGGATCGTGGCCACCATCATCTCCTCGGCGTCCTTGCGGCCTTTCCAGAAGCGCGCAATCTTCTGGAACGCGGGGGCGGCGCCATCCTGCTTGAGGGCGTGGCAGCCGAGGCACTGCTTTTCCTGGACGAGCTTTTCGCTGGCGAACGCCGGGCCTGGGAAGGCCCACGCGACGACGACCGCAACGGCGAGCATTCGAGACGACTTCATGTGAAACCCTCCATAGGTGAGTGGCGGGTTCAGACTACGGCGCGCCGGCGCCGCCGGATTGCGAAAGATCAATGGCGACGCGCGTCGCGGCCGTCGCGCGGCGGCTACCAGTCGCTGAGCAGCATCTTGGTCGCCAGCGCATACAGCACCAGCGCAAACACGCGCCGCAGCGTCGCCACGGGCATGCGGTGCGCGGCGCGCGCACCATAGGGTGCGGTCCAGATGCTCGCCAGCACCACGGCCGCGAGCGCTGGCAGGTAGACGAAGCCGAGCGTGCCGCCGGGCAGGCCGCCGACCGACCAGCCGCTGACCACGTAGCCCACCGTGCCCATCAGGGCCACCGGCAGCCCGAGTGCGGCGCCGGTGCCGATGGCGGTGCGCATCGGCACGCCGCACCACAGCATGAAGGGCATCGACAGGAAGGTGCCGCCGGCCGACACCAGGCCGCTGATCGCGCCGATCGCCAGGCCCACGGCCCACAGGCCCGCGCTGCCGGGCAGGCCGCGCGCGGCCTCGGGTTTGCGGCCAAGCCAGATCTGCGTCGCGCCGCCGTAGACGATCAACGCGAAGGCCAGCGCCAGCGCGCGTTGCGGCAGCCAGCCCGCGCCGTAGGACGAGAGCAGGGTGCCCAGCGCCATCGCCGGCCCGAGCCGCTTGACGATGTCCCAGTCGACGCCGCCGAGCGTGTGGTGTGCGCGCACGCTCGAGCTGGAGGTGAACATCACGCCGGCCATCGCGGTGGCCAGCGCCATGTGCATGGTGTGTTCAGGGGCCAGTGCCTGGGCCGCGAACAGGGTGGCCAGGATCGGCACCATGGTCATGCCGCCGCCGATGCCCAAAAGGCCCGCGAAGAAGCCGATCACGGCACCGGTGGCCATGTATGCCGCGATCCATTGCATGGGGCCGCAGCGTAACCCGGGTGCCCGAGGGCGCCCGGCGTGGGGGCACGGCGCTCAGCGCGCGCCGAAGAAGTGTCGGAACAGGTCGGGCTCGACGAGTTCGCGCGCCGCCAGGCCGGCGATGTGGGTGTCGGCCAGCGGCTCGGAAGGCTGCAGCGGGTCGAACACCGCGGGCAGGGTCTCGACCCAGACCGGCGCAGTGGAGGGCGCACTGCGCAAGCGAGCGCGCGCTTCATCGACGAATGTCGCGGCAATGGCGTACGAGCCCTGCGGCACGTGGCGCCGCAGCACCACCTGGCCCAGCGAGGGCAGCTCCTCCCAGTCGATGCCGGCGTCGGCCGGGGCGGGGCGGTGGATGTGGGGGGTCAGCATATCGGCTCGCTCGGGTTCGGGACTGTGATGGCAGCTTATCGACCGACGGCCCGCCGCAACGCAGCGAAAAGCGGCCCGCGCGCCGGTCATCTCGGCATGCATTGCCGCCCGGCGTGAAATGCGTCGCGCGGCGGGCGGCCGACCCCACTTGACGCCCGGCGGCTTAGGCAGGCCCAAGTCGAGCGAAAACCCCCTGAACGAGGCTGGCAAGCGGCTGCCTTTTGCGCTGACATCGGGGAAGCTCCATCTGACATTCCGAACCCCCCGCCATGGCCCGCATGCCCTCCACCCGCAGCCAGCCGCTGAACCCGCGTCTGGCAGGCGCGTCGGTGCCGACCGCGGCAGTCGCTGCGGCCGGCTTCGCGCGGCCGGCAGCGAGCGCGCCGGCGGCCCAGCCCGATCCCGTCGAAGCCCGCGCTGCGGCCGCCCGGGCCGGCGGCTTCCACGAGTCGAGCTACGAGCTGCAGCTGGGCCTGGAAGTCAGCGAGTCCGAGTGGCCGGACGACACCACGATGCCGGGCTCGCTCGGCGAGCGTTGAGCGCTCACCGGCGCAGCCGGAAGCGGTCCACCACGCGCCAGCGCGGCGCATCCGATCCCTCAGCGGGCCAGTGGCGCGGCACGCGCTCGCAGCCGAGCATCCAGGCCTCGAGCCCGTCGGCGTCCAGGCGCATGCGCAGGAACCCCTTCCAGTCCTCGACCGCCAGCGAGCCGAACGCGTTGTTCGGCAGTTGCGCGAAGGCGCCGCTCATCAGCGCCAGGTAGGCGCCGAACAGCAGCCCGCCGAGGCCGACGCCGGCCAGGCCGACCCCGGCCCAGACGGCCAGCCCGCCGCTTAGCGTCGCCACCGGGCCGAGCGTCGCCAGCCAAGGCGCGAGCGCGTGGCTGGCGGCCCAGTACAGGGCGAAGATGGCAAAGCCATGCGTCATCGCGTGCGCTACACCACCGACGGCGCGCGTGGACCAATGCGCCGGCCCTTCCCAGGCGATGCGCAGGCAGCCGGCCATCATCAGCAGGTTGATGCCGGTGGCCAGCGGGCTGAACACCATCGCCCGCAGCCAGCGCTCGGCGGCGTCGGCGAAGCCGAGCTGCGACATCGGCGCAAAGCCGTCGGGAACGAAGGACTGCGAGAACACGAAGGAGTTGACGTAGGCGTTCACGCCGTACAGCAGCCCGATCGCGAGCGCGAACGCGAGGTTGCTGTGCCACAGGTCGAGCGCCGAAGCGACCAGCCCCTGGCGCCACGGCGCCCGCGCGAAGCGCAGCGTGAACAGCGCGAACAGATTGCGCCAGGCCAGCGCCCGCGTCGTGGCCGGCGGCGGCCAGGCACAACGCGGTGCGAAGGCGGCCAGGGCGGTGTCCGCGCTGCGACCCACGCGCACGCGGTGGCGCAGTTCGGTGTCGACCGCGCCGAGCTCGGGCGCGCGGTCGACGGCCTTGGGCCCCGTGGCGTCGATGCCGTGCGTCGGGTGCAGGAAGGCGCCACCGCAGCCGCAGGTGACGAGGTGGCTGTCCCGGCCATTCACCGGGTCGCGGTCGAGCGTCTCGCGGCGGTAGTGGTGCAGGTCGCCGGCCAGGCGCGCCCGGATGTGCGCGCCGCGCGCCTCGAGCAGCGCCTCGAGACGCTGGTAGCGGCGCGGGTAACCGTCGGGCGCGCCATCACCCAGCGGTCGCGTCCAGTAGGGCTCGGGGTAGAGCAGCAGCAACTCGTCGCCGGGCGCGATGCCGTCGTCGCGCGCGGGTTCGAGCAGGGCATGGAAGGCTTCGAACTGCTGCCGGTCGAGGTCGCCGGTGAGCGCCCAGTCGAAGCCGAGGACCCAGAAGCGTTGCGGCAGCTTCAGTGCGAAGTAGGTCTGGCGCTGCGGCGTACGCGCGCCGAGCAGGTCGCCCTTGTCCTGGGCGACGAAGTAGCGGCAGAAGGTGGAGGCGCTGTCGAACCAGTCGTGGTTCTGCGGGATCGCGGCCACCAGCTTGCGCGGCCCGCCGGGTTGGCGCAAGCGGCTGGCCGGATCGACCGCCATCGCATAGGGTTCGAGGAAGCGGTACTGGTAGACCGGGCCGCTGGCGCCGGGGTAGGCAAGGTCCCCGCCGAACAGCAGCACGTCGCCCTCGGGCAGGCGGTCCAGGCTGCCGTCGGCCGTGGCGACCTCGAGTTCGGCGGCCAGCGCGGCCTTCGCCACCGCGAAGGTGGCACTGCCGCCGTCGCCGGTGTCGGAGACGAAGTCGATCCACAAAGGCCCTTCGTGCGCCGACAGGTCGATCGGCGACAGCACCGGCGAGAAGCTCTCGCGCCGGTCGAGGTTGCGCAGGAAGTGCTGCGACTGCACGAGCTCCTCGCCCGCCTGCAGCAGCACCGGCGGCGCGTACCAGGCCACCGGCACGCGCTCGTGCGGCAGGACATCGGTGCCGAAGCGGCGCGGCATCCGAGGCGGCTAGAGCGCGGCTGCCAGGCGCGTGCCCTGGTCGATCGCGCGCTTGGCATCGAGCTCGCCGGCTTCGAGCGCGCCACCGATCAGGTGCACCGCGAGGCCCGCGGCGGCCAGCGGCGCCTGCAGCTCGCGCAGCGGCTCCTGGCCGGCGCACAGCACGATCGAATCGCACTCGATCACCGTGGCGTCGCGCCGCTGCTCGCCGAAGCTGATGAAGAGGCCGAGGCCACCCTGGTAGGGACCGATGCGCTCGTAGTTGACGCCGGCCAGCATCTCGACGCCCTTCATCTTCAGCGCCGCGCGGTGGATCCAGCCGGTGGTCTTGCCCAGCCCCGCACCGAGCTTGCCGGCCTTGCGCTGCAGCAGCGTCACCTGGCGTGCCGGCGCGGCGGGCTCGGCGCGCATCACGCCCCCGCGCAACTCGGTCGGGTCGGTGACGCCCCATTCGCGACGCCAGGCGGCGAGGTCGAGCGAGGGCGCCGGGTGCGCCGGGTCGTGCACCAGCAGCTCGGCGACGTCGAAGCCGATGCCGCCGGCACCGACCAGCGCCACGCGCGGGCCGACACGCGACGGCTCGCGGATCGCGTCGATGTAGCTCAGCACGCCGGGCGTGTCCTGGCCCGGGATGCGCGGGTCGCGCGGCGTCACGCCGGTGGCCAGCAGGACCGCGTCGTGGCGCGCCGCGAGCAGGGCCGCGGCGGTGATGTGTTGGCCGAGGTGGGCGCGCACGCCGGTGCGCTCGATGCGGCGGCGGAAGTAGCGCAGGGTTTCGGCGAACTCCTCCTTGCCCGGGATGCGGCGCGCCAGGTTGAACTGGCCGCCGACCTCGTCGGCCGCGTCGTACAGGTCCACCTCATGCCCGCGTTCGGCGAGCGTGGTCGCGGCAGCCAGGCCCGCTGGGCCGGCGCCGACCACAGCGACGCGCTTCCTCGCCGGCGTGGCGCGGATCACGAGCGAGGTCTCGTGGCCGGCGCGCGGATTGACCAGGCAGCTCGCGATGCGGTTCTGGAAGGCGTGATCGAGGCAGGCCTGGTTGCAGGCGATGCAGGTGTTGATCTCGTCGCCTCGGCCCTCGGCCGCCTTGCGTACGAACTCGGCGTCGGCGAGGAAGGGCCGCGCCAGGCTGACCATGTCGGCGCAAGCGTCGGCCAGCACCTGTTCGGCCACCTCGGGCGTGTTGATGCGGTTGCTGGTGACCACCGGCACCGTGAGGCCCGCGGCACGCAGGTCGGCGCGCAGGCGCTTCGTCACGTCGGCAAACGCGGCGCGTGGCACCGAGGTCGCGATCGTCGGCACGCGCGCCTCGTGCCAGCCGATGCCCGAGTTCAGGATCGTCGCGCCGGCGGCGGTGACCGCCTTCGCCAGCTCGATCACCTCGGGCCAGGAGCTGCCGTCGG
>DATLIE010000198.1:0-3763 GCA_035539635.1 Burkholderiaceae bacterium
CGGTCCGGTGGCGTCGGCGGCGCTCGCGCTGGCCGAGCACCTGGGCTCGTCGGGGCGGTCGCTGATCGACGCGCTGGTGCTGGGCATCGACGTGTCCTGCCGCATGGGCAACCTGATGTACCCCGAGCACTACGACCGCGGCTGGCACATCACCGGCTCGACCGGCATGCTCGGCGCGGCGGCGGCCTGCGCGCGGCTGATGGGGCTGGATGCGGGCCAGACCGCCATGGCGCTGGGCATCGCGGCCTCGCAGCCGGTGGGGCTTCGCGAGCAGTTCGGCACCATGACCAAGCCTTTCCACCCGGGCGGCGCGGCACGCGCGGGCCTGACCTCCGCGCTGCTCGCCAAGCACGGCTACACCGCGAGCCCGCGTGCGCTCGAGGCGCCGCGCGGCTTCGCGCAGGTGGTGTCGACCAAGTGCGCGTGGAACGAAGCCACCGACGAGCTCGGCCAGCGTTTCGAGATCTCGTTCAACACCTACAAGCCGTTTGCCTGTGGCATCGTGATCCACCCCAGCATCGATGCCGCGGTGCAGTTGCGTGAGCAGGGCGTGCGGGCCGAGAACGTCGAGCGCATCGAGCTCAAGGTGCACTCGCTGGTGCTAGAACTGACCGGCAAGAAGGAGCCGGTCGACGGCCTGCAGGGCAAGTTCAGCGTCTACCACGGCGTCGCCGCTGGCCTGGTGTTCGGCCGTGCCGGCGAGCACGAGTACGACGACGCCATCGTGACGCGCGAGGACGTGGTCGCGCTGCGGCGCAAGGTGGTGGCGACGGTCGACGACTCGATCGACGAAGCCGCGGTCGACATGACCGCCGTGCTGCGCGACGGCCGGCGCGTGCATGTCTTCGTCGAGCATGCGATCGGCTCGCTCGAACGGCCGATGAGCGACGCGGCCCTCGACGCCAAGTTCAGCGACCAGGCCGTGCCGATCCTCGGCGCGGCGCGCACGGCCGAGCTGATCGCCGCCTGCCGGCGCCTGGCCGAGCTGCCCGACGTGGGCGCATTGACGGCGCTCGCACGCCCCTGACGCTCAAAGCCTGAGGACCTCTGCGGTTGGTCGGCCGCAGCTCGCCCTGGAGCGGCTGCCGTCGGTTCCCGCGCCCCACTCGGGGATTGATTCTTGCTTGCAGTTGGCGCCATGCCCCCAACTCACGGCCACTTCGTCAAACCCGCCATGCTGGCGCTTGCGGCGCACTTGCCCGAAGTTCGCTTCGAGCCGGGCGAGGCCGTGGTGCGCGAGGGTGGCACCGCAGCGGCGATCTGGGTGCTCGTGTCCGGCACGCTCGCGGTGCGCAAGGGCGACGTACCGATCAACGTCGTCACCGAGCCGGGCGCGCTGGTGGGCGAGATCTCGGTGCTGCTCGGCCGCCCCTACGGGGCCACCGTCGAGGCCACTGCACCGAGTGTGCTGCGGCATGCCGCCGATGGCCGGGCGCTGCTGGCGAGCCATCCCGACATCGCCTGGGCGGTCGCGCGCGGACTGGCCGAGCGCCTCAACTTCGTCACCACCTATCTCACCGACCTGACGCATCAGTACGGCGATGCGCCGGGCTTGGCCATGGTGCCCGAGGTGCTGCGCGAACTGGCCCAGCGCCAAGTCGCGCCGGCACGGCCGGGATCGGCGCGCGAGCCGAATCCGGAGTACTGACGCCAAGCGCCCGTGGTGCTTTATGCACCTGCCCGGCGCGGCATCCGGGTCAAAACACGCTGCGAGGTGGCGCCGCGGCGGCGCCGAGTTCGAGGCTTTCCTCGCCCATCATCGAGCGCCAGTGCGCGACGCCCGCGCCAAGGTCGATCTCGATGTGCGCCGGTACCGGACCGATCTGGCGCCCTGGGTTGAAGACCCAGGTCGTTCCGATCCGGTCGGCCCAGGCACCGGCGGGCGTGAAGGGAGGTTCGTGGACGTGTCCGCTGAGCACCATGTCGGGCCGGTGGCGCCCGATCCAGGCGCCCAGTTCGGTGTCCCCGTAGTGCCGGCGGCCGGTCCAGCAGGTGGGAGACCCGAGTGGCGGCCAGTGGTACACCCAGAGCCAGCGCGCGGGGCGGCGGCCGGCCTCGGCCTCGAGCCGCTCCTCGAGCGCCGCACGCCCGGCCGGCCCGTCCCACCAGGGGCACAGCGTGACCAGGGTGTCGGCCACCTGCAGCGAGTCGCCGTCGGTGGGCACGCCGGCGGCGCGTGCCTGCTCGAGCCAGAGCGCCGACTGCTCGCCGCGCGCGTCGGGGCCGGTCAGGTCGTGGTTGCCCGACACCACGGCCACGCGCGTGGCCGCCTTCAGCAGCGACAGGTAACGCAGGACCACCAGCGCCTGGGCCTCGAGCGGCACCGTCGCGGCGATGTCCAGGCTGTCGCCCGCGATCACCACCAGGTCGCAGTGCGGCGCCCGTCGCACCACCCAGTCGAGCTGCGGCAATGTGTAGTGGAGGTCGGAGACGAGCAGGATGCGCATGGCACCAATGATGCCTGCAGCTGCTTCGGCCGCGCTCAGCGGCGCGCGCCTTTCTCGATGCCGTCGGCGCCCTCGCCGCCGAGCGACGGGGCCGGGGCCTGCAGGCACGGCGCTGAGGGGCCCCGTCCTACAGGCCGATGCGCCGCCGGACGACCGCGCGCAGGAGCCCGGCTGCGCACACTGAGACCGACTCGACTGCAAGGAGCAGGTCATGCCGGCTGCCTGGACGATGCTGACCGGCCTCATGGCCGCGGGGCTCGCGCTGGGTGTGTTCGCGCAGGAAGCCGACCCTCCGCATGGCGCGGTGTGGTCCTCGCCCAATCGCTTCGATCGGCCGGTCCTGCGGCTGAACCTGTCGGCCCGCACCCGCCTCATATACCAACCGGCCGAACAGCGCCCCTGGGGCCAGTACCCCGGCCTCGCGCCGGAGCCGCAGCAGCCGGCCCTGGGTGTGGAGTTCAAGTCGTCCAAACCGGGTAGCGGCCTGCGCCAGGTGCTGCGGGTGCAACTATCCTCGCAGGAGTCGCTGCAGTTCAGGCCGCGCAAGGGCGGCATGGCCGTGACCTACCGCGCGCAGTTCTGAGCGACGCTCAGCACTCGACGATGTTCACTGCCAGCCCGCCGCGTGCGGTTTCCTTGTACTTGGTCATCATGTCGGCGCCGGTCTCACGCATCGTCTTGATCACCTTGTCCAGGCTGACGAAGTGCGTGCCGTCGCCACGCAGCGCCATGCGCGCGGCGTTGATGGCCTTGACCGACGCGATCGCGTTGCGCTCGATGCAGGGAATCTGCACCAGCCCGCCCACCGGGTCGCAGGTCAGGCCGAGGTGGTGTTCCATGCCGATCTCAGCCGCGTTCTCGGCCTGCGCCGGCGTGCCGCCCATCACCGCGCACAGCGCGCCGGCGGCCATCGAGCAGGCCACGCCCACCTCGCCCTGGCAGCCGACCTCGGCGCCGCTGATCGACGCGTTCTCCTTGTAGAGGATGCCGATCGCCGCGGCGGTGAGCAGGAAGTCGATGACACCGGCGTCGGTGGCGCCCGGGACGAAGCGGCGGTAGTAGTGCAGCACCGCGGGCACGATGCCGGCGGCGCCGTTGGTCGGCGCGGTGACGACGCGCCCGCCGGCCGCGTTCTCCTCGTTGACCGCGAGTGCGTACAGGTTCACCCAGTCGAGCACCTGCAGCGGGTCGCGCCGCGCGGCTTCGGGGTTGGAGGTGAGGACACGGTACAGCTCGGCGGCGCGCCGCTTCACCTTGAAACCGCCGGGCAGCGTGCCGGAGGTGGCGCAGCCGCGGCTGACGCAGGCCTGCATCAC
>DATLIE010000199.1:0-3739 GCA_035539635.1 Burkholderiaceae bacterium
ATCCGGCTTCGGGCTGGCTGCCAGCAGCGCCCGTGTGTACGGATGCAGCGGACGCGCGAACAGCTCGGCGGTGGGTGCAATCTCCATCACGTGGCCGAGGTAGAGCACGACGACGCGGTCGCACAAGTACTCGACGACGTCGAGGTCGTGCGAGATGAACAGCATTGTCAAAGACAGGCGCTCGCGCAGGTCGGCCAGCAGGTTGATCACCTGCGCCTGGATCGACACGTCGAGCGCCGACAGCGGCTCGTCGGCGACGATGAACTCCGGTTCGACCGCCAGCGCGCGCGCGACGCCGATGCGCTGGCGCTGGCCGCCGGAGAACTCGTGCGGAAAGCGGTTCGCATGCTCGGGGCGCAGGCCGACGAGTTCGAGCAGTTCGGCGATGCGCCGCTCGCGCTGGCCCGGCCCAGCGGCCAGGCCATGCGTCGACAGCGCCTCGGCGAGCACCGCGCCGATGCGCATCTTCGGGTTCAGGCTGGCGTACGGGTCCTGGAAGATGATCTGCAGCTTGCTGCGCAGCTTGCGCATGCGCTCGTTCGACCGCGTACCGATGTCGTCGCCGCGGTAGAGCACCTGGCCGGCGGTGCACTCGAGCAGGCGCAGCACGGTGCGGCCGATCGTGCTCTTGCCCGAGCCCGACTCACCGACCAGGCCGAGCGTCTCGCCGCGGCGGATCGCGAACGACACGCCGTCGACCGCGCGCACGGGCTTGTCCTTGGCGCCGAAATGGCGCTTGACGTCACGCACTTCGATCAGCGGCGGCTCGGTGTTCATCTCATGCCGCCTTCGACGCCGGGCCGGTGGCGGGCACGTGGATGCAGCGCGCCTGCCGCGCGTCGCCGCTGTCGCCGATGTCGATCAGCGGCGGCATCGCCTGCGTGCAACGCGCCTCGGCCTCGTCACAGCGCGGCTCGAAGGCGCAGCCCGGCGGCGGCGCAAGCGGGCTCGACACCTGGCCGCGGATCGCGAACAGGCGCTTCGGCCGCGCCGCGCCCGGGGCGTACGCCTTGCCGGGCAGGCAGGCGAGCAGGCCCCGCGTGTACGGATGGCGTGGTGCCGCGAACAGCGGCCGCACGGGCGCAGCCTCGACGATGCGGCCGGCGTACATCACCGCGACGTCGTCCGCATGGTGAGCGACGACGCCGAGGTTGTGCGTGATGAACAGCATGCTCATGCCGGTCTCGGCCTGCAGGCGGCGCATCAGCACGAGGATCTGGGCCTGGATCGTCACGTCGAGCGCGGTGGTGGGCTCGTCGGCGATCAGCAGCGTCGGCTCGCAGGCCATCGCCAGCGCGATCATCACGCGCTGGCGCATGCCGCCCGAGAGCTGGTGCGGGTACTCGTCCTGGCGCTGCCTGGCCGCCGGGATCTCCACCAGTTCCAGCATGCGCAGGGCCTGCGCGCGCGCCGCGGCACGGTCCAGGCGCTTGTGCAGGCGCAGCGACTCGGCGATCTGCTCGCCGACGCTGAACACCGGGTTCAGGCTCGTCATCGGCTCCTGGAAGATCATCGCGACCTCGTTGCCGCGCAGCGCGCGCATGCGCGACTCGGGCAGCGACAGCAGGTCGAGCGTGGCGCCGGTGCGGTCGACGAACCGGGCTTCGCCGCTGACCTGCGTCGCCGCCGTGCGCGGCAGCAGGCGCATCAGCGTCAGGCTCGTGACCGACTTGCCCGAACCGGACTCGCCGACCAGGGCTGTCGTCCTGCCGGCGCGGATCGCGAAGCTCACGTCGGACACGGCGTCGATGCGCCCTTCGTCGGTGTCGAACGACGTGCAGAGGTGGTTGACTTCGAGGCGGTTCACATCGACTTGCGCAGGCGCGGATCGAGCAGGTCGCGGATGCCGTCGCCCAGCACCTGCAGCGACAGCGCGGTGAAGATGATCGCCAGGCCCGGGAACAGCACGATCCACAGGGCCTGGTGCGCGTACTGCTGGCTGCCGGCGACCATGGTGCCCCAGGTCGGGATCTCCGGCGGCACGCCCACGCCCAGGAACGACAGCGCGGCCTCGGCAAGGATGGCGTAGGCGAAGATGAACGAGGCCTGCACCAGGATCGGCGACATCAGGTTCGGCAGCACGTGGCGCCAGAGGATCAGCACGGTGGACACGCCCACGGCACGCGCCGCCTCGACGAACAGCAGCTCGCGCACCACCAGCGTGGAGGCACGCACCACGCGCGCGACGCGCGGCGTGTAGACCAGCACCAGCGCCAGCACCACGTTGAGCATCGACGGCCCGAGGATGCCGACCAGCGCGATCGCCAGCAGGATGTCGGGGAACGACATCATCGCGTCCACCAGCCGCATCACCGGGGTGTCGAGCCGGCGGAAGAAGCCGGCGACCAGCCCCAGCAGCGTGCCCGCGAGCACCGACCCGAGCGCGGTGAGCAGCGCGATGGTCAGCGAGTAGCGGCCGCCGAAGGCGATGCGCGCGAACAGGTCGCGGCCCAGTTCGTCGGTGCCCAGAAGGTGCTCCGCGGAGGGCCGGTGCAGGCGTTGGCTGACCGCCGTTTCGCTCGGATCGAAGCCGCTCAGCGGCCCGGCCAACAGCGACACCGCCACCACCGCCGCGAGCGCGATCGCGGCGCCGAGCACGATGCGGCGCCGAAACAGCTTGCGCAACACCAACGGCAGCGTGGGCAGGCGCATCGGTTCAGACCTTCACGCGCGGATCGACCACGGTGTAAAGCAGGTCGATGGCGAAGTTGATGAGCACGTAGATCACGGCCACCACCAGCAGTGCCCCCTGGATCACCGGGTAGTCGCGCCGGATCACCGCGCTGACCACCAGGTTGCCGACGCCGGGCAGGCCGAACACCGTCTCGGTGACCACGGCACCGCCGATCATCAGCGCGACCGTCAGGCCGATCACCGTGACGATCGGCACCAGCGCGTTGCGCAGCGCGTGCTTGAGCACGATGGTGCCCTCGGGCAGGCCCTTGGCGCGTGCCGTGCGCACGTAGTCCTCGCCCAGCACGTCGAGCATCGACGCGCGCGTGAAGCGGATGATCAGCGCCGAGTTGAGCACGCCCAGCACGACGGCCGGCAACACCAGGCTGTGCATGCGCTCGGCCAGCGGCGCGCCCGGTGCGCCGTAGCCCGAGACCGGGAACCAGCCCAGCGACACCGCGAAGATCTGCATCAACACCAGGCCGAACCAGAAACTGGGCACGCTCGCGCCGAGCATCGCGAAGCCGGTGAACGCCTGGTCGACGAAGCGACCCCGGTACACCGCCGACACGATGCCGCACGGCACGCCGATCAGTGCGGCGATGGCGATCGCCATCAACGACAGCAGCGCGGTGGGCTCGGCCCGCTCCCACAGCGCCTGTGTCACGGGGCGCTGCAGGAAGATCGACTCACCCAGGTTGCCGTGCGCCAGCTCGCGCAGCCACAGGCCGAACTGCACCGGCAGCGGCTTGTCCAGGCCGTAGACCTTCTGCACGCGGGCAATGTCTTCGGCGGTGGCCTGGTCGCCCAGCAGCACGGCGATCGGGTCGCCCGTCGCGGCACGGGTCAGCACGAACACCAGCACGGCCACGATGGCCATGACCACCAGCATGCCGCCCAGGCGGCCCAACAGATAGCGAGACATCCGCCTGGGTCGCAGTCGTCAGTTCTTCAGGCTGGTGTTCCAGAAGAAGGGATAGGTGAACGGCGTGTAGCCCTGGAGCGCGGGCGAGCGCGCCGACAGGCTGGCGAACTTGCCGACCTGGATGTAGGGCACCTCGTCGTA
>DATLIE010000200.1:0-12379 GCA_035539635.1 Burkholderiaceae bacterium
GCTCTACGGCTGCCTCGACGGGTCGCAGCGGCGCGACCACTTCGCCGGGCCGCTCGCGGTGGCGCTGCTCGAGGCCTTCCTGGCCCAGGGCTGGCTGCGCCGCCACGCCGACTCGCGCGCGCGCACCGGCCTCGGTGAGCGGGTAGTCGGCGCTGTCGTCCATCGGCGCCGCCCAGCCGCGCTGCACGAAACACTGGCACAGGCGCACGCCGAGCTCGCCCGCGAGGTGGCCGTAGCAGCTGCGTGCGTGGCGCAGGCCGGCCATCGCCGGCGACTGCCAGCGCGTGGACGGCGTCGCGGCGCCGCCGTCGGCCACGCGCAGCAGCGATTCGAGCGCCTGCGCCACGTTGCCGTCGGCGAGCGCGAAGTAGCGGTGCCGCCCCTGCGAACGCGCGCACACCAGGTGTTCGTCGAGCAGCAGGCGCAGATGGCCCGAGGCGGTGGACGCCGCGATGCCGGCATGGTCGGCCAGCTCCTTGGCGGTGTGGTGGCAGCCGTCGAGCAGGCGCGACAGCATCAGCGCGCGCGTCGGGTCGCCGATCGCGGCGGCGACGCGGGCGAAGCGCGGCTGCGGTGTGGCCATCGCTGCCTCAGCCCGGAACCTGCGCGCGCTCGCGCAGGCCGTAGTCGCGCTGCACCGCGGCCACGCGCAACCGGTAGTCGCGGAACAGCCCGCCGCGCCCGGCGGCTTGCGCCTGGCGGTGCTCGCCGTGCTCGCGCCAGGCACGCACCGCAGCCTCGTCGCGCCAGAACGAGAGCGAGAGCAGCTTGTCGGGGTCGGTGAGGCTTTGGAAGCGCTCGACCGAGATGAAACCGTCGATGCGTTCGAGCTGCGGCTTCAGGCGCGCAGCGTGGTCGAGGTAGGCGTCGAGGCCTTCGGCGGTGGGCGTGACTTCGAAGATGACGGCGATCATTGGCGGGCTCTCGTGCAGGCGTGCCGCGATTGTGGGCCGTGGCTTTGCACGATGCTTCGGTGCACGCCGAAGCATCGGCAGTCTCTTCGTCGCGATGCTGTGGGCTCCCGTCACCGGAGCCCACCCATGGCCATCGTCTGCTTCATCCGTTACGAAATCGACCCGTTCCAGCGCGACGCGTTTCGCGAGTACGCCGTGTCCTGGGGCCGCATCATCCCGCGCTGCGGCGGCCGCCTGATCGGCTACTTCCTGCCGCACGAGGGCAGCAATGTCGAGGCCTGGGGCCTGGTGGGCTTTGCCAGCCTCGCGGCCTACGAGGCCTACCGTGCGCGCCTGAAGTCCGATCCCGAAGGCCGCGCCAACTTCGAGTTCGCGCGCACGCAGCGCTTCATCCTGCGCGAGGAGCGGCGCTTCACCGAAGTGGTGGACGAGGCCTTCGACCGGCCTGCCATGCCCGCGTGAGCGGCGATGCTCACGCCGTCTGCAGCGCGCGCTCGGAGACCCAGGCTGCGAAGGCGTCGATCGGCAGCGGCCGCGACAGGTGGTAGCCCTGGGCCTCGTCGCAGCGCAGGGCGGCCAGCTCGGACTGGATGCCCGCGCTCTCCACGCCTTCGGCCACCACCGTGAGGCCCAGTCCGTGCGCGAGGTCGATCGTCGAGCGCACGATCTTCGCGTCGCTCGCGTCGCGCCCCATCGCCATCACGAAGCTCTTGTCGATCTTCAGCTCGTGCACCGGCAGGCGCTTCAGGTAGGCGAGAGACGAGTAGCCGGTGCCGAAGTCGTCGATCGAGAGCTTGAAGCCGCGCTCGGCCAGGCGGTGCAGCGTGGCCTCGGCGCGCTCGGGGTCGTCCATGATCGCGCTCTCGGTGATCTCCAGGCACAGGCCCCGCGCGCTCGCGCGGTGCAGCGCCAGGATGACGTCGAGCTTCTCGGGCAGTTCCACGTCGAGCAGGTCGCGCGTCGACAGGTTGATCGACACCTTGGCCACGCCCATCGCCGCCAGCGCCGCCTGGTGGCGCGCCACCTCGCCAAAGATCCACAGCGTGAGCTGGCGGATGAAACCGGTCTGCTCCGCGAATGGAATGAACTGCATCGGCGGCACCAGGCCGCGCGTCGGGTGCTGCCAGCGCACCAGCGCCTCGGCGCCGCACAGCGTGCCGCTGGCCACCAGCACCTTGGGCTGCAGGAACAGGCGCAACTGGCCGCCTTCGACCGCCTGGCGCAGCTCGGACAGCAGCGACAGGGTCTCGCCGCTCGCGTTGTCGAGCGCAGGTTCGTAGAGCTGCGCGCCGGCGGTGCGGCGCTTGGCCGCGTACATCGCGACCTCCGCGCGCGACAGCAGCGTGTCGGCGTCCGCGCCATGCGCCGGCCAGCAGGCGATGCCCAGGCCCGCCGACAGGTCCACCGTCTGGTCGTCCAGCGTCAGCGGCGTCTCGAAGGCCTTGCCGATGCGCGCGGCGACCTCCTGCGCGGTGGCCGCGTCGGCGCCGGCCAGCAGCAGCGCGAATTCGTCGCCGCCCAGGCGCGCCACCAGGTCGCCGCCGCGCACCACCACCTGCAGCCGCGCGGCCACGCCCTGCAGCAGGCGGTCGCCCGAACCGTAGCCGAGCACGTCGTTGACATGCTTGAAGCGGTCGAGGTCGAGCATGATCACCGCCAGCGACTGGTGCTCGGCGTCGCTCGAGCCGATGGCCGCGATCACCGCGTCGCGGAACTGCGCGCGGTTGGGCAGGCCGGTCAGGCGGTCCCAGTACGCGAGCTGGCGGATCTCCTGCTGCTGCACGGCGATGTTGCCGCGCATGGCGTCGAAGGCGCGCGCCAGTTCGCCCACCTCGTCGCTGCCGCCGGCATGTTCGATCGGCACGTCGTACTCGCCGCGTCCGAGGCGCAGGCTGGCGCGCACCAGGCCGCGCAGCGGACGCGTGACGCGGCGCGCGGTCCAGGCGCTGCCGATGCCGAACAGCACCAGGCCGAGCAGCGTGATCGCGACCATCGTCCATTGCAGCGCGCGGTAGGGTTGCACCGCCTCGTCGAGCGAGCCGGCGAGCTGCAGCACGACGCCTGGCCGTGCGTCGCCCGACACGGCGACGCGGCGCTCGAGCTGCGGCGCGGCGGCCGTGCCGGCGTCTGCCGGCGTGCTGCCGGCCAGCACGCGCTCGGCGCCGTCGGCGGCCACCGCGAGCAGCCGGCCGCGCATGCCCGACACCGCGTGCAGGTCGTCCACCAGCGCGCGGTCGAGCTCGAAGCCCATCGCCACCCAGCCGATCACGAGCGGGGCGCGCACCGGCACCATCACGAATTGGTAGGCCTTGTCGCCGACCATCGCCACCGCGCTGCCGCGTTCGGCCAGGCGCGGCGCCAGCGCCGACAACACCACGCGCGCGGCGCGCTGTGCCGGGTCCTCGGCTCGGGCGAGGCGGCGCACGGCCAGCCGCGTGTCGAGCAACGCCGACAGCGCGGCGTCGATGCGTGCGCCGTGGTTGTCCAGCGCCGACTCGATGGTCTCGTCGTCGCCGCTGGTCAGCGCGTCGCGGAAGGCGTAGTCGGCCGCCAGCAGCGTGGCGGCCTGGCCGAGCTTGGCGGCGCGCTGTTCGAGCAGGCGCGCCCAGATGCGCTCGCCGACCGCCAGGCGTTCCGACAGCTCGGCGCGCGCATTGCGCTCGATGCTGGCGCGCAGTGCCATCAGGCCCGCGAGCTGCAGCGCGAGCAGCAGCAGCAGCGACAGCACCACGAGGCGTGTCGACAGGCGCCAGCCTGCGAAGAGCCGGGTCCAGGCGGCCGTCATGGTGCGAGCTCCGCGAGGCGCACGCTCGCCTGCGCACCGCCGGCCTCGACGCGCAGCGCCTGGTCGGCCGGCGTGGCGCCGACCGGCAGGTGGGCGTGCCAGGTGCGCAGGCGGTAGCTTCCCGGCGGCACGTCGGCGCGCGCGAAGCGGCCGTCGGCGCCGGTGCGGCCGTACCAGGGCGTGTCGACGATCAGCACCCAGGCCGCCATCTGGTCGTGGATGTTGCAGCCGAGCACCGCGATGCCCGGCTGGTCGAACACCACCGGCTGTGCCGGCGTGCCGACGTAGAGCTTGATCTCGAAGCGCTTGGCTGGCGAGAACGAGTAGACGTGGTGCCGCACCGTGTCGCGGTTCGGGAAGTGGACGGCGCTGCCGACCGTAACCACGCTGACCGCAGGCACGAACTGCTTGTCGGCCTGCGCGATCTCGGCGCCGGCCAGCGGCCGCACCTGCTCCCGCGCCTCGCGCGACTCGAGGAAGACCACCGCGCCGGCCAGCGGCTTGCCCGCCGCGTCGGTCACGCGCACCTCGACCGGTGCCGCGAGGGCGCCCTTCGCCGCAGCGATGAACAACGAAAGGGCGAGCGTGTGGCGCATGCGGCTCAGGGCTCGATCGCCAGGCCCCACAGCGCCTGCCCGGTGCCGATGCGGCCGATCGGCGTGGCGCGGCCGCTGGCCAGGTCCACGGCGTACAGCCGCGTGCGGCCGCCCTGCCGCAGCGCGGCCAGCGCCGCGTTGCCGGCATCGGCGATGTCGAAGGCGGCGTCGTCGACCGCCCCGGTGCCGAGTGCGCCGACGCTCCACAGCACACCGGTGTTGGGCGACACCACCGGCTGCGCGCCCTCGAGCGAGCCCTGGCGCACCAGCGCCCCGCGCGCGAGGTCGATCGCGTAGTTGGTCGTCAGCTTGTCGTCGCGCTGGTTGTAGGTGTAGGCCGCCGCGCCGAGCGCAGGGCGCTGGCCGAACGCGGCGTCACCCTCGGCGTAGCGCAGTGCGCCGTCGGCGGCGGCCAGCGCGCCGGTGTCCGGGTGCAGGCGCCAGTTGCGGCCGTCGGCGGCGACAACCCGGATGCGGTCGGCCGCCGGGTTGAAGTCGAAGCCCACGGCTTGCGTGCCGAGGGCGAGCGGGGCGCCGGGGCCGACGGCGCTCAAGCGGCCGCTCGCGGTATCGAGTGTGTAGAGCTTGCCGCGGGCGGACAGCGCGAACAGCACGCCGCGCGCGACGCGGTAGTCGATGCCCACCAGGCGGTCGCCGGCGTCCAGGCCGCCGAGGGGTTTGCGGTCGAGCACCCGCGCGGGCCGGCCGGCGTTGAAGCGGATCAGTTCGGCGCTGTCGGTGACGGCCCACACCGTCTCCTTGCGTGGCGGGCCTTCGGGCGCTTCGGAGTCGGTCAGGCCAGCGCAGGCGCCGAGCAGGAGCATGCCGGCCAGGGCCAGCGGACGGAAGACGTACAGCATGGGGAAGACCGTCGCGCGGCCCGGGAACAAGAGCGTGCCCAGAATACGGCGCGTCCCGCGACGCCTTGAGGCAAGAGTTCACGCCCTCGCGCCGGGCGTGCGGTCGGGCGCCGACTCAGGTGGCGACGGTCTGGCGCACCGCGCGCTCCCACTGCGCCATCAGCTCGGCGGCGCGCTCGCGCGGCATCGTCGGCAGGAAGCGGCGTTCGACCTGCCACTGCGCGGCCAGCTCGTCCAGGCTCTGGTAGGTGCCGACCGCCAGGCCCGCGAGGTAGGCCGCGCCGAGCGCCGTGGTCTCGATGACCTTCGGCCGCACGACCGGGATGCCCAGCAGGTCGGCCTGGAACTGCATCAGCAGGTCGTTGACGCAGGCGCCGCCGTCGACGCGCAACTCGTCCACGGGTTGCGCGTCCTTGGCCATCGCCTGCAGCAGCGCCGCGCTCTGGAACGCGATGCTCTCCAGCGCCGCGCGCGCGATGTGCGCCACCGTGCTGCCGCGCGACAGGCCGACGATGGCACCGCGCGCTTCGGCGTTCCAGTACGGCGCGCCTAGGCCGGTGAAGGCCGGCACGAACATCACGCCGCCGGCGTCGGGCACGCTCTCGGCCAGCGCCTGCACCTGGCCGCTGGCCTGGATCGCCTTGAGCCCGTCGCGCAGCCACTGCACGACGGCGCCGCCGATGAAGACGCTGCCTTCGAGCGCGTACTCGGCGGCGCTGGTCGGCTGCGCCGCGGCGGTGGTGATCAGGCCATTGCGGCTGGTCTCGAAGGCGCGGCCGGTGTGCATCAGCATGAAGCAGCCGGTGCCGTAGGTGTTCTTCGCCAGCCCGGCCTTGAAGCAGGCCTGGCCGAACAGCGCGCTTTGCTGGTCACCGGCGATGCCGGCGATCGGGATCGAGGCGCCGAACAGCGACGCATCGGTTTCGCCGAAGACATGCGCCGACGGGTGCACCTGCGGCAGCACGCTGTCGGGAATGTGCAGCGCCTTCAGCAGCTCGTGGTCCCAGGTGTTGTGGCGGATGTCGAACAGCATCGTGCGCGACGCGTTTGTGACGTCGGTGGCGTGCACGCGGCCGCCGGTCAGCTTCCACAGCAGCCAGGCATCGACAGTGCCGAACGCGAGTTCGCCCTGCGCGGCCATCACGTGGGCGCTGGGCACGTGGTCGAGCAGCCAGCGCAGCTTGGTGCCGGAGAAGTAGGGGTCGATGCGCAGGCCGGTCGAGCGCTGCACCGCGCTCTCGAGCCCCTGCGCGCGCAGCTGCTCGCAGAAGGCGGCGGTGCGCCGGTCCTGCCAGACGATGGCGTTGGCGACCGGTTGCCCGGTGCGGCGGTTCCACAGCACGGTGGTCTCGCGCTGGTTGGTGATGCCGATGGCGGCGATGTCGCTGGCCTTCAACTGCGCCTTGAACAGCGCTTCCAATGCCACCGCCTGTTGCGTGGCCCAGATCTCGTTGGCGTCGTGCTCGACCCAGCCGGGCTGCGGATAGATCTGGCGGAACTCGCGCTGCGCCATCGCGACGATGCGTCCGTCGCGGTGGAACACGATGGCACGCGAACTCGAGGTGCCCTGGTCGAGGGCGAGCAGGTGGTCTTTCCTCATGGGGGCATTGTGCGACTCAGGGAGCCACTTGCCACTCCACACCGGCCTCCTCGAGCATCGAGCCGAACTCGGGCGGCGGCTCGGCATCGGTGAACAGGCGGTCGATCTGGTCCACATGCGCCAGTTCGACCATCGCCGGGCGGTTGAACTTGCTGCGATCGGCCACCAGCCAGACCGCGCGCGACTGGGCAATGATCGCCCGCGCCACGTTGACCTCGCGATAGTCGTAGTCGCGCAGCGTGCCGTCGGCCTCGATGCCCGAGATGCCGATCACGCCGATGTCCACCTTGAACTGGCGGATGAACTCGACCGTCGCCTCGCCGACGATGCCGCGGTCGCGCGTGCGCACCGCGCCACCGGCGATGATCAGTTCGCACTGCGGGCTGTCCGACAGGATCGTCGCGACGTTCAGGTTGTTGGTGATGACGCGCAGCCCCTTGTGCTGCACCAGCGCGCGCGCCACTGCCTCGGTGGTGGTGCCGATGTTCAGGAACAGCGAGGCGCCGTCGGGCACCTCGGCGGCCAATGCGCGTGCAATGCGCGCCTTGGCGTCGGCGTGCAGGGTCTGGCGCTGGCGGTAGGCGATGTTCTCGGTGGTCGAGCTCGGCACGCGCACGCCGCCGTGGAAGCGTGCCACCAGGCCGGCCTCGGCCAGGCGCTGCACGTCGCGCCGCACCGTCTGCAGCGTGACGCCGAAGCGCTCGGCCAGGGCTTCGACGCTGATGCTGCCCTGCTCGCGCACGGCCTCGAGGAGCTGGGACTGACGGGGGTTGGGGGTCATGCGGGGGCGCAGCAAGGGCGCGCCAGATGTTCGTTTCGATTCGTTTCGAGCGCGATCCGGGTTTGCACCGAGCGCGAATCGCTATCGTTTTGTTTCGGACAAGGCCATGATGCCGGGGCGACGGGCTCCCCCGCCGACCCCCAATAGAGGAGACAGACGATGACGTTCCGACCATTGCCCACCGCGGTGGCGCTAGTTGCCGCCGCCGTCCTGATGGGCTGCGGCAAGAAGGAAGAGACGCCTGCCGCCGCGGCGCCCGGCGCTGCGCCCGGCACGGCCGCACCTTCGGCGCAAGGCTCGGCCGAGGCCGCCAAGCGCTGGATCGACAGCGAGTTCCAGCCCTCGGTGCTGTCCAAGGAAGAGCAGCAGAAGGAGATGGAGTGGTTCATCGCCGCGGCCAAGCCCTTCGCCGGCCTCGAGATCAACGTGCTGTCGGAAACGATTCCGACCCACGAGTACGAGAGCAAGACGCTGACGAAGGCGTTCCAGGAAATCACCGGCATCAAGGTCAACCACCAGCTGCTCGGTGAAGGCGAGGTCGTGCAGGCGGTGCAGACGCAGATGCAGACCAACCGCAACCTGTACGACGCCTACATCAACGACTCGGACCTGATCGGCACGCACGCGCGCCTGCAGTCGGCGATCAACCTGTCGGACTGGATGACCGGCGAGGGCAAGGACGTCACCAACCCGCAGCTCGACACCAAGGACTTCATCGGCATCAGTTTCACCACCGGACCCGACGGCAAGATCTGGCAGCTGCCCGACCAGCAGTTCGCCAACCTGTACTGGTTCCGCAAGGACTGGTTCGACAAGCCCGAGCTGAAGGCCAAGTTCAAGGCCAAGTACGGCTACGAGCTCGGCGTGCCGGTGAACTGGAGCGCCTACGAGGACATCGCGCAGTTCTTCAGCGTCGACGTCAAGGAGATCGACGGCAAGCGCATCTACGGCCACATGGACTACGGCAAGCGCGCGCCCGACCTGGGCTGGCGCATGACCGACGCCTGGCTGTCGATGGCCGGCGCCTCGAGCAAGGGCCTGCCCAACGGACGCCCGATCGACGAGTGGGGCATCCGCATGCCCGCCGGCTCGTGCAACCCGCAGGGTGCGAGCGTCGTCCGCGGCGGCGAGACCAACGGGCCTGCCTCGGTGTACGCGATCGCCAAATGGGACGAGTGGTTGCGCAAGTACGCGCCGCCCGGCGCCGCCGACTACGACTTCTACCAGTCGCTTCCAGCGCTGGCGCAGGGCAACGTGGCGCAGCAGGTGTTCTGGTACACCGCGTTCACGGCCTCGATGGTCGCGCCCAAGAAGGACGGCAACAACACGGTCGACGACCAGGGCATGCCGCTGTGGCGCATGGCACCGTCGCCCAAGGGCGCGTACTGGCAGGACGGCATGAAGCTCGGCTACCAGGACGCCGGTTCGTGGACGCTGTTCAAGAGCACGCCGACCAACCGCGCCAAGGCTGCCTGGCTGTATGCGCAGTTCGTGGTCTCCAAGACCGTGGACACGAAGAAGAGCCACGTCGGGCTGACCTTCATCCGTGACAGCACGGTGCGCCACGCCTCGTTCACCGAGCGCGCGCCCAAGCTCGGCGGCCTGGTCGAGTTCTACCGCTCGCCGGACCGCGTGATGTGGTCGCCCACCGGCGTCAACGTGCCCGACTATCCGAAGCTGGCGCAGCTGTGGTGGCAGAACATCGGCGACGTGAACTCGGGCGCCTTCAAGCCGCAGCAGGCGATGGACCGCCTGGCCGGCGAGATGGACCAGGTGATGGCGCGCATGCAGGAGGCCGACGAGAAGGCCAAGACCTACGGCGGTTGCGGCCCGCGCCTGAACAAGGCCGGCAAGCCGGAGGACTGGCTCGGCAAGCCCGACGGCCCGAAGGCCAAGCTGGCCAACGAGAAGCCCAAGGGCATCACCGCGAACTACGACGAAATCGTCAAGCGGTGGACCGCGGCCAAGTAGGAACGAAGTGTTGTCAGTGAGCTTGCGGGGGCGCGCTGCGCCCCCGCTTTTTGAGCCATGACCGTCGAAGCGAACCTCGAGCTGAAGGACGTGGCGCTGCGCATCGGCGCCGACACCCACATCCACCCGACCACGCTGCGACTGGAGTCGCGCGGCTTCAACACCCTGCTCGGCGAAACCCTGGCCGGCAAGACCACGCTGCTGCGCCTGATGGCCGGCCTGGTCAAGCCCACCGCGGGTGAGATCTGGTTCGGCGGCAAGAACGTGACCGGCGTGCCGGTGCAGCGGCGCCGCGTGTCGATGGTCTACCAGCAGTTCATCAACTACCCGAACTTCAGCGTCTTCGACAACATCGCGTCGCCGCTGCGCGTGGCCGGCGGCAATGCGGCCGACACGAAGGCGCGCGTGGGCCGCATCGCGGAACTGCTCAAGCTCACGCCGCTCCTTGACCGCAAGCCGAGCGAGCTGTCGGGCGGGCAGCAGCAGCGCACCGCGCTCGCGCGAGCGCTCGTCAAGGACGCCGACCTGGTGCTGCTCGACGAGCCGCTCGCGAACCTGGACTACAAGCTGCGCGAGTCGCTGCGCGACGAGTTGCCGCGCCTCTTCGCCGACCGCGGCTGCACCGTCGTCTATGCCACCACCGAGCCGACCGAAGCGCTGCTGCTGGGCGGCCACACGGCCACGGTGCACGAGGGGCGCATCACGCAGTACGGGCCGAGTGCGGGCGTGTACCGCGATCCGGGCGACCTGACGAGCGCGCGCGTCTTCTCCGATCCGCCGATCAATGTCGCGGCCGCGCGCAAGCAGGGCGACCAGATCCTGCTCGGCGACGTGGTGCGGTGGCCCGCGCCGCGCAGCCTGCCCGAGGGCGCGCTGACGGTGGGGCTGCGGCCGCACCATGTCGCACCCGCGGGCGGCGCAGGCGTGCCGGTCAGCGGCAAGGTGCTGATCAGCGAGATCAGCGGCTCCGAGTCGGTGGTGCACTTCGCGCTCGCCGGCACCACCTGGGTGTCGCTGGCCCACGGCGTGCGCAGCCACCCGGTGGGTGCCGACGCGGCGTTCGCGCTCGACGTGTCGCAATGCCTGTACTTCGGCGCCGATGGTCGGCGTCTTGCCGTGTAGCCCGATGGCCCGCATCCACCTCGACCAGCTCAAGCACAGCTACGCCGCGCACCCCCGCGACGAGGTCGAGGCCGACTGGGCGCTGCGCGACGTGGAACTGGAGTGGAAGGACGGCGGCGCCTACGCGCTGCTCGGTCCCTCGGGCTGCGGCAAGACCACGCTGCTCAACCTGATCTCGGGCCTGTTGACGCCCACGCGCGGCCGCATCCTGTTCGGCGACCGTTCGGGTGAGCGCGACGTGAGCGCGCTCGAGCCCGGCGAACGCAACATCGCGCAGGTGTTCCAGTTCCCGGTGATCTACGACACGATGAGCGTGTTCGACAACCTCGCGTTCCCGCTGCGCAACCGGCGCATCCCGGAAGCGCAGGTGCGCGAGCGCGTGCGCGAGATCGCGCAGATGCTCGACCTGGAGCCGATGCTGGCGCAGCGCGCCGCCGGCCTCACCGCCGACGGCAAGCAGAAGATCTCGCTCGGCCGCGGCCTGGTGCGCAGCGATGTCGCGGCGATCCTGTTCGACGAGCCGCTGACGGTGATCGACCCGCATTTGAAGTGGCGCCTGCGCAGCAAGCTGAAGGAACTGCATCAGAAGGTCCGCGTGACGATGATCTACGTCACGCACGACCAGACCGAGGCCCTGACCTTTGCCGACCAGGTGGTCGTGATGCAAGGCGGCCAGGTGGTGCAGGCAGGCACGCCGGTGGAACTGTTCGAGCGCCCGCGCCACACCTTCGTCGGCCACTTCATCGGCTCGCCGGGCATGAACCTGCTGCCTTGCGAGATCGACGCTGTCGGCGTCGCGCGCTTCGATGGCGTGGCCGTGCCCACCGCGCAGGCCGACGCGAGCGCGGCGCGTGGCAAGCGCTGCGAGATCGGCGTGCGGCCCGAGTTCGTGCGCTTCGCGGCCGACGGCGAGGCCGGACTGCCGGTGCGCATCGAGCGCGTGGCCGACATCGGGCGCTTCCGCATCGTCGACGCGCGCGCCGGCGCCCAGCTGATCAAGGTGCTGGTCGGCGAGGGCCGGCCGGTGCCTGCCGAGAGCGCGCGCCTGCACTTCGAGGCCCGGCGCACCAACGTCTACGCCGACGGATGGATCGTTGAATGAACATGAAGCCCCCACGCTCGCTTCGCTCTCTGCCCCCCGAGGGGGCGCGCGTTCACCTTGGGGCGGCCCGGCGGTGAGCGCCCGCACTCCCAACCAGAAGGCCTGGTGGCTGGTGCTGCCGGTGGTGCTGCTGGTCGCGTTCAACGCGGTCGTGCCGCTGATGGCGGTGGTGAACTACTCGGTGCAGGAGACCTTCGGCAACAACGAGTTCTTCTTCGAGGGCGTGCGCTGGTTCGAGCAGGTGATGCAGTCCACGCGCTTCCGCGAGGCGCTGCAGCGCCAGATGCTGTTCACCGCGATCGTGCTCGCGATCCAGGTGCCGCTGGGCGTGGCGATCGCGCTGGCGATGCCGCGCAAGGGCTTCGGCGTGTCGGTGTGCCTGGTGCTGATGGCGATGCCGCTGCTGATCCCCTACAACGTGGTCGGCGCGATGTGGAACATCTTCGCGCTCCCCGACATCGGCCTGATGGGCCGCGGCCTGAACGCGCTCGGCTGGGACTTCAACTACACGCGCCAGCCCTTCGCCGCCTGGGTCACGCTGGTGGCGATGGACGTCTGGCACTGGACCTCGCTGGTGGTGCTGCTCACCTACGCCGGCCTGTCGGCGATCCCCGACGCCTACTACCAGGCCGCGCGCATCGACGGCGC
>DATLIE010000201.1:0-6074 GCA_035539635.1 Burkholderiaceae bacterium
CCCCGATCCACCACTTTGACTTTCGCATCTGTCGTCCCTCACGCTCTTTTGAAGCGGGCGCAGTGTAGGCAGCCGCGATGACGGCCCGCGGCCATGATGCGACGGAACGCGTGTTCCCGGCGACGAACTGCAGGCCGGCTCTGACGAGTTAGGGAACCGTCAGCCCCTAGCTCAGGCGGTTGCGGTAATGGTGAGAGCGGGTGTCGTACAACCCGCGCCGCAGTTCGACCGGCCGGTCACCGTAGGTGAAGGCCACGCGCGACACCGACAGCAGCGGCGCGCCCGGCGTCACCTGCAGCAGCATCGCCGCGTCGGGCTCGGCGGCCACCGCGCGGATCTGCTCCTCGGCCCGGACCATGTGCACGCCGAATTCGGCCTCGAACAGGCCGTACAGCGGGCCCTCGTATTCGGACAGCCGCTGCTCGGTCAGTCCCTTGAACAGCGCCAGCGGCAGCCACAGGTCGTCCAACACCACCGGCGCGCTGCGAAAGAAGAGCAGCCGCCGCACCTGCAGCACGGCCTGGCTGGTCGGGATGTCCAGCGCCTGCGCCACCTCGGCGCTCGGGCGCATGCGCTTGCAGTCGAGGAACTTGCGCGACAGCCGCTCGGCGCTGCCGTCGTCGGGCGCCAGGCGCAGGAAGCGGAACTGGGTGCGTTCCTCGGAGTGCGTCGCGACGAAGGTGCCCTTGCCCTGTCGCCGCACCAGCAGGTTCGCGCCGGCCAGTTCGTCGATCGCCTTGCGCACCGTGCCCTGGCTGACCTTGAAGCGCGCCGCCAGCTCCAGTTCGCTCGGGATCGCCTCGCCCGGCTTCCACTCGCCGGCGTCCAGGCCGCGCGTGATCAGCCCGGCGATCTGCCGGTACAACGGCTGGAAGAGCGGGGTGTCGGGAACCGCGGCCATGGGCGCATTCGAACACAGTCCGCTGTCTTATAGAAGACCGGCCTTTGTGCGCTTCGCCGCACTACACTTCGGGTTGTCCCGCAGCCATCCACCTTCCCTCGGAGTTCCCACGATGAACAAGAAGCCCGTCCGCGTCGCCGTCACCGGCGCCGCCGGCCAGATCGGTTACGCCCTGCTGTTCCGCATCGCCTCCGGCGAAATGCTGGGCAAGGACCAGCCGGTGATCCTGCAACTGCTCGAGATTCCGGACGAGAAGGCCCAGAACGCACTTCGGGGCGTGATGATGGAACTGGAAGACTGCGCCTTCCCGCTGCTGGCCGGCATGGAAGCGCACAGCGACCCCAAGTTCGCCTTCAAGGACACCGACTACGCCCTGCTCGTCGGCGCGCGCCCGCGCGGCCCGGGCATGGAGCGCAAGGACCTTCTGTCGGCGAACGCCCAGATCTTCACCGCCCAGGGCAAGGCCCTGGACGCCTCGGCGAGCCGCAACGTGCGCGTGCTGGTGGTCGGGAACCCGGCCAACACCAACGCCTACATCGCGATGAAGTCGGCGCCCAGCCTGCCGCGCCGCAACTTCACCGCCATGCTGCGCCTGGACCACAACCGCGCCGCGAGCCAGATTGCCGCCAAGACCGGCAAGTCCGTGGCCGAGATCGAGAAGCTCGCGGTGTGGGGCAACCACTCGCCGACGATGTACGCCGACTACCGCTTCGCGACCATCGGCGGCCAGTCGGTCAAGTCGATGATCAACGACGAGACCTGGAACCGCGACATCTTCCTGCCCACGGTCGGCAAGCGCGGTGCGGCGATCATCGCCGCGCGCGGCCTGTCGTCGGCAGCCTCGGCCGCCAACGCGGCCATCGACCACATGCGCGACTGGGCGCTCGGCACGAACGGCAAGTGGGTGACGATGGGCATCGCCTCGGACGGCCAGTACGGCATCCCGAAGGACGTGATGTTCGGCTACCCGGTCACCTGTGCGGGGGGTGAATACCAGGTCGTCGATGGCCTGCCGATCGACGACTTCAGCAAGGCTTGCATCGACAAGACCCTGGCCGAGCTGCTCGAGGAGCAGGACGGGGTCAAGCACCTGCTCTGAACCCCCGCCCAATGAGCGCGAGCACACCCCTGCATCCGCGCGATGCGCTGTTCGACGCCGACGAGCCGGCCGCGCCGACGCTGCCGGTCTGCGACCACTACTCGGGCGTCGAGGCGCGCATGCGCAAGAGCCTGGAGCTGCAGGGTGAACTCGGTCCGGTGTTCGACGTCACCCTCGACGCCGAGGACGGCGCCCCGGTCGGCGGCGAGGTCGAACACGCGCAGCTGATCGCCGAGCTGATCGGCGGCGCCGACAACCGCTTCGGCCGCGTCGGCGCACGCCTGCTGCCGGTCGGCCACCCCAGCTTCGAGGCCGTGCTGCACGCGGTGCTGAAGGGCACCCGTGCGCCGGCCTACCTGATGCTGCCCAAGCCACGCGGCGTGGCCGACGTGGCACGGGCGGCCGCGGCCCTCGACGCGGCGGGCGGCGGCGCCGTGCCGCTGCACGCGCTGGTCGAGACGCACGGCGCGCTGGCCGAGGTGCGCGCCATCGCGGCCCACCCGCGCATCGAGTCGGTGTCGTTCGGGTTGATGGACTTCGTGTCGGCGCACCGCGGCGCGATCCCGGCGTCGGCGATGGGCGTCAAGGGCCAGTTCGAGCACCCGCTGGTGGTGCGCGCGAAGCTCGAGATCGCCGCCGCCTGTCACGCGCACGCCAAGGTGCCGTCGCATTGCGTGGTCACCGAGTTCAAGCACGAGCGCGCACTGATGGACGCCGCCACGGTGGCCTGCCGCCAGTTCGGCTACACGCGCATGTGGAGCATCCACCCGAACCAGATCCGGCCCATCGTCGACGCGTTCACGCCGAGCGTGGCCGAGGTCGACCAGGCGGTCGAGATCATCCTGGCCGCGCAGGCGGCGCAATGGGCGCCGATCCGCCACCACGACACACTGCACGACCGCGCGAGCTACCGCTACTTCTGGCAGATCCTCGAGCGCGCGCACCGCACGTCCTACGCCCACGGCCCGCAGCTGCCGGCCGAGGTGCGGGCCGCGTTCTTCCCCGATGGCGCCTGAACGGGCGCTGGTGCTGCCCACGTTCGCGGCGCCGCTGGAGCTGCACACACGGCGCTGCGTGCTGCGGCAGTGGAAGGACGCCGACTTCGCGCCCTGGGCGGCGATGAATGCCGACCCCGAGGTGCGGCGCCACTTCCCGTCGGTGGCGACCGAGGAGCAGGCCCACGGCGAAGCGGCGCGCGGCCGCGACGCGATCGCCCAGCGCGGCTGGGGCTTCTGGGCGCTGGAGGTGCCCGGCCTGCTGCCGTTTGCCGGCTTCGTCGGCCTCAACGTGCCGCACTACGACGCACCGTGGGTGCCCGCGGTGGAGATCGGCTGGCGACTGCCGCGCGCGGCCTGGGGCCAGGGCCTGGCCACCGAGGCGGCGCAGGCGGCGCTGGACTTCGCCTTCGCGCGCCTGGGGCTCGGCGAGGTGGTCGCGATCACGACCCCCGCCAACACACCGTCGCGCCGCGTGATGGAGCGCCTGGGCATGGTGCGCGACGAGACCGGCGACTTCGACCACCCTCGCATCGAGGCGGGGCACCCGATGCGGCGCCACGTGCTGTACCGCAAGGCGCGGCCGGCCTGAGCCGGGCGGCGGCGCTACGTCTTGCAACCGAGCGGCCTGCCGGCCCCGGACAATGCGGCCACAGGGCCGCGAGCCCAGGAGACAACGTCATGCCGCAACGTCCCACCCTCGCCCCGCTCCTCGCGGCGCTGAGCCTGTCGTTGGCGCTGCCGGCCGTCGCACAGACCTCGGCACCGAAGGCGCCCCCCAAGGCCGCCGCCGCCAAGTCGCGCAAGCCGGCACCGCCCGTCGAAGTGCCCCTTCCCGCCGCCGGCAGCGAACAGCTCGATGCGGCCAACGTCGCCCACCTGGGCGACTACGACTGCGAGTTCGACCAGAAGGTGACCCTCGAGCCGTACTCGAAAGCCCCCGGCTACATCGAGATGAAGCAGAAGAAGCAGGCCTGGGTCATGAAGCCGGTGCTGTCGTCGACCGGCGCGCTGCGTCTGGAAGACGTGAAGGGCCGCATGCTGATGATCCAGATCGCCAACAAGTCGATGGTGATGGACACCCAGATCGGCCAGCGCCTGGTCGACGGCTGCGTGCACGAGAAGCAGCGCGCCTTCATCGCCACCCAGGACAGCCTGCTGACCGCGCCCGAGACGCCGAAGCAGTAGCGCCGGCGCGGCGCGGGCCGGCCCCGGATAATCGGGCCTTCCCCCAGCCCGAGCCGGAGAGCCTTTGCCCATGACCCGCGTCTTCAACTTCAGCGCCGGACCCGCCGCGCTGCCCGAACCCGTGCTCAAGCGCGCCGCCGAAGAAATGCTCGACTGGCACGGCTCGGGCATGTCGGTGATGGAGATGAGCCACCGCGGTAAGGAGTTCATCTCGATCCACGCCAAGGCCGAGGCCGACCTGCGCGAGCTGCTCGCGGTTCCCGCCAACTACAAGGTGCTGTTCCTGCAGGGCGGTGCGATCGCCGAGAACGCGATCGTGCCGATGAACATGCTGCGCGGCAAACCCGGCGCCGACTACATCGACACCGGAGAGTGGTCGAAGAAGTCGATCAAGGAGGCGAAGAAGTACGCCGCGATCAACGTCGCCGCTTCGTCGGCCGCCACCGGCTACGACCGCGTGCCGGCACGCGAGACCTGGAAGCTCGACCCGAACGCGGCCTACGTGCACATTTGCAGCAACGAGACCATCGGCGGCGTCGAATACCACTTCACGCCCGAGGTCGGCGACGTGCCGCTGGTGGCCGACATGTCGAGCAGCATCCTGTCGCGGCCGGTGGACGTGTCGAAGTACGGTCTGATCTACGGCGGTGCGCAGAAGAACATCGGCCCGGCGGGCCTGACGATCGTGATCGTGCGCGATGACCTGATCGGCCACCCGCACCCGGCCCTGCCCTCGGCCTTCGACTACCAGCTGCAGGCCGAGGCCGACTCGATGCTGAACACGCCGCCGACCTACGCAATCTACATCGCCGGCCTGGTGTTCGAGTGGCTCAAGGAGCGCGGTGGCCTGTCGGCCATGGAAGCGCACAACCGACGCAAGGCGGCCGTGCTGTACGACCACCTCGACGCGAGCTCGTTCTACCGCAGCCCGGTGCAGCGCGCCGACCGCTCGCTGATGAACGTGCCCTTCAAGCTCAAGGACGAGTCGCTCGACGCCGCCTTCCTGAAGGGCGCCGAGGCGCGCGGCATGCTGCAGCTCAAGGGCCACCGCGCCGTCGGCGGCATGCGCGCATCGATCTACAACGCGATGCCGATCGAGGGCGTGCAGGCGCTCGTGGCCTACATGAAGGACTTCGAGGCCCAGCATGGCTGAAGCGCTGCGCGTGCTGGTGCTCAACCAGATCGCGCCGGCCGGTCTGAAGCGCCTGCCCGCCGAGCACTACCAGGTCGGCAAGGACGTGGCGCAGCCCGACGCGATCCTGGTGCGTTCGGCCGACATGCACGCGATGGACATCCCGGCGAGCGTGAAGGCGATCGCCCGCGCCGGCGCCGGCACCAACAACATCCCCGTCAAGGCGATGAGCGCGCGTGGCGTGCCGGTGTTCAACGCACCGGGCGCCAATGCCAATGCGGTCAAGGAGCTGGTGCTGGCCGGCATGCTGATGGCCGCGCGCAACCTGCCCGGTGCGCTGCGCTTCGTGGCCACGCTCGAACCCGATGCAGCCGCCATGGACGCCCGCGTCGAGGACGGCAAGAAGGCCTTCGCCGGCATCGAGCTCGCGGGCCACACGCTGGGCATCGTGGGGCTGGGCAAGATCGGCTGCCTGGTCGCCGACGCCGCGATCAAGCTCGGCATGAACGTGCTCGGCTACGACCCCGAGATCACGGTCGACGCGGCCTGGAGCCTGCCTTCGCAGGTGCGCCGCGCGGCCAGCGTGGCCGAGGTGCTTGCGATCGAGCGCGGCCAGCGCAGCGGCGTCATCGACCACGCCTTCGCGCGAGAAGTTCAGCAGCACCGCGCCGTTGCGCAGAGTGCCGACGTTGTCGGCATTGACGAGGTGGCGCGTCGCGTCGACCAGCGGCACGTGAAGCGTAACGAAGTGGCTGGACT
>DATLIE010000202.1:0-2176 GCA_035539635.1 Burkholderiaceae bacterium
GCAAGCCGAGCTGAGAGGCCTCGGCGCGGCGCCCGTCCCCGGGCGTGGGCGCGATTTCCGTGCATTCGCCGCGGCCATTCGTCGAACGGCCGCTAGAATGGCCTGCAAGTTTTGTGCCGCCATGCGTCTGCGCCTCGCCCCCCTCGTCATGCCCCCCCTGATCGCCGCGTTGGTGCTGGCGCCAGCCTGGGCCGAGAAGGCCGACCGCGGCAAGCCGCTGACGATCGAGGCCGACCAGCCCGGCACCCTGGACCTGATCAAGCAGGTCGTCGTGTTCAACGGCAACGTGGTCGTCGCGCAGGGCACGATGGCGATCCGCGCCGAGGTGTCTCAGCTCGGCTTGCGTGCGCGCTGGATCAGCTGGTCGGCCACCTGCAGGGCTCGCTCGTGGCCGCCGGCCAGCGAGCCCGAGGTGAACCAGCGCCCGTGGATGCCGAGCGTCGGCACCCCGTCGATCTTGTAGGCCTCGGACAGCTGCTTGCCCTGGCGCACCTTGGTGGCCACGCCGAAGGACTTGTAGGCTTCGACGAACTTGGCGCCGTCGCCGCCCGCCGACGAGACGAAGGCGGCCAGGTCGGCTTCCTTGTCCAGGCGCTGGCGCTGCACATGGATCGCCGAGAAGACGCGCTTGTGCAGCTGCTCGGACAGGCCCACCGCTTCGAGCGCATAGAACAGCTTGGCGTAGCCCTCGAAGGGGGCGTTGAAGGCAGCCGGGACGCGCCGGAAGGCCACGTCGGGCGGCAGGCGCTTGACCCAGGCTTCGAGCATCGGCTCGAAGGCGTAGCAGTGCGGGCAGCCGAACGAGAAAAACTCGATCACGTCGATCTTGCCGCCCGGCGGCACCGCCACCGGCTGGTTCAGGCGGACGAAGTCGCGCCCTTCGACCGGCGCGGCGCCCTGGGCGGCCGCACCGCCAGCGGTCAGCAGCAGGGCGGCACCAGCGCCGCAGGTCACTTCACGTCGGTTCATCATCGTGGTTGGCTTTCGGTTTCCGGGATCTGTGTTCAGCGTTCCACCCGCACCAGCGCGGCCTCGACGCCGTTGCTGGCCAGCTTCTCCTGCGCCGCATCGGCGTCCTGCTTGCGGTCGTACGGGCCGATGCGCACGCGGTACACCGTGCGGCCGGACTGCTCGCGCTCGCTCACTTTGGCGGACATGCCCATCAGGCTGACGCGCGCGCGTTGCTGTTCGGCCTCGTCGGGGCGGGCGAACGCGCCGACCTGCACGAAGTAGGTGAACGGGTCGACGCCGGGTTTGGTGGACTTGACCGCGGCAGGCGCAGGCACCGCCTCGCCCGCCAAGATGGCCGCCGGGTCGCGCCGGGGCGTCGGCGCGCTGGCGGCTGCGGTGGCCGGTGGCCTCGCCGGGGCGGGCACGACGGCGATGCCGGGCGGCAAGGTGGCCGCGCTGGCGGCCGGCGCCGCAGGCCGTGCCGCCGGCTTGCCGGCCAGCGGCGCGTTCGGGTCCCAGTTCTTGTTGCGCGCGGCCTCGGCCGCGTCCTGTTCGGCCGTGCGCTGCGGCACCTTGTTGACGAACGGCATCGGCACCTTGGTGACGTAGAGCGCCACGCCGAGCGCCAACGCCAGGCCCACCAGCAGGCCGACGATCAGTCCGATGGCGAAGTTGCCGCGCTGAGTGCGCGCCCGCCCGGCTGCCCGAACGGCGCGCGGCGAGCGTGGGGGCTGAAGGTCCGTCATGCGTCTTGGTGCTCGGTTGGGGTTTCGCGTTCCATGCGTTCCGGCGCCGCGACGCCGAGCAGGCCCAGCGCGTTGCGCAGCACCTGGGCCGTGGCCGCCAGCAGAGCCATGCGCGCGCGCGCCAGGGCCGGATCATCGACCAGAAAGCGCTCGGCGGCGTAGTAGCTGTGGAAGGCCGCGGCCAGCGATCGCGCATAGAACGCCACATCGTGCGGCGCCAGGGCGGCCGCGGCGCGGCCGAGCATCGCCGGAAAGTCGGCCAGCATCAGCATCAGCGCGGCCTCGGTGGGCGCGGTCAGTAGCGACAGGTCCGCCGCCGCAAGGGTGCCGAGATCGCCGCCGCGCTCGCGCCACATCGCCAGCACCGAACAGATGCGCGCGTGCGCGTACTGGACGTAGAAGACCGGGTTCTCGTCGTTCTGCGCCAGCGCGAGGTCGACATCGAAGCTGTACTCGGTGTCGGCCTTGCGGCTGACCAG
>DATLIE010000203.1:0-2600 GCA_035539635.1 Burkholderiaceae bacterium
CTCGCCGCCAGCGGCGGGCCTTTCCTGTTCGGCCGCTTCGGGATCGTCGACGCCTTCTACGCGCCGGTCGTCTCGCGGGTTCGCACGTACGGCCTGCCGTTGTCGAGCGAGGCGCAGGCCTATGCGGAGCGCGTCTGGGCCGCACCCGGTGTGGCGGCCTGGGTCCGCGAGGCGCTGGCCGAGCAGGACTTCATCGATTTCGAGGAGCCGTACCGCAAGTCGCGGACCTAGACGCGCTCCGCATAGGCCTGCGCCTCGCTCGACAACGGCAGGCCGTACGTGCGAACCCGCGAGACGACCGGCGCGTAGAAGGCGTCGACGATCCCGAAGCGGCCGAACAGGAAAGGCCCGCCGCTGGCGGCGAGTTGTTGCAGCCACATGGCGTCGATGCGCGCCAGGTCGGCACGCACCGCGGCCTGCTCGGCCAGCACGCGCGCACCGACGTCCGGCAGCGAGGCCTCGATGTTCATCACGCAGTGGCTGCGCAGGGCCGAGAAGCCAGCATGCATCTCGGCCACGTAGCTGCGTGCGCGGGCGCGCTGCAGCGGATCGCGCGGCCACAGCGGGTGCTCCGGGAAACGCTCGGCCAGCGTCTCGGCGATGGCCAGCGTGTCCCAGACCGAAAAGCCATCGATGACCAGCACCGGCACCCGCGCGGCGGGCGTGAAGCGCGCCAGCCGTTGGTAGAAGCCAGAGTCCGGCGCGAACTCGAAGCGCAACTTGATCTCCTCGAATTCGATGCCGAACTGGCGCATCAGCACCCACGGCCGCATCGACCACGACGAGTAGTTCTTGTTGCCGATCACCAGTTGCAGCATGCAGCGTCCTCCGTTGTGGCCGCGATGCTATCGGCCCGCGCGTCAGCCGGTCATGCGCTTCGGTGATGACTGTGATGCGCGCTCAGGCCTTCCATTGCACCCAGCCGGTCCAGGCCGTCAGCAGCACGACGGCGCCGAACACGATGCGGTACCAGGCGAATGCCGTGAAGTCATGTGTCGACACGTAGCGGATCAGCCAGCGGATGCACAGCAGCGCCGAGAAGAAGGCGAACACGGTGCCCACCAGGAACGCCGGCAGGTCGGTCATCGACAGTGCGCCGCGCTCCTTCCACACCGAGTAGGCGCCAGCGCCGATGAGCGTCGGGATGGCCAGGTAGAAGCTGAACTCGGTGGCCGCCTTGCGCGAGAAGCCGAACACCATCGCGCCGATGATCGTCGCGCCCGAGCGGCTGGTGCCTGGAATGAGTGCCAGGCACTGCACCAGGCCCACCTTCAGCGCGTCGAGGGCGCTCATGTCGTCGACCGACTCGACCCGTGCGTGGCGCGCCCCCTCGACGTCGCGCTCGCCGTAGGCGGCGCGGTGGCGCCGCTCGACCCAGAGGATGACCACGCCGCCGACCACGAAGGCCAGCGCCACCGGCACCGGGTGGAACAGGTGTGCCTTGATCGCGTTGCCCAGCAGGAGGCCGAACACGACCGCGGGCGCGAAGGCGATCAGCACATTGCGCGCGAAGCGCTGCGCCACCGGGTCGCTCGCCAGGCCGCCGAAGGTGCGCGCCAGGCGCTCGCGGTACTCCCAGATCACGGCCAGCATGGCGCCGGTCTGGATCGCGACTTCGAACACCTTGACCGCGCCGCCGGTGAAATCCAGCAGCGAGGCAGCAAGGATCAGGTGCCCGGTCGACGAGATCGGCAGGAACTCGGTGAGCCCCTCGACGATGCCCATGACCGCGGCCTTCGCCAGCACCCACCAATCCACACGCGCTCCCTCGCGCCGCAGCTGTGCGCGGCAAAGGCGCGCATGATACTGGCCGGCCTCAGCGGCCTTCGACGAAACGCAACTCGATGCCGCGCGCGGTGACGACGAAATCCGCGTGTTCGAGGCCGGCGCGCTTGAGTGCCTCGCGCCGCTCGTCGTTGACGCGGTAGATCACGAAGTCGTCGAGCACGCGCTCGGCCAGCACACCGCCCAGGCGCGCTGCCTGCGCCGACAGCGACGTGCCGCCAACGTCCAGCCGCAGGTCGCTCACCTTCACCTGCGCCAGCCGCACCGTCGCATCGCTCGGTTCGTAGCGCAGCCCGTGGTCGAGCGCCAGGCGGCCGCCGAACGTGCGGCCCGACAGGCGCTCCAGCCCGGACAGTTCCAGTTCGGTCGCGATGCGGTTGCGCTCCGGCACCAAGCGCACGACCGGCCGGGCGAGACTCAGGTCGACCACCTCGAGCACGCGACGCTCGCGCGGGAACTGGCGTTCGATCAGGGTCTGCAGGTCGGCCTGCGACAACGTCAGGTTGCGCGCACCGAGGCCGGCGCAGCCAGCCAGCATGCCACCCATCAGAGAGGCCAGCGCGGCGACGGCGCCGCGGCGCGAAAAGGTCAGATCGGGCCCCATCGGCACTCCCTCGGTCTCGTTGCACCGCACAACGCCGGCCCGGTCGCGCAGGATGACCCACGAGGACCTGCGCGCGGGCTTGCGCTGGCTCAATGGCCCTGCGTTGACCCCGGCGCCAGCGCTGGACTACATTACTGACCAATCGGTCAGTAACTCCATGTCCAGCCCTGACACCGCCGCACCACCGTCTCGCCAGCGCCGCAAGGACGCG
>DATLIE010000204.1:0-4071 GCA_035539635.1 Burkholderiaceae bacterium
TTGGCTCGGCATGGTGGTGATCGCAGTCTGCGGCGCGGCCACCGCGTGGCTGAACATGCGCGACGCGGCGGCGAAGCATCGCCCTGTGACCGCCGTGGCCGCCGTCACCCTGCCGCAGCGGCCGCAGCATGCTCTGTGCACACTCCGGCCCTCGCACGATCGACCGTTACTCCGCGACCGTGTCGGCGGTCACTGCGGTCACAGGGCGATGCTTCGCCGCCGCGTCGCGCATGTTCAGCCACGCGGTGGCCGCGCCGCAGACTGCGATCACCACCATGCCGAGCCAACCCCAGCCGTCGGGCGCCGCGCCGAAGGCGATCCAGCCGGCCAGGGCGGCCACCGCGATCTGGGTGTACTGGAAGGGCATTAGCGTCGAGGCCGGCGCCCGGCCCAGCGCCATGATCAGCAGCAGGTGCCCGGTGGTGCCGAGCGCGGCCACGCCGGCCAGGGCAGCGAGCTGGACGGTCGGCGCCGCCGCCAGCGTGTCGATCGGGTCGGCCACGCTGGCCAGCAGGATCGGCGTGGCGATCGCCATGCCGGTGGCGCCGGTGTAGAAGTTGGTGGTGAACGGGTTCTCGTGTGGCGCGTAGCGGCTGGTGAGGATCTGGAAGCCGGCGTTCGACACCGCCGCCGCCAAGGGCAGCAGCGCGGCCCAGCCGATGGCGCCGCTGCCGGGGCGGATGACGATCAGCGCGCCGACGAAGCCGCCGGCCACCAGCACCCAGCGCAGGCGCGACACGCGCTCGTGCAGCCACACCCGCGCCAGCAGCGTGGCAGCCAGCGGCGTCAGCATCACGATCGCCGTGAACTCGGCCACGGGCATGCGGCGCAGCGCCGCGAAGGCCATCGCGGACGAGAACGCGAGCAGCGCGCCGCGTGCGATCTGGAACAGCGGGTTGCCGGTGCGGAAGGTCTTGTCCGGCGACAGCGCGATCCACGCCGTCATCGCCACCGCGTGCAGCGCGTAGCGCACCCACAGCACGATGGCCACGCTGAAGAAGGCGCCGATGTAACGCACCGTGGTGTCCATCGTCGCGAAGCAGCTGGCCGCGCCGATCACCAGCGCGATGCCGAGGAAGGGATGCGACTTCGGGACGCTGCTCACGCCTGCCGGTCCGGCCACTGCACTCGCTCGGCCAGGGCCTGCCACACCGGTTTCAGGCGGCCCGGCAGGTCGGGCAGGGTGCCGAGGTCGGTGCGGCTCTCGGTGGGCGAGTGGAAGTCGCTGCCGCGCGAGGCGAGGAAGTCGAACTCGAGCGCCATGTCGGCGTACTTCAGGCTCTCGGCCACGGTGTGGCTGCCGGTCACGACCTCGATGCCGCGTCCGCCGTGGGCCGCGAACTCGGTGAAGAGCGCGTACTCGGTGGTCGGCGTGAATCGCGTGTAACGCGCCGGGTGGGCGATGACGGCCACGCCGCCGGCGCGCGTGATCCAGCGCACCGCCTCGCCCAGCCCGGCCCAGCGGTGCGGCACGTAGCCCGGCTTGCCGCGCACCAGGAAGCGGCGGAACACCTCGCTGGTGTCGGCGCAATGGCCGCGCTCGACCAGGAAGCGCGCGAAGTGTGTGCGCGAGATCAGCTCGGGGTTGCTGACGTACTCGAGCGCGCCTTCGAACGCGCCGTGGATGCCCACCTGCGCCAGGCCCGCCGCCATGTCGCGCGCGCGTGCCTCGCGGCCGCCGCGCGTGCGCGCCAGCCCCTCGCGCAGTTCGGCGTCGTCGGGGTCGAAGCCGAGGCCCACGATGTGCACCGTCTCGTCGGCGAAGGTGACCGAGATCTCGCAGCCGGCCAGGTAGCCCATTCGGTGGGCATGCGCCGCCGCGCGGGCCCGGTGCTGGCCGCCGACTTCGTCGTGGTCGGTCAGCGACCAGAGTTCGACGCCGTTGGCCGCCGCGCGCGCGGCGATCGCTTCCGGTTCGAGCGTGCCGTCGGAGACGGTCGAGTGGCAGTGCAGGTCGGCGTTCGTGACGTGCGACAGCGCCGGTCGGTCAGGGTTCACCCTCGCATTGTCTCAGGCCGCACCCCGGCGTGCGCGGCTCGCGGGCAATGCCCCGCCGCTCAGCGCCGGCGCAGTGCCGCGAGGCGGCGGTACATCGTGGCGCGGCTGATGCCCAGCTGCTGGGCAGCGCGGGCCACGTTGCCATGGGCGGCGTCGATCGCGTCGCGGATCAGGCGCGTTTCGGCCTCGCGCCAGCGCGCCGGCTGGCCCGGCCCGGCCGGGGCATCGACCGAGGCCACCAACGCATGCAGGCCCGACCACAGCGGCACGGCCAGCGCCGGCCCGTCGCCGCGCAGGCCGAGCAGTCGGCCGACGGGCGTGGCGAAGCAGGCGTCGAGCGGGCCGAAGCGCTGGCCCGGCCCGGCCCAGCGCAGCGACAGCATCGCGCGCGCGGCGCGGTCGGCGCCGACGATCTGGCCTTCGGCGTCGACCGCGAGCAGGCCGGCACCGGCGGGTGTGTCGGCGCCGGGCCACTGCACGCGCAGCAGGTGGCGGCGCGGCAGCGCGAGCAGCAATCCGGCCTCGATGCGCTGTGCCATCTGCGCCGTCAGGTGGCGCAGCGCAGGGCGTTCGTCGGCCAGCACGCCGGTCACGTCCAGCATGCCGGCGAGCTGGCCGTCGGGGCCGAAGATCGGCGCGCCAGCGCAGCTGTAGACCGAGGTGGCCTCGAAGAAGTGTTCGCCGCGGTGCAGCCACACCGGATGGCGCTCGCCGAGCGCGGCGCTGATCGCGGTGGTGCCGACGCTGTGCTCGGACAGGTCGACGCCCGGCCGCGCGATCGCGTGCACCGCCGGCACGGCTGCGTCGGCGGTGGCGCCGACGGAGACGACGATGCCCCGGGCGTCGGTGAGCAGGCTGAAGTAGCGCGTCGGCGCGATGGCCCGGTCCAGGTCCGCGAGCACCGGGCGGGCGGCCTGGCCGAGTGCCCGGTTGGTGTCGGCGCTGCTGCGCAGCGCGCTGCGGCTGACGAGGTCGAAGCCGACCGCGTCGTGTGGCCGCTGGCCGCGGGCCAGGCAGCGCTGCCAGGAGCTGGCGATCCAGGTCTCGATGGCGTCCTCGGTCCCGGCCGCGCGCGCCTCGTCGAGCAACGCGCGTCGTGCCTGGGCGATCACGGGCAGGCGGTCGGGCGGCTGACAAGGGGCGGGGGTCATCGCGAGGGCGGCTCGGTGCGCATCGTGCCACCTTCCGCGACCGGCGGCAGCACCGTCTCAGTTTGAGAATTTTGTGTGGCGCTAGGGTTCGCCCTAGGCAGGTGCCGGAGGGGGCGCCGAACAATCGTCTATGCAACGCCGTTCATAGGAGACAAGTCGTGCAGAAGACGCTCCACATCAACCCGGAAAAGTGCACCGGGTGCCTGCAGTGCGAGATGGCCTGTTCGTTCGAGAACTACGCCACCTACGCACCGGCCAAGTCGCGCATCAAGGTGTTCGACTTCCATCACACGGGCCGCAAGGTGCCCTACACCTGCACGCAGTGCGACGAGGCCTGGTGCCTGCACGCCTGCCCGGTGGAGGCGATCACTCTCGACAAGCTGACGGGCGCCAAGGTGGTCAACGAGACCACCTGCGTCGGCTGCAAGGTGTGCACGATCAGCTGCCCGTTCGGCACCATCAACTACGTGCAGGAGACCGGCAAGGTGCAGAAGTGCGACCTGTGCGGCGGCGAACCGGCCTGCGCCGATGCGTGCCCGACCGGCGCGATCACCTATGTCGATGCCAACTGGACCGGCCTGAACAAGATGCAGGCCTGGGCCGACAAGCTCGGCAACCAAGCTTCAGCCTGAGGAGAAACGTCATGTCTTGGGCAGGAAAGATTCTTCGCGTCGATCTGAGCAAGGGCACGTGCAAGAGCGAGCCGCTGAACATGGACTGGGCGCGCGCCTACCTCGGCTCGCGCGGACTCGCGACGAAGTACATCGTCGAAGAGGTCGATCCCAAGGTCGACCCGCTGTCGCCGGCCAACAAGATCATCTGGGCCACCGGGCCGCTGACCGGCACGATGGCCTCGACCGGCGGTCGCTACACGGTGGTGACCAAGGGGCCGCTGACCGGCGCGATCGCGTGCAGCAACTCG
>DATLIE010000205.1:0-1524 GCA_035539635.1 Burkholderiaceae bacterium
CCTGCTGGGCTTCGCGTTCCAGAAGGGGTTCGTGCCGCTGTCGGCGCAGGCGCTCGACAAGGCCATCGAGATCAACGGCGTGGCCGTGAAGGCCAACCAGGCCGCGTTCCGCTGGGGCCGCAAGGCGGCGCTCGACCTCGCAGCCGTCACGCGCCAGGCGGCGCCGGCGCAGGTCGTGTCGCTACAGAAGCCCCAGAGTTTCGAAGCGCTGGTGGCCGACCGCACTGCGTTCCTCACGGCGTACCAGAACGCAGCCTATGCGCGCAGCTATGCAGACTTGGTCGAACGCGTGCGCGACGCCGAACAGCGCACGCGCGGCAGCACGGTGCTGGCCAAGGCCGTGGCCTCGGGCCTGTTCAAGCTCATGGCTTACAAGGACGAGTACGAGGTGGCGCGGCTGTATGCCGATCCGCGCTTCATGGAGAAGCTGGGCGAGCAGTTCGAAGGCAAGCCGGTGCTGCGCTTTCATCTGGCACCGCCGGTGCTGGGCCGGCGCGATGCCGAAGGCCGCGCGGTGAAGACCAGCTTCGGCCCGTGGATGCTCGGTGCCTTCCGCGTGCTCGCGAAGCTGCGCGGCCTGCGCGGCACGGCGCTCGATCCGTTCGGCCGCACCGCCGAGCGCCGCATGGAGCGCCAGCTCGTCGCCGACTACCGCGCGATGGTCGAAGACCTGCTCGCGCGCTTCGAGCGCATCGACTTCGACACCGCCCTGTCGCTGGCGCGCCTGCCGGAGCAGATCCGCGGCTTTGGGCACGTGAAGGAAGAAAGCATCGTGTCGGCACGCGTGCGGTGGGAAATGCTGCGCGGGCAGCTCGACAGCGCAGCACCTGCGCGGGCGGTTCGACCGGAGCCTGTGGCCGCTTAGTCGATGGGGCGACCGGCGCGGCCCGCTACAGCAGGCCTCTGGCAGAGGCCTTCAGCGTGGCGGCCGCGCGGGTCGAGCAACCGAGCTTGCGGAACACGCGTTCGACGTGCGTGCGCACCGTGCTCGCACTGATGCCCAGCGCACGCGCGACCTGCTTCGTGTTGTCGCCCTGGCTGATGCAACGCAGGACGTCCAGCTCGCGCTGGGACAGCGAGGCGTCGTCCTGCGCAGGCACCACGGGCTTCGCAGGCGTGCCCGACAGCGCGCAGGCGAGCAGCGCGCCGACGACCTCCGCATCGAAGCGGCCGGCCTCGGCGTCCGCCTGCATGCGATCGCGCGCCAGCGCGTCGGTCAGTTCGGGTCGCCACGGTCGGCGGGTGCGGTGCGACACCCACTGCTCGGCCGCCGCGACGACCTGTCCTTCGAGCGGCATCGACGCGCCGGAGCGGCCACGAAAGTAGCCGGAGCCATCACGCCGCTCGAAGGCGAACGAGGCGATCTCTGCTTCTGCCGCAAGGCCGTCGATCTGCCCCGCCGCGCGGGACGTCCAGTACGGCACGAGCCGCAGGCGCTCCATCGACGCGGCCGGCAGCGGCTCGGGCGCATTCCAGATGGCGTTGGGCACCGCGGCCCGCCCGATGCCGTGGATCAGGCCGGCC
>DATLIE010000206.1:0-2139 GCA_035539635.1 Burkholderiaceae bacterium
CTTCCAGCGCGGCGCGGTGGTGGCGCTTTTGCTGCTCGCACCCGCGGTGCTGACCTTCGCGGTCGATCACTGGGTCAGTCGCAAGCAGACCGCGATGCTGACCGCGCGTGCGGTGCCCTACGCGCCCAAGCCTTCGCGCGGCCGCGACGCGCTGTTCACGCTGTACTGCGTGGGCGTCGCGCTGCTGCTGCTGGCGATGCTCGGCATGGCGGTGTTCGCGAGCTTCGCAAGCTTCTGGCCCTACAACCTGGCGCCGAGCCTGCGCCACTACACGATGGGCCTGGTCGACGCCGAGGTCGGTGACGCCTTCGTCAACAGCCTGAAGATCGCCGCCGGCACCGCGTTCTTCGGCACCGCGCTGGTCTTCGTCGGCGCCTACCTGCTCGAGAAGACGCGCGGGCCGGCGTCGCTGCGCGCTGCGGTGCGCCTGCTCGCGATGCTGCCGATGGCGGTGCCAGGGCTGGTGCTCGGCCTGGGCTACATCTTCTTCTTCAACGCGCCGGCCAATCCGCTGAACGGCCTGTACCAGACGATCACGCTGCTGACGGCCTGCACCATCGTTCACTTCTACACCACCGGCCACCTGACGGCGGTGACAGCGCTGAAGTCGCTCGACGCCGAGTTCGAGGCCGTGTCGGCGTCGCTCAAGGTGCCGTTCTACAAGACCTTCTGGCGCGTCACGCTGCCGATCTGCACGCCGGCGCTGGTGGACATTGCGCGCTACTTCTTCATCAACGCGCTGACCACGATCTCGGCCGTGGTGTTCCTGTACGCGCCGGAGACCAAGGTCGCGTCGATCGCGATCCTGAACCTCGACGAGGCCGGCGAGATCGGCGCCGCCGCCGCGATGGCGGTGCTGATTGCCGCGGCCAACACCGTGGCCACGCTGCTGTTCATGGCGCTGGGCGCCTGGGTCGGCCAGCGCACGCAGGCCTGGAAGAAACCTTGAGAGAGACACGACGATGGACCGCGACAAGATCCTGCTGACCCCCGGCCCGCTGACGACCACGCTGCGCACCAAGCTCGCGATGCTCAAGGACTGGGGCAGCTGGGACGCCGATTTCAACGCCATCACCGCGCGCCTGCGCGAGCGCCTGCTCGACATCGTGCACGGCCAGGACACGCATGTGGTCGTGCCCTTGCAGGGCAGCGGGACCTTCAGCGTCGAGGCCGCGGTGGCCACGGTGACGCCGCGCGACGCGCACCTGCTCGTGCCGGACAACGGCGCCTACTGCAAGCGAGCCGCGAAGCTCTCGCAACTGATGGGCCGCAAGGTGACGCTGCTGCCGGTGGCCGAGGACCGGCCGATCGCCACGGCCGACGTGGCCGCGAACCTCGACGCCGATCCGTCGATCACGCATGTGATCCTGATCCATTGCGAAACCGGCACCGGGGTCGAGAACCCGCTCGCCGAGATCGCGGCGCTGTGCGAGAAGCGCGGCAAGGGCCTGATCGTCGATGCGATGTCGAGCTTCGCCGCGCTGCCTATCGATGCGCGCAAGGTCCGCTTCGACGCGCTCGTCGCCGCCAGCGGCAAGTGCCTCGAAGGCGTGCCCGGCATGGGCTTCGTCTTCATCCGCAAGGCGGTGCTCGACGGCTGTGCCGGCAACAGCCACAGCCTGGCGATGGACCTGCACGACCAGCACGCCTACATGGAGAAGACCGGCCAGTGGCGCTTCACGCCGCCCACGCATGTGATGGCCGCGCTCGACGAGGCGGTGACGCAGTTCATCGAGGAAGGCGGACAGCCGGTGCGGTTGGCGCGCTACACCGAGAACTACCGCACGCTGGTCGGCGGCATGGCGCGCCTGGGCTTCAAGCCCTTCCTCGCACCCGCGGTGCAGGCACCGATCATCGTCACCTTCCATGCGCCTGCCGATGCGCGGTACGACTTCAAGCGCTTCTACGATGGCGCCAAGAAGCGCGGCTTCATCCTCTACCCCGGCAAGCTGACGCAGGTGGAGACTTTCCGCATCGGCTGCATCGGCGCGATCGGGCCCAACGAGATGCGGCAGGCGGTCGATGCGGTGGCCGACACATTAGCCGAGATGGGCATCGCCAGTGGAGTGCCGGCGCTGTGATGGCGATAGCGGCTGCGGGGTCGGCGGTGCGGGCATGCGTTCTCCGGCCTGCCTCGCG
>DATLIE010000207.1:0-2996 GCA_035539635.1 Burkholderiaceae bacterium
CCCCGGCAAGCTGCTGGCCTACAACTGCTCGCCCAGCTTCAACTGGAAGAAGAACCTGGACGACGCCACCATCGCCAAGTTCCAGCGCGAGCTGGGCAGCTACGGCTACAAGTTCCAGTTCATCACCCTGGCCGGTTTCCATGCGCTGAACTACGGCATGTTCGACCTCGCGTACCACTACGCGCGCAACAACATGACGGCGTTCGTCGAGCTGCAGGAGGCCGAGTTCGCGGCCGCCGAGCGCGGCTTCACGGCCGTCAAGCACCAGCGCGAGGTCGGCACCGGCTACTTCGACGCGGTGACGACGACGATCGAGCGCGAGTCGTCCACGGCGGCGCTCAAGGGCTCGACCGAGGACGAGCAGTTCTTCGATCGCAAGCACGGCTGAGGCAGGGCGCCTCGACACAACGGCGGGGCCTGCGGGCCCCGCTTTTCGTTCACGTGCCGGCGGGCACGCGTGCCGCCTGCGAGGCCAGGACATCGAGCCCGGCCAGGAAGCGGTCGACATGGATCGGCTTGGTCCAGTAGTCGTCGAAGCCGGCGCGCCGCGCACGCGCGATGTCGTCGGGCAGCGCGTTGGCGGACAGCGCAATCAGCCGCGTGTTGGCCAGTGCCGGCTCGTGGCGCAGGCGACGCAACACCTCCAGGCCTTCCATGTCCGGCAGTTGCAGATCGAGCAGCACGACATGCGGACGCACCGCCAGCGCGCGCTCGATGCCGCTGCGGCCGTCCTGGGCGGTGTGCAGGCGCATGCGCGGCCGCAGCGCCACCATCTGCGCGACCAGCAGGAGATTCACCGCGTTGTCCTCGATGCACAGCACGTCGAGTGCTGGCGGCACCGGCGCCGGCGCGCCGCTCGGCGCGGCGACGATCGTGGCAGCCGCGCCGGCCGGAGCGCGCGGCAACCACGCGGTGAACTCGCTGCCGGCGCCGGGGTTGCTGCGGACCTCGATCTGGCCGCCCATGCCGTCGAGCAGCGCGCGCACGATGCTCAGGCCGATGCCCGTGCCCGCGACGCCGCCGCGTTCGGCCCCGAGGCGGTTGAAGGGTTCGAAAAGCTGCTGCAGCTGCTGCGGTCCCATGCCGCAGCCACTGTCGCGCACACGCAGACCCGTGAAGCCGTCGTCGCGGTCGATCGAAGACACCTCGACCCAGCCTCCGCGCTGGTTGTACTTGATCGCGTTGGACAGCAGGTTGGCGAGTACCTGCCGCACGCGGCGGGCGTCGGCCTTCGCCACTGCGTCGATCAGCCCCACCTGCAGGTCGACGCCGGCGCGGGTGGCTTCGGGCGCGAACCAGTCGACGGCCTCGGTCACGATCGGTGCCAACGGCACCGGCTCACTGAGCAGGTGCAACGCGCCGGACTCGATCGCGCTCAGGTCGAGCACGTCCTCGATCAGCGACAGCAGGTGCCCGGCCGCGTCGACGATGCGCTGGCCGCGCTCGCGCTGGCGCGTCGCCAGCGGCTCGGCTTCGTCGCGCAGCATCAGTTGCGCAAAGCCGAGCACCGCGTTCAAGGGCGTGCGCAACTCATGGCTCATGCGCGAGAGGAAGACCGTCTTGGCCCGGTTGGCCGCTTCGGCCGCCAGCCGGGCGCGGCGTTGCTCGTCGGCGTCCCGGCGCTCGGTCATGTCCAGTGACACGCCCACCAGCGCGACAGGGCGGCCTTGCGCGTCGCGCTCGGCGATGCGGCGCGTGAGCAAGGTGCGGTAGCTGCCGTCGGGACGGCGGTAGCGCGCCTCGGCGTCGACGATCGAATCGCTCTGGAGCGCGCGCTGCGCGGCATCGACCACGGCCTGGCGGTCATCCTCGTGGATGCAGGCGCGCATGTCCGCCAGGGGCATGCCGCCGGGCTGCGGGCGGTGCCCGATCAGCGCGTAGCCCCAGTCGTTGAGGTGGATGCGCTGGGTCGCCAGGTCGACGCGCCACAGCGAGATGCCGACGAGGCCGACCGCCAGTGCCAGTTGCAGCGTCGCGGCGTGCGCTGCCTCGGCACCTGCGCTCGCCCCGTCGTCGGGGCTGCTCACATCGACTCCGCGAGCATCGCGCGGTAATCCTCGCGCGAGGCCAGACGCGGGTTCGTCTTGTGGCAATGGTCGGCCATCGCGTGGTCGATGATGCGGTCGAACTGGTCGGCGGTGACGCCCATCGCCCCCAGGCCCGCCGGCAGCCCCAGTCGGGCGTTGAGCGCCGCCAGGGCGTCGGCGAGCTCGGTGCCGTCATCGCTGCAGCCGGCCAGCCCGACCGCATGGGCCATGCGCTGCAGACGCCGCTCGCTTCGAACCGAGTCGGCCGGCGCGTTGAAGCGCACCACCGCCGGCAGGAACACGGCGTTCAGCGTGCCGTGGTGCAGTTTCGGGTTCAGGCCGCCGAGGCTGTGCGACAACGAGTGCACGCAGCCCAGGCCCTTCTGGAATGCCATCGCGCCCTGCATGCTGGCGCTCAGCATGTTCCAGCGCGCTGGCATGTCGCGACCGTCGCGCGTCGCGCGCTCGATGTGCGCCCAGCCGCGTGCCAGGCCGTCGAGCGCGATGCCGTCTGCAGGCGGGTTGACCGCCGGCGCCATGAAGGTCTCCATGCAATGCGCGATCGCGTCCATGCCGGTCGCGGCGGTCAGCAGCGGCGGGAGGCCGATCGTGAGCTCGGGGTCGAGCAGGGCGGCCCTGGGCACGAGGTGCCAGCTGTGGAAGCCGAGCTTGCGGCCGTCGTCGACGATCACGATCGCGCCGCGCGCCACTTCGCTGCCGGTGCCCGCGGTGGTCGGCACGGCGATCAGCGGCAGCACGCGGTCGGTGATCTTCGGGGCGCCGCCTTCGATCGTGGCGTAGGTCTTCAGCGCGCCGTCGTGCGTGGCGGCGATCGCCACGCCCTTGGCCAGGTCGATGCTCGAGCCGCCACCCACGGCGATCAGGCCGTCGCAGCGCTCGGCGTCGAGCACGCGGCAGGCCGCGCGCACCGCGGCCTCGGTCGGGTTGGACGGTGTGCCGTCGAACACC
>DATLIE010000208.1:0-6495 GCA_035539635.1 Burkholderiaceae bacterium
CCCGCCACCGTGGTCACGATGTACCTGCTGCCCGAGGTGAACCTGAAGTTGAAGCCGCGCCTGCAGGCGCTCAAGCCCGGCACGCGCATCGTGTCGCACGACTGGGACATGGGCGACTGGAAGCCCGACCGCGTGCTCACGATCGACGTGCCCAACAAGCCGTACGGCCTGGAAAGGCGGTCGCGTATCTACCTGTGGACCGTGCCGCCGCGATGACCGACCGCCTCGACCCTTCGCGCCTGGCCTCGCTGCCTGCCGCCGTGCGCCGGCCGGCGTTCGACCGCGAAACGCTCAGGCGCGGCATCGTGCACCTGGGCCTGGGCGCGTTCGCGCGCGCGCACCTGGCCGCAATCAACGACGACGCGCTCGAGCTCGCTGGCGCGACGCCCGACTGGGGCATCACCGGCGTGTCGCTGCGCCACGCCGATGTGCGCGATGCGCTTGCGCCGCAACAGGGCCTGTACACGCTGACGCTGCGCGACGCGTCGGGCGCCCAGGTGCGCGTGATCGGCTCGGTGCTCGAGGTGCTGGTGGCGCCCGAGGACCCGTCCGCGGTGCTGGAGCGCATCGCGGGCGCGGCCACCCGCATCGTCAGCCTCACGGTCACCGAGAAGGGCTACTGCCACGACCCGGCGACGCGCGCGCTGCGCTTGGACCACCCCGACATCGTGCACGACCTGACCCACCCCGAGGCGCCTCGCAGTGCGATCGGCTTCCTCGTGCATGGGCTGGCGCGGCGCCGCGCCGACGGGGCGCCACCGCTGACGCTGCTGTCGCTCGACAACCTGCCGTCCAACGGCGACACCTTGCACGGGCTGGTGATCGCCTTCGCGGAGCGCGTCAGCTCGGGCCTGGCGCGCTGGATCGAGCGCGAGTGCCGCTTCCCGAACAGCATGGTCGACCGCATCGTGCCGCGCAGCACCGCCGACGACCAGGCCCAGGCCGAGGCCGCGCTCGGTGGATTGCACGACGCCGGCGCGGTGGCGGCCGAGCCGTTTCTCGCCTGGGCGGTGGAGGACCGTTTCGCGAGCGGCCGCCCCGACTGGCGGGCCGGCGGCGCGCAGCTCGTGGCGCGCGCCGAACCGTTCGAGAAGCTCAAGCTGCGCCTGCTCAACGGCGCGCATTCGGCAATCGCCTACCTCGGCGTGCAGGCCGGCTGGGCCACGGTCGATCGTGCGATCGCGCAGCCGGTCCTCGCGCGTTACGTCGACGCGCTGCTGCGCGACGAGGTGGCGCCCACCCTCGCTGCCGAACTGCCCGGGTTCGATCTGGCGGCCTACCGAGCGCAGCTGCTGCAGCGCTTCGCGAATCCGGCGCTCGCGCACCGCTGCGCGCAGATCGCGATGGACGGCTCGCAGAAGCTGCCGCAGCGCTGGCTCGGCACGGTGCGCGAGCGCCTCGCGGCGGGGCTGCCGATCGAGCACCTGGCGCTCGGCATCGCGGCCTGGTGCACGCACCTGCGCGGCCACGACGAGGCCGGCCGCACGTACCCCATCGACGACCCGCTCGCGGCCGAACTCGCAGCGCTGCATGCCCGTGCCATGGCGGCGCCGGACGCGCGCGAACGCGCAGCCACGTTCACGCGGCTCGCGCCGGTGTTCGGCGACCTGGCGGACGCGCCCGGCCTCGTCGCGCCGCTCGCGCGGGCGCTCGAAACGCTGGCCGCGCGGGGCGCCGCGGCCACCCTGGAGCACCACACACGATGAGCCAACAACCGACCCGCGACGACGCGACGCCCGTGCCCGCGGCCACGCTGCGCGACTGGGCCACGCGCTGCTTTGCCGGCGCCGGCATGACCGATGACGACGCGGCACTGCTCGCGACCAGCCTGGTGCAGACCAGCCTGTGGGGCATCGACTCGCATGGCGTGGCGCTGCTGCCGCACTACATGGACCGGCTGGCCAACGGCACCGTCCGCGCGCGGCCGGCGCTGCAGGTGCAGCGCACCGGCCCCGGCACCGCGCTGGTCGAGGCCGACCAGGGGCACGGCATCGTGGTGGCGCACCGCGCCATGGCCGAGGCGGTGGCGATCGCGCGCGAGCACGGCGTCGGTGCCGTGGGCGTGCGCAACGCCTCGCACTGTGGCGCGATCGGCCTGTACACGCGCGCCGCGGCGCGCCAGGGCTGCATCGGCTTCGCGGTGACGCACGCCGACAGCGTGGCCGTGCCGCACCTGGGCACCCGCGCCTTCCAGGGCACCAACCCGATCTCGTTCGCGTTCCCGCGCGAGGGCGGCGAGCCGGTGTGCCTGGACATGGCCACCACCTCGATCCCGTTCAACCGCGTGCGCAACGCGCGCCGCGAGGGCCACCCGCTGCCGCCCGACACCGCGGTGGACGCGCAGGGCCGGCCGACCACCGACGCGCAGGCGGCCGTGGCCGTGACGCCGCTGGGCGGGCGCGACTACGGCCACAAGGGCTACGCCCTCGCGCTGGTGGTCGACCTGCTGTGCGGCCCGCTGCTCGGCAACCCGTACGGCCCGCACATCCCGAAGATGTTCGGCGCGCTCGACGAACCGCGCCGCATGGGCTCGTTCTTCATCGCGCTCGACCCGGAGCGCTTCGCCGGCAGCACGGCCTTCGCGGCCCAGCTCGAGGCGATGGCGCGCGACCTGGCCGCCGAGCCCGGCGCGCCGCTGATGCCGGGCGACCCCGAGATCGCCGTGGCGGCGCAGCGCACGCGCGACGGCATACCGATCGAACCCGGCCTGGCCGAGCAGTTCCGCGCCTGGAGCGCGCGGCTGCAATTGCCCGCGCCGCTGTGACCCCTCCTCCCACTCCTTCACGACCCGAGAACGACATGAGCAACCCCTCCCAACGACTCGCGGGCAAGACCGCCTTTCTTACCGCCGCCGGCCAGGGCATCGGCCGTGCCACCGCGCTGGCCTTCGTGCGCGAGGGTGCGCGCGTGATCGCCACGGACATCAACGCCGACGCGCTGGCCGCGTTGGCCAAGGAGACCGGCTGCACGACGCTGACGCTCGACGTGCTCGACCCGGCCGCGATCGACGCCGCCGCGAAGGCCCATGGTGCGGTGGACGTGCTGTTCAACTGCGCCGGCTTCGTGCATGCCGGCTCGGTGCTCGAGTGCAGCGAGAACGACTGGGCCTTCGCCTTCGACCTCAACGTGCGCTCGATGTACCGCACGATCAAGGCTTTCCTGCCCGGCATGCTGGCCAAGGGCAGCGGCTCGGTCATCAACATGGCCTCGGCGGCCAGCAGCATCAAGGGCGTGCCCAACCGCTTCGTCTACGCCACGACCAAGGCCGCGGTGATCGGGCTGACCAAGTCGGTGGCCGCCGATTTCGTCGCCAAGGGCGTCCGCTGCAACGCGATCTGCCCCGGCACGATCGAGTCGCCGTCGCTGCGCGAGCGCATCGACAGCCAGGCCCAGGCCAGCGGCAAGACGGCGGCGGATGTCGAAGCGATGTTCGTCTCGCGCCAGCCGATGGGGCGCCTGGGCCGCGCCGAGGAGATCGCGGCGCTGGCCGTGTATCTTGCGAGCGACGAATCGGCATTCACGACCGGCACCACGAACGTCATCGACGGCGGCTGGTCCCTCTGAATACTCTGACGGAACGAAAGGAAGACAATCCATGAAACTGATGCGTGTCGGCCCCCGTGGCCAGGAAATGCCCGCCCTGCTCGACGCCCAGGGCCGCGTGCGCGACCTGTCGGGGCTGGTCGGCGACCTCGCGCCCAAGCACCTGACGCCCGCCGGGCTGGCGGCGCTGGCGGCGATCGACGTCGCCAAGCTGCCGGTGGTCGAGAACCCGGGCCGCATCGGCGTGCCCTGGACCGGCATCGGCAAGTTCGTCGCGATCGGCCTGAACTACAGCGACCACGCTGCCGAGTCGAACCTGCCGGTGCCCAAGGAGCCGGTGGTCTTCACCAAGGCCACCAGCTGCATCGTCGGCTGCAACGACGACGTGGTGCTGCCGCAGGGCTCGGTGAAGGGCGACTGGGAGGTGGAGCTCGGCATCGTGATCGGCAGCAAGACGCGTTACGTCAGCGAAGCCGACGCACTCAAGTACGTGGCCGGCTACTGCGTGGTCAACGACGTGTCGGAGCGGGAATACCAGGTCGACCGCGGCGGCTCGCAATGGGACAAGGGCAAGGGCTGCGACACCTTCGGCCCGATCGGGCCGTGGATGGTGACGAAGGACGAGATCGCCGACATCCAGAACCTCGGCATGTGGCTGGACGTCAACGGCAAGCGCTTCCAGACCGGCAACACGAAGACCATGATCTTCGGTGCGGCTTTCCTGGTGAGTTACCTGAGCCGGTTCATGACTCTGTATCCGGGGGACCTCATCACCACCGGTACGCCGCCGGGCGTGGGCATGGGCGTCAAGCCGAACCCGGTGTACCTGAAGGCGGGCGACGTGATGGCGCTCGGCATCGAGGGCCTGGGCTCGCAGCGCCAGCAGGTGCATGCATGGAACCCGGCGCTGATTGACGGCTGAGCGCCACGCTCAGGAACTCCCACGCCCGGGCGCGACTCAGTCGTGCTAAAAAGAAGCTGTCGGCGTCGCCCCGCGATGGCGCGTTGTCGGTGGACGTGAAATGCTGGCACTTGCCGGGTCATTTCACGCCATCGATGCCGCGACGCGGTGCGATGCTGGGAGCAGACTCGTCGTCATCGATACACGTTCATGAGCCTCTGACCGGAAAGCTCTGATGCCGCCTGGGCCCGTACAGCCGGGACTGCATCAGAACTTCCCAGCCCTCGGTGGCCGGCCCGGCAAGCGTCTTGCTTGCCCTCCGGCACGAAGGCCGAACCGTCAAGGAGGTCCGTGCATGGACGTCATCGCCAGCTTCGCCCAACGCTACGAGCGCACGCGCGAAGAAGAGCTCTCGCTCGAGGACTACCTCGCCGAGTGCAAGAAGAATCCCCTCGCCTACGCGACCGCGGCCGAGCGCATGCTCAAGGCGATCGGTGAGCCGCAGATGGTGGACACCCGCAACGACCCGCGGTTGTCCCGGATCTTCGCCAACAAGGTGATGAAGATCTACCCGGCCTTCGCCGAGTTCTATGGCATGGAGGACTCTATCGAGCAGGTCGTGTCCTACTTCCGGCACGCGGCGCAGGGGCTGGAAGAGAAGAAGCAGATCCTCTACCTGCTGGGCCCGGTGGGCGGCGGCAAGAGTTCGATCGCCGAGCGGCTGAAGCAGCTGATGCAGGACGTGCCGTTCTACGCGATCAAGGGTTCGCCGGTGAACGAGTCGCCGCTCGGCCTGTTCAGTGCCGCGGAGGACGGGCCGATCCTCGAGAAGGAGTACGGCATTCCGCAGCGCTATCTGCAGCGCGTGCTGAGCCCGTGGGCGGTCAAGCGCCTGGAGGAGTACGGCGGCGACATCCGCAAGTTCAAGGTGGTCAAGCGCTTCCCGTCGATCCTGAAACAGGTCGGCGTGGCCAAGACCGAGCCGGGCGACGAGAACAACCAGGACATCTCGTCGCTGGTCGGCAAGGTCGACATCCGCAAGCTCGAGACCTATTCGCAGGACGACCCCGACGCCTACAGCTACAGCGGCGGCCTGTGCCTGGCCAACCAGGGGCTGCTCGAGTTCGTCGAGATGTTCAAGGCGCCGATCAAGGTGCTGCATCCGCTGCTGACGGCCACGCAGGAGAACAACTACAAGGGCACCGAGGGCTTCGGCGCCATTCCCTTCGACGGCATCGTGCTGGCGCACAGCAACGAGAGCGAGTGGAAGGCCTTCCGCAACAACAAGAACAACGAAGCGTTCCTCGACCGCATCTACATCGTCAAGGTGCCGTACTGCCTGCGCGTGTCCGAAGAGGTGAAGATCTACGAGAAGCTGATCCGCAACTCGTCGCTGAGTGAAGCCAAGTGCGCGCCGGGCACGCTGAAGATGATGAGCCAGTTCGCGGTGCTCACGCGCCTGAAGGAGCCCGAGAACTCGAGCCTCTATTCCAAGATGCTGGTGTACGACGGTGAAAACCTGAAGGACACCGACCCGCGCGCGAAGAGCTTCCAGGAGTACCGCGACTACGCCGGGGTCGACGAAGGCATGAGCGGCATCTCCACACGCTTCGCCTTCAAGATCATCAGCAAGGTCTTCAACTTCGACAGCACCGAGGTCGCGGCCAACCCCGTGCACCTGATGTACGTGCTCGAGCAGCAGATCGAGCGCGAGCAGTTTCCGGCCGAGCTGGAACAGAAGTACGTGAGCTTCATCAAGGAAGTCCTGTCGACCCGCTACGCGGAGTTCATCGGCAAGGAGATCCAGACCGCCTACCTCGAGAGCTACAGCGAATACGGCCAGAACATCTTCGACCGCTACGTCACGTACGCCGACTACTGGATCCAGGACCACGAGTACCGCGACACCGACACCGGCGAGGTCTTCGACCGCGCCTCGCTGAACGCCGAACTCGAGAAGATCGAGAAGCCGGCCGGCATCGCGAACCCGAAGGACTTCCGCAACGAGATCGTCAACTTCGTGCTGCGCGCGCGCGCCAACAACGCGGGCA
>DATLIE010000209.1:0-6231 GCA_035539635.1 Burkholderiaceae bacterium
GACGAGTAGCCGGTGCCGAAGTCGTCGAGCGCCACCGTGATGCCTTCGCGCTTGAGCGCATCGATCGTGCGCCGCGCGGCGTGCATGTCGGCCACCAGCGCGGTCTCGGTCAGTTCGACCTCGAAGCGGCGCGGGTCGGCACCGTGGGCACGCTTCACGTCGAGCAGCTGCTCGACCAGGCCTGGGTCCTGCAGGTGGTCGGGCGCCACGTTCAGCGCCACGCGCCAGGTTGCCGGCATCGAGCGCAGGTCGACGCAGGCCTGCCGCAGCACGGCCAACGTGAGCGCGCCGATCAAACCGGCGCGCTCGGCCGCGCCAATGAACTCCGACGGCGGCACCAGGCCGCGCTCGGGGTCCTGCCAGCGGCTGAGCAGTTCGACGCAGCGCACGCGCCGGTCCGCCAGGTCCACCACCGGCTGGTAGTGCGGCACGATCTGGCCCTGCTCGATGGCGTCGCGCAGGCGGTGCTCGAGGGCCTCGCGTTCGGCCAGCGCGTTGTCCAACGTCGCGTCGTAGTAGCAGCTGCGGCCGCGCCCGCCCTGCTTGGCGCGGTACAGCGCCAGGTCGGCGCGGCGCAGCAGTTCGTCGGCGTTGACGGCGTCGGCCGGGAAGCGCGCGATGCCGATGCTGGCACCGACCTGCAGCGACAGCGAGTCGAGCTGGATCGCCTCCGACAGGCCGCTCACCAGTCGATCGGCGACACGGTGGCCGGCGTTCGGGTCGCCATGGTCGTCGATCAGCGCGACGAACTCGTCGCCGCCGTAGCGCGCGTGCAGCTCGCTGCCGCGCAGCAAGCGGCCCAGGCGCTGGGCCGCCTCGCGCAGCACGCGGTCGCCGACCTGGTGGCCATGGCGGTCGTTGATCGGCTTGAAGCGGTCGAGGTCGATCATCAGCAGCGCCAGCTGGCGCCCCTCGCGCTGCGCGCGCGCGATCGCCGCGCGCATGCCGTCGTGCAGTGCGGCGCGGTTGGGCAGCCCGGTCAGCGAGTCGCTGGTGGCCAGGCGCTCGATGCGCTCCTGCGCTTCCACCATCGCCGTGCGCGAGCGCTTCAGGCTCGCGTTCAGGCGCCGCCAGGTCACCACGCCGACGGCCAGCGCCAGGCCGAGCAGGCTGAGCAGCACCGCGTCGGCACGCTGGCGCAGCGCGAGCTGCTCGCGGCGCACCGCCTCGAGCGTGCTCTGCGTGAACTCGAGCGTGGCGCTGTTCAGGCGCGCCTTGTCCTGCTTGTAGCGCTCGCCGTCGAGGATGGCGCGCGCGACGGCCGGAGCGCCCACCGAGATCGCCTCTAGCGCAGTGGTCTCGAGTGACACCAGGCTCTCGCTCGCGGCCTTGGTCTGTTCGTGGTAGCGGAGCGCCACCGCGGAGGGCGCGAGCGCTTCGCCGGCGGCCAGTGCGGCTTCCACCGCGGGCAGGTGCGTGTGGTAGCGCGCGATCCAGCGCTCCTCGCCGGTCACCGCGGCCATCTGCGCCGACATCATCAGCCGCTCGTCGGCCAGCAGCAGCGACGACACCGTCTGCTCGGCCAGGTTCACGCGTTGCGAGGCGTGGCCATGGGAGTCGAGGAACCAGCCGCGCTCGAGCACCACCAGCAGCAGCAGCACGGCGACGACCCCGAGCGCCAGCGCGATCGCGCGGCGCGCGGTGCGCAGCGTGGCGTCGATCGCGGCGCGGCTTTCGGTGGGTGGCAGGCCGAACACGCCACCGGCGTGCACGTCGCAGGGGGGCGGCGGCACGCTGGCGACTCGCTGCGGGCGCAGGCGCCCTCAGGCGCCGAGATGCTCGGCGCGCGGTGGCCGGGCGAGGCCGCCGTGCGCGGCGTAGGCCGCCGCCGGCAGGGGCGAAGGCATCAGCACGTCGATTGCGCGGTCGAGCGCAGCGGTGGCGCGGGCCAGGCTCTCGCGCTGGGCCGCCACCTGGCCGCTGGCGGCCATCAGGCGGTGGCGCAGTTGCGGCGACACGCCGCCGGGCTGGCGCGCGGCATGGGAGAAGCGCTGGACGGCGGCGGCCAGGGCGCGGTGCAGTTCGTGCGCCTGCGCCTCGACCGCGCGCTCGTCGCGGTCGCGCAGCGCGAGGCCCAGCGCCGCGAGGCGCTCCTCGATCGCCGCGATGGCGCCTTCCAGCCCGTCCTGGGCGGGGGAGAGAAGTGACAAGGTCATGCGCGGGTCAATGCGTGCGCGGCGACAACAGGTCGCGCGTGTGGGCGATCAGCTTGTCGGCGATGGCCTCGGCGTTGACTTCGAACTTGCCTTCGCGGATGGCCTGCGCGATGCGCGCCACCTTCTCGGCGTCGAAATCGCCCGTGTTGCCCTGGGCGGCCAGCGCCGCCGCGGCCGGCGACAGCTCGACCTTGGCGCTCGGCTCGGCCGGCGCGGCGGTCGCGTCCTTGACCGCGGCATTCGGGTTGGCGCGCGCGTCGGCCGCCGGCGAGGCGACCTTCTGCGGCTTGGGGCTGTTGTCGAGCTGACCGATCTTCATGATGTGAATGCTCCTGCGACCAGCGACGTTGGCGCCAGCGGATTCTTCCTGATGGCTCGTGTATCGGTGATCGAGGCGCAGACTTGAGGACTTTTTTCACGCCCGGGGTGACGCATCTGGATCACAGCGCCACCTCGACCTGCCGTTCAGCAACTGCCATGCCACTGACGATGCGACCGGATTCGGTCCGCACCCGCACGGCCTGGCCCTCGACGCCGGGGTTCAGCGCCTGGCCCTCGCCGTGGATGCGCCAGCCGCGGCCGGCGGCGACGATGCGCACCATGTCGCCGGCGGCGAACCACTGGCGCGCGCGCAGGTCCGCCGCGCGCAGCGGCTCGCCGGCGGCCAGCGCGCGGGCCAGCGTGCGGCCGAGCAGCGGCTCGGCCTGCGCCAGCACGGCGCCTGGGCGCGCGGCGAAGTCGACCTCGGCGGTCTTCAGGTCCTGGGCCGTCAGCGTGGCGCCGGCGGCGAGGGCGCCGCTGGCCACCAGCGCCGGGCCGTAGACCGACACGGTCACCGGCAGGAAGACGTTCCAGCGCGTCGCGCCGTCGACGCAGCGCAACCCGATGCGCGCCGCGCCCCACAGGCGAGTGCCTGCGGGCAGGTAGGGCTGCACCTGGGCGCAGGGCGCCAGCTTCAGGCGCGGGTCGAGCTGGCCCACCTTGACCTCGACACGCAGGCCGGAGGCGGACTGCTCGGAGGCCGCGCGCGCGAGCGCCTCGACGCGTTGCGCGAGCGCGGCGTCGACCGTCTCGGCCTGTGCGAATGCGCACAAGCCGATCCATGGCCAGACGAGGTGACGGACAACCTTGTTCACAGCGGCCACTGTAGGCAGGCACGGCGTGCGCGAGGCATCGAATTGGCCGGGCTTGACCCGCCTTATCCGGCTCATGTTCCGGCAGGGGCTGTCAAACAATGGCCGCAACACCGCGAACCAGGTGCACCCATGATCCACCGACTCACCGACACGCTGAACTTCCAGGCCGAGGCGCTCACGCTGCGCTCGGAGCGCCAGCGCCTGATCGCGAGCAACATCGCCAACGCCGACACCCCCGGCTACGTGGCGAAGGAGATGGACTTCGCCACCGCGCTGCGCCAGGCCACCGGGCAGGTCCCGACCGCCGGCCAGATGACGGTCAGCACCGCGGGCCACCTGCAGCCCCTGGCGGGCGCCCGCGGCGAACCCGGCTTGCGCTACGCCACCGCCTCGCAGACCAATCTCGACCGCAACACGGTCGACATGGACCGCGAGCGCGCCAGCTTCGCCGACAACAGCGTGAAGTACGAAGCCACGCTGCGCTTCATCAACGGCAGCGTGCGCACCATGTTGGAAGCGATCAAGGGCCAGGCCTGATCAAGGAGTAAGCCATGTCGATGTTCCAGGTCTTCAACATCTCGGGCAGCGCCGTCTCGGCGCAGAGCCAGCGCCTGAACACGGTGGCGAGCAACCTCGCCAACGCCGACACAGTGGCCGGGCCCGACGGGAGCGCCTACAAGGCGCGCCAGGTCGTGTTCCAGACCGAGCTGATGGGCGCGGCCGGTGCCGCCGGCGTGCGTGTCAGCACGATCAACGAGTCCGACGCCGCGGGCCGCCGCGTGCACGACCCCAAGCACCCGTCGGCCGACGCCGACGGCTACGTGACCTACTCGAACGTCAACGCGGTCGAGGAGATGGTCAACATGATCTCGGCTTCGCGTTCGTACCAGAACAACGTCGAGGTGATGAACACCGCCAAGACCCTGCTGCAGAAGACGCTGCAGCTCGGCAGCTGATCCGAAGGACTGCCATGCCGAGCAGCGTCGACTTCTCCAACCTCAACACCACGTCGACTTCGACCGTCAAGACGAAGAACGACGCCGGTGCCGAGGACCGCTTCCTCAAGCTCCTGGTCGCGCAGATGCAGAACCAGGACCCGCTGAACCCGATGGACAACGCCCAGGTGACGAGCCAGATGGCGCAGATCCAGTCGGTCAACGGCATCGAGAAACTCAACCGCACCGTCGAAGGCCTGGGCACGCAGTTCGCGCAGCTCTCCGCGCTGCAGGGCGCCAGCCTGGTGGGCCGCGACGTCATCGTCGCCGGCAACCAGCTGACCACCAACGACGAAGGCCTGGTGCAGGGCGGCTTCGAGCTGGCCAGCGCGGCCGACCGCGTGCAGGTCGAGATCCTCAACGCCGGCGGCCGCGTGATCGACACTCTCGAACTCGGCGCGCAGGGCAGCGGCCGCCACGGCTTCGAGTGGACCCCGCCCGAGGGCGTGGAAGCCTCGCTCGGCCAGCGTTTCCGCATCGTCGCCAAGAGCGGCACCGCCAACGTGACCAGCACCCCGCTGATGCGCGACCGCGTCGACGCGGTCATCGCCGGCGGCGACCAGCTCACGCTCGAACTGCGCAACAGCGGCAGCGTCGCCTACGCCGACATCCGCGCCTTCAACTGATTTCACCCAAGGAGCACGCATGAGCTTCCAGCAAGGCCTGTCCGGCCTCAACGCCACGAGCAAGAACCTCGAGGTGATCGGCAACAACGTCGCCAACAGCAACACCTTCGGCGCCAAGGCCTCGCGTGCCGAGTTCGCCGACATGTATGCCAACGCGATGAGCGGCGCCGGCGCCAACTCGGTGGGCATCGGCGTCACGCTGGCCGCGGTGGCGCAGCAGTTCACGCAGGGCAACATCACGGTGACCGACAGTCCGATGGACCTGGCGATCAACGGCGGCGGCTTCTTCCAGGTCACCGACGGCCAGAACCCGGCGCTGTACTCGCGCAACGGCCAGTTCAAGGTCGACCGCGAGGGCTACATCGTCAATAACGACGGCCTGCAGCTCGTCGGCTACCCGGCCGACGCCACCGGCGTGATCCTGCCCGGCAACGCCTCGGCGCTGCGCCTGCCCACGGCCGGCATCGAGCCGGCGGCCACCAGCGAGATCGAGCTCGAGATGAACCTCGATGCGCGCATGGCCGTCACGGCGCCGACCGCCGGCCCGGCGATCGACTTCACCGACCCCACCACCTACAACAGCGCCACCTCGATCAGCGTGTACGACGCGCTGGGCCAGGACGTGGCGCTGACCTACTACTTCCAGAAGTCCGCCGCCAGCACCTGGAACGTGTTCGTCACCGCCAACGGCACGCCGATCAACGGCACCGCCGCGGCCCCGGTGGCCAGCGCCACGCTCACCTTCCCCGCCACCGGCGGTGCGCCGACGGCGCCGGTGGGCCCGGTGACGATCGACATCCCCGCCACCGCCAGCGCCAACGGCTCGACCACGCTGCCGATCACCGGCGTGCAGCTCGACATGGACGGCGCGCGCCAGTACGGCGCGCCGTTCGGCGTGACCAGCCTGTCGCAGAACGGCTATGCGCCGGGTCAGATCACCGGCGTGTCGATCGAGGACAACGGCGTCGTGATGGCGCGCTACAGCAACGGCCAGAACCAGCCGGCCGGCCAGATCGAGCTCGCCACCTTCCGCAACCCGCAGGGCCTGCAGCCGCTGGGCGGCAACGTGTGGCAGCGCACCTCGACCTCGGGCGACCCGATCGTCGGCGTGCCGGGCGAAGGCAACCTGGGCGTGCTGCAGGCCGGCGCGCTGGAGGAAAGCAACGTCGACCTGACGGGCGAACTCGTCGCGATGATGACCGCGCAGCGCGTTTACCAGGCCAACGCGCAGACCATCCGCACGCAGGACCAGGTGCTGCAGACGCTGGTTCAACTGCGCTGAACCTGAACCACACCGCCGACTGAGGAGCCGCCCCGA